>NZ_CP010429.1:5083750-5431875 GCF_000974425.1 Spirosoma radiotolerans
TAAATAGGCTATGATATTTTGCCAAACATAATTAATTTCTCAACACGCTATTATTGTTTCACAACTAACTTTGTAAATTTAGAATATTCCATTAGATTTTCAATGTAAGTAAAATTGCCTCTATAAGTCAACTAATTTACGGATAATTTCACACATTATCATGAATTACTTATGTAATCTTTAATTTGTCTGTAAACCTAACCGCCAACTAGTACAGTTTTTTATGTTTTTATAATTATACCAATTATAAAAACATAAATGGTAAAATCATTATTCTTTTGAAGAACGCATTCGATAACGTCCAATATTACGAAGCCCTGTTAAAACGTTTCAATAATTTTCCCCAGTTTTTCACTAATAAATTTAGATTTTAAATCTAAATTAAAGCGATCATGATAAACTTGTATTAATTCTTCATGTATTTTTGCAAATGCTAACTCTCTTTCAGAGTAAATTTTAAAGAAATCTTTTCTATTATCTTTAACTACACTTAAATTCAAGTATTTTACGCCTAGTTTCGTTAGTATAAATCCTGGGGTAATACCACGCCACGCAATAGAAGCACTAATAGACTCTTCTAAAGTGATTCCTTCATGACCATACAGCGGAGGTAAATATAATACATCTCCGGGCTCTAAAATAACAGACAAGATAGGATCCTCTTTTGGTCTTTTTAGTTGCGAAACTATTTCTTCTTTCGAGCCTAATACTGACCTAATATAAGAAGGGCTTAAAGTCGAAGGTTCATAAACATTCCATATCCTTTTACCCTTCATCTGACAGATGAACCCATCTTCATGGCCTGCATGGAATCCGATTCCGCTATTAACATTTGACAATGTCAATACGATATCATCATAGCGCCAACTCCTTTTCACATTAAATGAATCTCTTAAATCTAAAAGCTTTTTTGAGACCTTTTCCACATTATTAAGAAGCAATGTAATCGGCTGTTTAAATTCTAATGCTGATTCATAGAAAGGTTTAATTAAACCATAATCATCTATTATTGTAGACAAAGCACTCCCAGTGTCCTCATTTTCAACTCTTTGGTAAGCTCTTACAAGAATGGGGCTAACACATAATTTGAAAAACTCTCCTTTCGTAATTGGAAAAAGCTTTTCAGGTGATAAGAGCCCCTTAAGTAATATTGGCCTTTCCTCCCAAAAATATTTAAAGAAATTATCACTTAGCATATAAAGAGCTTAGTTTAGCCTTTCGCTTGGTAGGTAATAAAATATTATTAAAAAGGTTAAATTCAGATGTCGAAAGCGAATTCTTTAATAAAGTGTTGTCTTCTTCAGTTTCAAAATAACTTAGAGTTTTATTTCCTTCTTTTGACAATCGTATCGAAGGAAAGTTTTCAAAATGATAGTATGATAAATCACCGAAATTTACAATCCAGCATTTGTTTTCATTTTCAACATTAATATATATCTCAATTAATCCTGTAGAAACTATTTCTATTAACGTTTTCAAACTTAATATTTCATCAAATTCATCTCCTCTTTCTATTTTTGATACTAAAGATTTAATTGTAAAAAACATTTTTTTATACTTCTCTAATTGATGTAAATAGAAAGATAATTCAAGCCCCTCTCCGTTAATACATTCATAAAAAAAGTTTGCAGGAAGTAATCTCAAAAAAGTATGCGATAACTTAAGAATTGTATTAATACAATTATGTGATCCATTTTTATAGTTCGAGGTATAAAATATAGCGTTATTACAAATTGAATCTAAATTATCTACGTCTATTTGACAATTTTGATAATAAGAAATCATTAATTTATAAATTATATTTACGCGCTTATCTTTAAAAGGAGGTACTACTGATTTATATCCAAATATTTCTTGAGTAGCAAGTCCATATTTAGTTGAATCTGGGGTACCTGGATAGATTTTTAATGCATTGAACCAATGATCACTAGGATAGTAATCAATGAGATCTGTTGTAGACAAAAACTCCCAATTTTCCTTTAAATTCTCAATTTCAGTTTCAGGATCATACATTACAAAATCAAGATCAATGGCAATATTATATTTTCTTAATTCTGAAACTGCTTGAATATTTTGTTGTACGTTGGTTTTTTTATTAAATCTTTTTAATACAGTATCACTTCCACTCTCTAAGCCTATTTCTAATGAAATACAATTTAGATCTGAAATTTTTTCGATCACATCAATATTTTTACAAATAGTATCTGCCGTTGCTGTTCCAGACCATGTAATATCAGGGTTCCAATTGTGCAACGCTATAGAAAAATCTAGTGCTCTTTTATAATGCGCAAAAAAATTGGGATCTAGAAAAGCTATATGTCCAAAAGGTAAGCGATTATAAACTTCTTTTATTTCTAACATCATATTCTCTACTGTCCTAAATGTATAATTAGGAGCCATAACAACTATAGAGCAAAAAGAACATCGTTTCGGACATCCTCGGCTACTACTAAAAAATTCAATCCTCGAATTGTTATTTTTTATAGTATTTTTAATAACCACTCTAGACGGTTCAATTTTGTAGTCTCTTACAGGAAATGGTAATGAGTCTAGCGGTGGAAATTTTGTTTGATTTATACTGTTTCTAATTACTCTATCTCCGTTTTTATCGTCTTCTCGATAAACAAGGTTTGAGACATTGCAAAACTTAGGATTAATACTCGTAATTTCATTACATAATTCTACTATTGCAATTTCTCCCTCATTTTGAATCACGAAGTCAATTTCAGAATGTTCGTTTAACACTTCGTAGCTTAACGGAGATACATGTGGACCGCCAAATAATGTAATACAGCTTCCGTCATTTTTTTTTAAATCCCTTGCCAAGCTTACAGCCGATGGAAAAGATTTAGTATAGGACGTGAAACCAAATAAATTATAGCCTTTTTGATACTTCAATAATATTTCAGATGCCTCGTTAATTGACATGTCTGCCAAGTCAAATAGGTCAGCTGTATAACCATTTTTCCTTAAAGAAGCAGCAAGATATGCTAGTCCAAGTGGAGGAGTGCCATTTTCATCTTTTAAGCCAGTATTGTTTATATTCGGAGGATTCACTAAAGCAACTGATAATGAAGTACGAGTCATATTTGATCCATTTATTCATCTTGCTGTTTAGCTTGATTAAGGTGATCCTGTATTAAATTTGCATTTCCGCTCTCATCGATTGAATGTTGTAATTCTTTTATCGCTTTTCCCATAAATGAGTTTTCATCATGCTCTTCGTTTAATGCGCTATCAATATCGGCTTGAAATGCAGCGGCTCTATCTCGAAAAGTACCACCAACGGCGAAAGCTTCCCATACGCTCACTAAAGGTGAGTTCATCTTTCTTAGTTTTTCAATATCTATTTTTTCACTTTTTTTCTTAGCCATTTGTTTGATTTGTTAAGTGTTATTGAAATTTAAATCTATAATAAATACGTTCAAAGTAACTAAATACTTATTTATCAAACGGTTGATTTTATTGATGCGTAAATAAATTAATAATTATAACTGGCTGTTTTATGGCAAAAAACAAACAAGCAGACTACGAAGTGCTTTGTCGACACAGTGTCAGTAGGGCTAGAAACAAAGTCCTGACCTACGAGCATTGAAGTAGTTGAATTTATAAAAATAGGTTTCAATCTAAATCGGCATCAGTTAGATGGATTATTTTATAATGTCCAAACCAACTAGCACACCCCACCACCATTGACCGTGATAATTCCATTTTTCACAGTTCGATCCGATAATAATATCTTGACCAGCCGCAATGCCGAAATTGATATTGTTGTAACCAACAACTATATGCGCTCCAACTGGAAACGTTAAATTTTTTGTCGCATTCGCATCATCCACTCGTTGCTGCGTAGATTTGGCATTAATATCCGCGGTACTTAAACCAACCAAAACGCCGCCCGCCAACGACTTAGAAATTGTACTAAAACCTAGAGCGTTTTTCGTTCCAGTAAACTTATTCCATGAATGTTTTAAGCCACCAGCGAGTGCACCACTCAATCCGCTCTCAAATTGGGCCTGCACATTCCCGACTTTGCCCCTATGCTTGAAGGCTGTAGCCATCGCTTGTACATATGGTCTTAGTTGTCTGTAGCGTAATGTTCTGTTTTTAAATCCGAAATAAACTCTCTCATCGGATGTGTTAAAAAAGAAATTAGGAGGAATAGTGGCACCTTTCGTTTCTGAAAAAGAACCGCTTAAGTCAGGAGTCTTTATTTTCTTTTCCTTTAAAAATTCGATTTTTGCTGAGTTTGACTGCGTAGCCGTTGGATTATCATCCTGTATTCCTTCAATATCGTTTTTATCGATCACTGTTAGGAACAAACCTTCAAGATCTTCTTTAATCTGAACTTTCACTACATCAATGGTGCGATAAGCACCAAGTCCGCCATCTCCTCCAAACTGATGCTTTGTCCAAGCAAGTAAAGTGTCATTCTTTAGAAGCCTTGCTTGCTTAAACTCCGTTTTAAAGCTTTTACAGGACGAGAAGAAAAGGTTCCAACAAAAAATGTGAGTATAAATAAACAAAGGAGGCGCATATTGATTAGTGGTTAGAAAATGTGTCCTTCGCCGGTTTCGAAATTATTACCTCCTAATTCTCCTCCAGCATTAAGGGCTATAATATGCTCAGTAGCTTCATGCCCTACTCCTCCAGTACTAGAGAAACCGTTGTTGGAAGGATCGTAAGTTGGAGAACGGCCATTGAGGATAGCAATAACAGCAGCGAGTGATCCCCCTGAAATGCTTAAGTTGGGGAAATTACCATTGGCAGTTATTATGTCAATAAAGCCTCCAGCAGGTGAAATTTTAACACGAAATCGGAGTACAGGTATAGCGGCCATAAGTTAGTTTTTAGTGTTCAGTTGCTTGTTACGGCTCCGCAAAATTCAGAAGCATCTGAGGCCGAAGATATGAATAAGCCCGATTACGAAAAACGTGAAAAACACCCGATTTTTACGTAGTATCCCTATGATAAATTGGCCTATCGTCACAGATCGCCCTTTCAGTGTTAGAAAACCACTCTTATTCAGGTATTTACAAATTTTCATTATACTAAGGCGAGAAAAAGCACGAGAATTTGCAAATTAACTCCATCAGCCGATCAGTGCCCCGCTCGCTGGTCGGGGCTTTGGCATATCGCTCTGGCTTCGCTGGCTCGACCCACTCGGTGGTGGCCTGTACGCCATTTCGTTCTGGCGAAGCATAAGGAATGAGCGGTACAAAAATACATACGACTCTAACCGGATAGAAAATGCCCTGTATTAGGGCAATTGAAAAGGCGGCGAACTGCTAAACACCTAAAGTAATTAGTCTTAAGGTTAAACCTTATTAATCAAACTTTAAGTGAGAGTAATCTAAAAATGGATTTTTCCTATTGTAAAATAGATAGTAAAAACAGTTCTTGCTATTTCAACCATTGGTATAATAAAGAGAGTTAGATTAGTGAATTGAGCATTGTTACTTTACCCTGTCTATCTGGCCTACTTGCAGCATCCCTAATTTCTATACGAAAGCAGTCCCTTTTTACATAGATTGGCTAAAGATTTAATGATTGAAATTATAAAATGCCAAATAATTGATAACAAACTATAGAAAAGATGAAATCTTGGCTCAGCATATTAACTGTTCTGTTAATTGTTCAAGTAGTGCTCAGTAGATGTTCAGGAGTACCTCAGGAGACTGATAATGTAGTATCAGAATACATTCGCAATGACAGCAAAAATGCTGGAATAATTGTATTCGTGCACGGAGTAACTGGTAATAGCAGAGATACTTGGACTAACCAGGTAACAGGCGCTTATTGGCCAAAACTTATCGCCGAGGATAGTACGTTCAAGAACTTCAATATCTATGTCTATAATTACCCATCACCTGTCTTAGGGAAAAGTTACAATATAGACGAGATTGCGGAAAATATGAGGCTTGTATTAAACAACGATAAAATATTTAATCATAAGCAAGTTGCCTTTCTGTCTCATAGTATGGGCGGCTTAGTGACCCGCAGTTTTTTGCTAAAGAACCGTGATTTTATTCCTAAAGTATTAATGGCCTACTTTTTTGCGACTCCTACAACAGGTAGTGAAGTAGCGGGAATAGCAAATCTTCTTAGCAATAATCCGCAATTTGGGAAAATGCTTTCCATGGATTCAGATAGTTATTTAGCCGATAAACAACGTGACTGGCAGGCTGCCGGAATCTCTTTTCCTTGCTATTGCGCCTATGAAATTCAAAATACTTATGGGCAGAAGATTGTTCAACAACAAAGTGCCACAAATTTATGTAATAAACGATTTGACCCAATTGATGCCAATCATATTGATATAGTCAAACCAGCTAATACAAGCAGTACAGCTTACATAGCCTTTAAAAGTGCATTTGAAGAAGTATTTATGCAAAAAAGCCAAGTTTTAAATGACTGGAAGCGATATATGGACGTTCAAATTTCAGACGAGACGTGTCCTAAATACTTTATCCCTCCCGCCGGTATCAAATTAGTCGAGGGGTCTGCGCAGATTCAAGAGCGTTTGTATAATCACCCTTCCGATTACTCCAATTGGCCAGCTGTTGCTGATATACATAGTATATATAACCATTTCATAACTATAGAGAGCACAGTAAGAGGAGCAGAAAATAGCTGGATAAAATTAGGCAATAAATTCACTGTAACGTTTAGTGTTGATACAACTACTGCACCGAAAGATATAGATGTGGTGCTCATGGGGGAATGTGGGGACGGCCGAGACCCGCGCTATTCAAAAACAATTATTGCACTTGATCCAGCGAATGCTGAGAAGAAAATTTCGGTCCCATTTGATGCCCATAAATTCTACACGCTCCAGCCCGGCGAATTTGAACAGTTTATTATGAATTTTTCTTGCAAAGTACCTGGAGTATACTCAGTTCGATATGATTTACCCTTTAGTATTTCGGGTAAAGTTGGAAAAATCTTTTATAATACAAATGATGATGAATTAAAGATTATTTGCCCTAAATCGTATACTCTTTGGGACACGGGTTTCTTCAATGAGAGGAATAATCTGACTCGAATAGAAACGTATCGTTGGGACGGCCAAAATTATGAGGGTAAAGTGCATCCTGATGTTAGCTCATCAATTGAATTTGAAGAAATGGAAAAAGAATTTTAAACATAAAGTGAAATGTTTGTTATTAAGCTCTCTGTGTGGACGCGTTCCCGCGTTAGCAGTCCCGTCTGCTATCTTCTGCCGGTAGAGTTGGGCTCAGCTGCAAATCGTGTATCTACTGTGAATAACCAAATCCGTCATCACTTGGTTTACATCTTCTCCGCTGAAGAGGATGCTTAAGACGGTGGTTTCTCTCAGTTGTTCGCTATATTGAAAAACGGCTCAATAGGTCGCGAATGTGGTCTTCAATAGTCGTCGATTTTTAGAAATTCTGAAAACCTAATTCAGTATAAGACAGTCTAAAATAAATGATTGAATCGAATTAGTAATGAAAAAGGCGGTTTTATGTTAACTGCCCCAGTTCTAAATATTTGCAGGTTAATCCAATATTATTCCATATTTATCACCATGAGTTTCACCGGAAAAGAGGTCGTCATTTTTGACAGTAATGCATATAGGTATTTGGTTGCAGTGAAGTCTCAAAAGCAAATCCGTAGAACTATGGGCAGGGTTCTTGACCGGGAAAAAGAAAATAATATTGTTGCTATGATGAGCCCAGTAGTATTGCGAGAACTAATGGCCCATCTAAGCTCCAGAAAAGACCCTACTTTTAAGAAGTGTCTAAATGCTATTAGAGCATTGTATCTACATTGTGGTGATAAGGATAATTTTAGGATGATAGCTGATTCTGAGTTATTAATCAGCAAGGCCTTGTTCGATACAGTTCTACCACGAGCAGAAAACGAGCAAAAGCATCTAGGCCAGATTGCTTTCCAACTTATTACGCGAGATTCTGAGCGAGTATTAAAGCGTTTTCAATCAACAATCATTCAAAATCGTCAATATGTTGATCAGCAGGAAAAAAAATTTTCTACTAAAGTAAAGTCTTTTTATACTCATGTTGATCCAACAGCTAAAAGTTGGAAGCTATTTGCTGCTGATGATGTTAGTCGAAGGAGTTTTAGAACTTATATTGATTCTCAAGCATTTAGTCTTGGCGTCGCGCAACAGTATTATAATGAAATTTACAATCAACTTATTAGCGCCAAGATGCTATCCCCAATTGCGCTACAACCAGACGTAGATCGGCTAGATTTTTTCTTAAAGAATTTTGAAGCTCCGATAAAGCTTTGGAAAGATGTATTTAAAAGAATGATAGATGGCGAGTTTGACCCTTATATCTCTAAGAATGCCAATTTTATATGGGATATCCTAATTATGTTTGCTGTCGGTGGGCATTCAATCGGTGGTGGGAGAGTGATAATAGTCTCGACTGACAAGGCTATGAATAAAGTGGCCCTTGAAGTTCGTAGCCGATATAACATGTACACTTACAATGAATACATGGAGTATCTTGGATTACCATCGGAGAAAACGGCTTCTAAGGCAGAATAAATTATCGTGTTATCAATCTATTGAGCTATAAACTGCTTCTGGCTTAATCATTAGGCTTTTTCCGTAAAGTATAAAGCAAGGTACTGTCGGATAAACTTAAGCAGAATTAGTTCAAAACATAAGGAGTCAGATCACTGACTTTAAGGCAAACGAGGGGAAACATCTACCTCAGTGGAATAACATTAAAGCCAAAGACATTATTTCAATATTGAATAATACATAATTACACTCTTTGAAGTATATAATACCACAAAAATTAGCTCGATAGCAGAATTGTCAGGTATAAACAAAGGTTTACTTCGCCAATATGAGTCTGGAGTTAGTAGCGCTTCTGTGCAGCGAGCAAAAAAGTCCAAACTGGTCACCGCTAATTAGGCGAACGATTGACCCTACTAACAGTCGCACAAACGATCACCCATCTTACCATTTATGAGGTTCTGTATTGGTTCAGCTAACCCAGGATTTAAATAGCTTAAGCCCGTAAAGAATCTATGATCTGGAGGAGGGGCTGAATTGAAAACGCCTGACTTAACATAAAATACTTTTTTCTCCTTGGCCCATATCCAACCCAAACCCGCGTGTTTACAGCAATAACTTCTCCATTTATATTCATTGTTACCCCCCCAGAAAAACCAGGTACACAATATCCACAATACTCAATATAATCGACAAGGGGCCCATGCCCTATTCTGGTTTTAGCAATACTTGAAATTGTACTTTCATAAATATGGCGCCCCTGAGGTCGTACTTCTGGATTTCCATCATTGTCTCTATTTAACTCCTGGTCTTCTTGCTTTTTCTTGTCAAATCCATAATAATAGATCTTTTGATAAACAGCTACATTAAACTCGGGAGCAATTGAAAAAAAGGCGTCGGTTACCTTTTCATGGCTTTCCAAAAGTGCCAAATCGTACTCTTCTAAAATTCTAATTACTGTAAGTACGTATGATTTAACGTTTTTACCTTCGTCATCAGAAGCGGTAAGATATGTAATCGTTCCGTCAATCGACTCAAGATTATGTGCGCTCGTAACGATCAATCGACTATTATGTACTACAAATCCACTTCCACAAAAATCATTTCCGATTAGGATGCTGCCTATGCAAGATCGATCACTAGTCAATTTATTATTGAAATGATAAAATATCTGTTGGTCCATTTTAATAGGAAGGTTGATATCCATCTATAGGCTTAAGGTTAATAGAGTAATCCAGCGGGAAAGTACATATTTCATCGTTTCAACAGACCTAAATCGTTACTAATCTAATTATCTGGTAGTGGCTTAAGTGCGTTGATCGGCAAAGAAAAATTGATCGATAAACAGACCGATCCATGTCGTGAACCACGATTGACCGCTCTAGCGGCCTAGTTTGAATAGCAAATGGTTCGACGAGTTAATCGTTTCAAGCGCGTTCTAAGGATTAAATGCTTACGTTCAAGACCTTGTAATAATGCTTTTCGTATTAAGCGCAAGCATTGATCTTAGCAATCAAAACAGGCCCGCTCCGATTTCTATGCTATGGTCTATGCAAGGGAAATTTAATAAAATTTGTCATATTTTTCACCCCGTTTAACGACTGCATACACTCGGTGGATTAGTTTATTGCTGACCGCGTTGAGTATCGCTCAGGCGGCCGGTGCCATCTTTTTCTAGAGCAGGAGGATTTATAACTGTGCCGGACCTGCTTCTGCATAGTGTAGCTCACGAACGTATCTTGTTCATCCAGCGGTTCAGCCAGTTGATTATATACCAAGATCACACGTTGACGAGCCGCACTCAAAAAGGCTCATTATTATATGATCGGGCGGGGAGGTTGCCCCAAACGGGTTTTATCCCGAAAATGATAGGGATACTCGGCGATTCGCTGAGCGTCTACTTTATCGATTTTACCTCGCGGCAAGCCGCTAGCCTGTTTGACTTGCAGCGATAACTCTAACTAAAGATGACTCTAACTTAATCGGCAGATGAAGTTTGTCTAGATATTCCAGCAGATGGGCATTACAGGTACCCGTATGTTCCGTACAGAACACGGCTTTAGTTGGTTGCCTATTCGCTAGCGCTTTCAAATTTCGTAGGCCTATTTTGGCTCCAGCCATCGAATTGGGTGTTTGAAAATACAATTGGTTGCCTTGTTCCGAGTAAACGGCCCACTCTAGCGTTGCTTTGACGATGTCAATGTTGACTAGTGCCGGGTAGCCGGGGCTGTACAAGTCCGTAAAACAATTTAGCTTTGGTCTATTAGTCAACCGACTTGCCATTGCTCGAATCCGTCTTTCTATCCCAGCCTTTGCGAATCTAGCCAATTTGATACAATAAAGTCATACCAATGATCGATCTGTTGTGCCTATGCTCGATTGTCGATTACTAGGCTATGAAGCATTCTTCTTAGAAGTTGATGGCTTTAAGCTTATATAGGTGAATAAAATCTAAATTTAGGGTTTCTTGACTTCACCGACGTTATCCATTGATTAGATTATTATAAGTTTCCATTGCTAAATACGTTGATTTTTTTCTTGATTTACGATGTATTCAATTGACTTCCCTTTTGTGTTATAGCCCACTAATAGCATGCAGTTACCCGAAAGTGATGATCTAGATGTGGCCGCCTTATCAGCGGTATTTTCCGATACAACAAACTCCTACAAATTCTACTGGTTTTTAGCCATTCTGGATAACCTACGGGAAAATGGCAGTTCCCGTATGGCTTTGCAAGACTTGTCGTTACGCATGTTGACTAGTGTTTGGTACCCACTTGATTACTTCAAACTCTCCTTTGGGAGACGAGACAGCTTTAAGCCCATAGCGGGCTATGTTTCCCAGCATATAATTGTCGACAATAGCCCTTCAGCACCAGGATTATTGGTGCAACTGAATGGGCTGTCATTGACGCAACAAGTGAAATTGCAACGTCTACTTAAAAAGTTAATGAATTGGGTACCCTACCGTTTTATCAGGCCTATGTTTGCCATAGAATCCCGGGGCTTGCATGACCCTAAGGTAAATGCGTTAGTAAAAGAACTGGCGAACGCTTCCGGGCGGTCGCCTTACCAGTTCGACGGGGATAGTATTCTCCTTCATCCAGCTTGGATGCATTACTTTCAGCGTCATCAAACAATTCTACGAGGGTTTACGAGTTGGCACTTGGTGCGATTTTTACAAAAGAACAATCCAAATATCACTGGATTAACCGAGAAATTGGAAAAGCCTGGGGTTCGAGATTTATCGGTGGCTAGTCGCTTTTGGAAATCCTTCCTAGCCGAGCAAGCCGACTTTAACTGCATTTATTCCGGCTTACGATTAACCGTGGACAACCTCAGCCTAGACCATTTTTTACCTTGGTCATTTGTGGCTCATGACCAATTATGGAATATCATTCCTACCTCTAAGCCAGTTAACTCAGCCAAAAGTAACTTGTTACCTTCCATGGAGTTATACTTCGAACAATATGCTCAATTACAATATGCGGCATTCCAGTTTCACGCGAACAAAGGGCAAACCAAATTACTAGAGGATTATCACCTCTTGTTTGCACGGGATCTATCATCTATTCGACAACAGCCCTTTACTTGGTTTCGAGATCAACTGCATGGCCAGATACTGCCACGCCTACAGACAGCTCAAAACTTGGGGTTTATATACCCGTTTGCATACAGCGTTCACATCTAATGGGATCAAGCCAACCACATGGAGACTTCCCGGTATGTCGCAATGAGTTGAGCCGTTGCCGCCCGTATTTCTGCTTCCGTAGTAAACCGTCCTAAGCCAAAGCGAATGGTGCTAAAGGCTTGTTCGCGAGTAAGGCCAATCGTTAGTAACACCCGGGAAGGTTCTATACTGCCGGATTCACAGGCAGAACCAGTACTAGCGACTATATCTGGCAAATTAGCTAATAGCACTTCCGCTTCTAAACCGCCGAATGTGAGACTACTGTTATTGGGAAGTCGCTCTGTCAGTGCTCCATTTACAGTCACTTCCGGTAAGGCTGTTAGGAGGTTGTGCTCAAATGAATCGCGCAAAGCACCAATCCTTTGACTTTCTTGCGCAAGTAGGTGTGATGCTACCTCACAGGCTTTACCAAATCCAATAAGCAGCGGTACCGGCAGTGTACCAGGCCGTAAACTACCAATAGCACCCCCGTACATTAGTGGTACCAGTGGCAATTGCTTCTCCCCTCCCCTGATCCATACAGCACCAACGCCCTTAGGTCCATACAGCTTATGGGCACTTAATGAAAGTAGATCAAATCTCCATGAATCAACCTGAAGGTTAATCTTACCTACTGCCTGGCAGGCATCACAATGAAACAAAGCTCCGTTCGCATGTGCCAAGTCAGCCAGTGCAGCAACAGGTTGAATCGTCCCGATTTCGGAATTTGCCGCTTGTACTGAAACAAGTAATGTATCTAGTGTAATCAGCCTCTTAGCTTCAATCAAATCTACGCGCCCCGTCCTATCTACTGGTAAATACACCAGTTCCCAGCCTTGCTGGGCCAGGTATTGCAGGGGGGCTACTATCGATTTATGCTCAGTCGCCGTTGTGACCAATCGCCTACGAGTTCCGCCTAAATTTTTGTGTTGTTGAGTTGCCCCCAGCAATGCGATGTTATTACTTTCGGTTGCCCCTGAAGTAAATACAATTTCACCTGGGTCGGCCCCTAGTAAGGCAGCAACCTGTTCCTTAGCTTGGCTAACGGCAGCAGCCGCTGCTTGGCCAAATTCGTGAGGACTGGATGAGTTTCCATAACTACCTGAGAAAAAAGGCATCATCGCGTCGACCACCAAGGGATCGCAAGCCGTGGTGGCATGATTGTCAAGATAAATCATCTGGAAAGGTAAACAACAAGCTCGAAACCTACTTAATTATATGTAGTTTTGGTGGCAACAGGCGGCAATTCTATTATAAAGTACGCAATTTAGACGGTATATCTTGCCATCCATACCTTCACGGTATCCAATAATTTAAGAATAATGCGATTTAGATTTTCTGGTCATGAGAGTTTTCCATGCCGATATACTTGGCTACCAAAAGCATATCGGGCCATTCACGCAGACCCTACCCTATTCGCCAATGATAATCATGCAATGGTGCAGTTAGGCGTTGGAAAAAACATGGTTAAATCCATTCGATTTTGGGTACAATCGTTCGGTATAGCCGAACAGCAACCGGATAAACCTGGCCTTTATATCACGCCTTTCGGCCACGCCATCTTTCAGGCCCAAAAGGGGCAGGATCCTTTCTTGGAAGACATTCGAACCTTATGGTTGCTGCATTGGAAAATCTCAACGCTCATTGATGATCCGCTTTTTGCGTGGTATTTCTTGCTAAATCAGTGGCAGAAACCAGAGTTTTCTCAGACTGAGGTCATTGAAGCATTCAGCATTGAATCGGACCGAATGGAGCGCCCTTTATCCGATTTTACGAAAGAACAACACTTTTCTATATTTCTGCATACCTATGTCCCAGTACGGGCAAGAAAAGGCAATGAAATACTAGAGGAGAGTTTGGATTGCCCGTTAACCGAACTTCAATTAGTTATTCCCGCTGGTGAACGAACAATGGCTGAACCGGGGAAACGGGAGCATTTATACGTATTCCGGCAGGATGGAAAGCCTGACATCACTGGCCCACTACTAGCTTATTGTTTGTTTGATTTCTGGCGCAATCACCAAAGAGAGGAAGAGAGCTTATCATTTCGGGACATTTACGCACGACCCGGTAGTGTGGGCCAGATTTTTAAACTATCGGAACCGGATTTACAAGGTCGATTAGTTTCGTTACAACACGATTCACAGCTTTTTTTTGACTATCGCGACTCGGCGGCTCTACCACGTTTATTAAAACAGGGGGAGTTGAATGAAGAAATGGAAGCAACCCTGTTCACAGGAATTTATGGTCAACCGATGGAAGCCTATTTTGAGGCTCAGCAGTTAGCACACGGACAAAAATTTAGAATAGGAATAGGCCATGATTAATACCGTAACCACCAGCTTATTCGCGATACATCGACGTTTTTTACGTTCTACGGACTTGGAACGTGACTGGAATGATCCAGAAGCATTAGAGAACTATACCCTTACCCCACATGCGAAACAAGCCTTAGAGCGTCTTGGAGAAGGTTTAAGGCCAAAATCAAGTCTACGTGCATGGCGTATTACTGGGGATTATGGTTCGGGAAAATCTTCATTTGCCTTACTGGTGGCAAAGTTATTTTCTCAACCATTGTCGCAATTGCCTACAGTGTTTAAGACTGAGCTGCGTCGAGCCGGATCAGGGCTCGCCTTCCCCAAAGCCCCCGCTTTGTTACCTGTATTGGTAACGGGAAGTCGGGAACCAATGGGCCCGGCTATTCTTAGGGCGTTGCTTACAGCTCTGCGAAGCATTGACGCCGACGAAAGTTTGTTAACAGAATTAGGGGAAGTAACGTCTAACCCTGAGATCTGCTCAGATAGACTTGTGCTTCACTGGGTGCAGCGTATACAGCGGTATATAGTAGTTACTGATCGAGCAAATGGACTACTATTGATCCTTGACGAAGCTGGTAAATTTTTAGAATACGCGGCTGATCGCCCTGATCAGCAGGATGTTTTTTTACTGCAAAGTCTCGCTGAAGCGTCGGCACGTAGCGGTGACTTACCTTTATTTATATTAGCTCTATTACACCAGGGGGTAAGCGCCTACACGGAAAGTCTCACTAAAGCACAACAGCGAGAATGGGAAAAAGTAGCTGGACGTTTCGAAGAAATTACCTGGTACCACCCAGTCGAGCAAGTTGCCTCGTTAGTCGCTAATGCCTTAAAAACCCAACTTGACCAGGTTAAGCCGCAAACACAGGAACAGGCTAGATCGGCTATGCAGGAGACGCTAAAATTGCGTTGGTATGGGGTTGACGTGGCAGCCAAGCCTCTAATAGACTTAGCGGCCAATATATACCCTCTTCATCCTACCGTTTTACCACCCTTGGTCCGGCTATTTGCCAGTTTTGGTCAAAATGAACGGTCACTCTATTCGTTTTTGCTGGGTTCTGATCCACACGGCTTGCAAGACTTTACCGCTCGTACTGAGGGAAAACAGTTTTTTCGGTTAAATAATCTTTTCGATTATGCGCGTAGTGCCTTTGGTGGTCGCTTGGCCTCGCTCAGCTACCACTGGAAAGAAATCGATAGCATTATAAATTCCTACCAAGGAGAACAGGAGCAAGATCTAGCGGTGCTTAAAATAACTGGCTTAATGAATCTCCTGAACACAAGCGACTTAGTTGCTTCGAAGCAAGCATTGTCGCTTGCCCTGGACATAGGAAATGATATAGAGGCCGCTCTCATTCGTTTGCAGGAGCTGCATATGCTGCACTTTAGAGGTATCGCCGGTGGTTTTTGTGTGTGGTCTACCTCAAGTGTTAATTTAAATGATGCCCGTGCCGAAGCAAAAAAAGCCTTAGGAACTGTTACTAATCTGCCAGCACTTATTCGGGAGCGCCTAGAGGTGCGGCCACTTGTTGCCCGTCGTCATTACATCAGCACAGGTAATCTGCGGTATTTTGATGTAAAGTATGTAGAAGTGGCCTCCTTGTCCAATAAACTTAATACGGATACATCAGCAGATGGACTAATTATTGTTCCCCTCTGTGAGACACCTACAGATGTCGAAGCTGCTCATAAGTTCATATCGAATTCGGAAATTGCCCAACGTGCCCACGTACTTGTGGCTGTACCTCGACCCCTTCGAGGACTTACGGCAGAGTTGGAGGAGCTTCGTCAATGGGAGTGGGTAGAGCGGTCGATCGGTGAACTACGTCATGATCGATATGCACGAGAAGAAGTCTCCCGTAAATTAGTACTCTCTCAGCAAACGTTAACAAAAAAATTACAAGTAAGTATAGGTCTACTTAATGCCGATGGAGAAGGCCGTTTGGCTTGGTTCCATAAAGGGCAGCTAGTACCCAATCTTCACACAGGAAGGAATGTACTGACGTTGTTAACCGAAATTTGTAATAATGTCTATTCCTTCTCCCCGTTCATACATAATGAACTGATCAATCGAAGGATTTTATCGTCGAACGGTGCTGCTGCACGGTTAAGGCTATGTGAGAAACTCTTTGAATCAGCCAGTCAACCTTTATTGGGCATGGACCCGGATAAGCATCCACCTGAAATGTCCATGTATTTATCGGTATTGCAAGAAGCAGGCTTACACCAGCAAACAGAGAAAGAAGGCATATGGGAAGTTGCTTTACCTAGTGAACAATATGACGAAGCTCATTGCCGTATTTTACCGGCGATGCATCGTATTCATGAGGTTCTTTTGGAAAAACCGGATGCACGTGTGCCAGTGACAGTAGTGTTTGATGCGTTACGGCTAGCGCCTTATGGTGTTAGAGATGGTTTAACACCGCTACTACTGGCGGTATTTGCCGTCATACACGAGCAAGAATTAGCATTTTACGAAGATGGTTCTTTTATTCCAAGAATAACTGGTACTAACTTCTTACGGCTCATTAAAGCTCCGGAAACGTTTGAGGTCCAATATTATCCATACACAGGTATCCGTAACGACTTGTTTCAACAATTGATCCGTGAATTAGGGCTAAGGGCTGAAAACACGAACCGAGTCGACATACTGGATGTCGTAAAACCACTACTCATATTTATCGCAAATCTTCCAGAATATGCGCTAAAAACGACACGTTTATCTCCTAAAGCCAAGGCCGTCCGGTCTATTCTGGTAGCAACTGTTGATCCGGCTAAACTTATCTTCTATGATTTGCCAAAAGCCTGTGGCCTATCCCCTATCAATGCCCACATTATTGGTGATGAACATACACAACTAAATCATATCCAGGAATTTGTATCTACTTTAAAAAGTATTGTAGATGAATTGCGTGCTGCCTACCCGAATTTGTTGCAGAGCTTATGTTCACAATTGATGAAAGAATTGCAGTTAAGTGGTGGATTTGATCAAATCCGACCTATATTGGCCAGCCGGGCGAAAGCGTTGGCCATCTCGGTGACTGAGATTCGATTAAAGAGCTTTTGCTTACGGCTAGCTGATACATCACTAGTAGAAAATAAATGGCTGGAATCTTTGGGTAATCTAGTTTGCTCAATGCCACCAGCCAAGTGGCGTGATGCGGATGAATATAAGTTTGAGCAAGAAATCCACAAGCTGAGCGCTCAATTCTTGCGAGTAGAAGCTGTTGTGTTTAGTAAAAAAAGTACTGAACAGAATGTGGAGTCTGTCCGACTGGCTCTAACTCACCCGAACGGAGAGGAACGTGATCAAGTTATTCATTTAGCGCAAGAACAGGTTAAGGATATGGAAGCTCTACAAGAACACCTGAGAACATTACTTAGACATCAGGGACAGCTCGGTATGGCTGCTGCTACACGTGTCCTGTGGGAGATGATGGCTCAAAAATAATGAATACTCCAGCCAGTCAATTTAAAATTCCGCTCATATCCACCGAAACATGCATTTTAAGGTTACTGCCCGTACTATTTTACAGTTAGGTGCAGAGCTCATCAGCTCTGATGCTATTGCTTTTTATGAACTTATTAAAAATGCATTTGATGCAGGTTCACGAAAGGTGGAGGTAAGAGTCGTAATCCGATTACCACAATTGCTTGTTAGAGACACAATTAAACGTATTACATTAGACAATAACCCAGTAAATAACTCAGTAAAAAAAGAAATACTTAACCAACTAATTAGTAGCATTGATTTAGAGACACCAGAAGCTAGTGAATTACAAATAGCCTTAAATAATAATCTTACTTCAGATCAACTTCTCTTACTTCTAAAAAAGGCGAACTATATTCTTATTAAGGATCAGGGAGAAGGTATGTCTTTAGTTGACCTGGAGGATATATATTTAACATTAGGGACTCGTAATCGACAAAAGCAGCGTAGTCAAAATGAAAATATAGTCCCAACAAGTGAAGGCAAACGTCCAATACTGGGCGAAAAAGGTCTTGGCCGTCTTTCAGTAATGCGATTAGGAGATGGACTTCTGGTAGAGACAACTAAAGCTGGCGAAAATAATTATAACATATTAGAAATCGACTGGAACATGTTTTCGCACGACTCAGATGCAATGCTAGATAGCATAGTCGTTGAGCCGAAAATAGGAACATTAAAAGACAATCCACTAACACAAGGAACCAGTATTCGAATCTTTGACTTAAAGTCAATTTGGTCAAAAGAAAAAATAGAAGCAATCGAGCAGGAACAGATAGGTCGTTTTATTGACCCGTTTAGTCGAACAAACCGTGATTTTATTACTCTCTGGTTTAATAAAAAACCTATTTTGCTTTCGGGCATCGATAAAACATTATTCGCCAATGCACATGCGTCAGCTAAAGGCGAACTAAAATTCGATACGGATGGTAATGCGACTCTACTTGGAGAGATGCATTACAGAGTTTATGATCGAAATAAAACTTTCTCAATAACTGGAACACATCTTGCAGTACTCTTAGAAGAGGTTGTAGATGTAGATAAAGCATTTGCAATATTGAGAAGTTTGGGCCCATTTACTTTTGAACTACACTGGTTTAACCGGAGGTTACTGACTAAAAATCAAGGTGTAATAGATCCGAAATACGTTAAGGAGCTGGTTGACACATGGGGTGGCGGTTTAATGGTTTACCGAGATGGTTTCCGTGTTAATCCATTTGGTGGTCCAAATGATGATTGGTTGGACATTGACCATATAGCCCTAAGTTCCCAAGGTTATAAATTGAACAGGCGTCAGATAGTTGGAAAGGTAGATATTACCTCCAATGGTAATCCGTTTCTTCTTGATCAGACAAACCGAGAAGGTTTGCGAGATAATTTAGAAAAACAAGTCCTTGTTACATTACTACAATATTTTATTTGGAAAGAGCTTAAAGTTTTTCTCAACGCTGTTCAAAGCGACGAACAAGCAAACCTCGCTGCATTAAGTTTAGGAGAGATAGAAAAAAGAATAGATCTAGGCCAGCATAAGATAAGGCAAGCGATAAAATATCTAATTACAAATTATCCTGAACTGAACCAGGAAACTGAAATTATTAATACAATTGAAGAAGTTTTGGAAGAAAGCTCAGCTTTGTTTAAAAGTGCTAAAGCGTCAGCAAAAGTACTTGAACAACGACTGAGTACTACGATAAATCTGGCTGGCTTAGGCTTAATGATTGACGTTATTGCCCATGAACTAAACCGGGCTACACATCAAGCTATTAAAACAATAAATACTCTTCCATCCCAAGAGCTTACCCAACGCACGGCAAGCTCAATGAGTACACTAAGATCACAGCTAACAACTTTACAAACACGTCTGAAAGTTATTGATCCTTTAGGCCCTTCAGGCCGTCAGCACAAAACATTGGTAGATTTAAAAAAGCTGTTACAGGATACTTTACTATACCACCATGACCAGTTTGAACGCCATCGAATAAATTTAGTAATTGAAGACAGTTATATTGATCAAAAATGGAGTATACAGGCAGTTCCAGGAATGATTGTACAAGTGATTGAGAACCTGATTACTAATTCTGTTTATTGGCTAAAACAGGAGCAAATCATTAATAAACTTTCAAACGCTGAAATAAAAGTAAAAATTGATCGTGATCGACAGTTCGTTTTATTTTCAGATAATGGTCCTGGGATTCCAGTTGCAAAAAAAGACGATATTTTTAGACCTTTTGTTAGCACAAAGCCGCCTGGAGAAGGAAAAGGACTAGGCCTATACATTTCACGGGAAATAGCTCAATATCATGGCTCCTCTTTGTATCTCCAGGATACTGGAAAATCTGTCTTACATACGTTCATTCTTGATTTGCAAAACAATAAGTGAGTATCCTATGTCATCTTCTTCCCCCATTTTAATAGAAACGGTTGCTGCTACCAAGGAACCTAAACAAAAAGCGGCTATTATTGATGATGCCTTTGATGATGTTGAAGAGGGCGAAATCAAAATAAAGCAGTATTTAGAATTTTATCAACTGGTGAACCAAGAAGGCGAATTTGACGATTTAGTTTCTAAGATTGGTCTAATACTGCCAGAGGTATATATAGATGAACCTGCGCCTGCAAATTTTTTGGATTTTTTGCAGGAACTGTGGAGGGAAAGAGCCAGTCATGCCAGATTAAAGGAATTAGTTGATAAAAATCTGTTTACCGAAAAAGTTGATAAATTAAATGAACTTGAGACAATTTGTAAAAATCTTGAAAATCAGAATTTAGATGTTAAGCGAATCAATTCTAGAGTCGAAGACCCCAGTATTTTTTCAAGCGGTGAATTCGTCTACATCTTCATTGATTATAACTTAGGCATTGAACCAGGGCCTTTAGCTGTGGCTAATGCCAAAACTAAAGCACGGGAGATATACAATACATGTCCTAAGGGGAAAAAGCCTGTCACAATATTGATGTCTTCAGAGTCTGGTTTCATCAAGTTGATTGATCGATTTCAAGATGAGGCGGGTATGATTGAAGGAGTCTTTCGTTTTTCACCCAAAGATCAACTAAGTGATCAGAATAAAGTTTCGTTATTAATACGCGCATATTCCGAAGAATTTGAAAGTAATCATGCTCTTCAGGATTATATTCATGCACTAATAAGTGCAGCCAAAGGTGCACTAAATGAATTTGAGAAAGAAGTACAAATGCTTCGTATAGAGGATTATGTATTTATCCAAAATTCTGCTTTACGGGATCAGGCACAACCATTAGGTGATTATTTAGCTTGGCTGTATGGTACTCATTGGGCTAATCTATTACTACGGAACACCGACTTAAAAGTTCAACAATCTATTATTGATAAGGTATTCTCCGATAAACCGCCACTTCATCATCGACTACCTTCTTCAAAAGTGTCGGCCATTTATATGAGTGCACTATTTGAAGAGGGTTTAGGTCCAATTGAGCTTCACCCTTTAGAAGGGTCTACAAACAGCAAATTAGCCAAGCTACCTTATTTGCACTTAGGAGACTTATTTACTAAATCTGAGACAACAGATGTGTGGATGGTTTTGAATGCACAATGTGATCTTGAACGCCCAGAAGCTAAAAATGCAGAAAGAAGTATTTTCTTAGTGCGCGGTACATTAGTACCATTTGAGAAGCCACTTGCTCTTAGCGATCAGAAAACGGATTTCTTTTTATTTGAGGGAGTTCAATACCAAATCAAGTGGAATGTAAAACAGGTTGATACAGTCCCACATAATAAGTTCATTGAATGGCAGAAAATTTTAGAGTTAGAACGACACTTTCGTTTGCGACTGCCTTTTGCGTTGGAGATACAACAAGCCTTTTCTGCTTCTATTTCCCGAATAGGTTTACCAGTATCACCACCATTTACTCAAGAAATAAGACTGGAAGTTCTCTATAGGAAAGAGGACAGTTCAGCAGGTATTTTTTTAGAAGAAAGCGTCGAATATGCTTTTTTACCTATTACTAGAGTAGGAGATAAAACCGTTCGCTTAACATTGCATTTCGCTTTAGATTTTAAAGAAGCTCTCCTTTCTAAACAACGTGAGTTAATACTTAAAAAGGCTGAAGTAGAGGGAGGGCGTTTGGCTAATTATGATAAAAAATTATTCTCGAATATAAATTTATTGTTAGACGAATTTGACAATTGGTTTTTTAGTAAGAAAGGTTTTCTTTACCCAAGTGGTAACAAACCTATTGTCCTATTACCTCCTAGTTCTTTAGGGCTTTCACTTGATTCACCCAAAGATGTATTTGTGGGGCAAAATGCATTTATTATTAATATTGTAACTGACGATTCGCCCTCTATTTCACCAACTAGTAACCCACCCATTAACCATGAAAACTAATCAGCAGCCAAGACATATATTGAGCTTATCTGGAGGCAAAGACAGTGCCGCACTAGCGTTTTACATGCGTGATCGAGTACCCGAAATGGAGTATGTGTTTCATGATACGGGTAAGGAACTGCCTGAAACAATTGCTTATCTAGGCCGATTAGAAGCACTACTTGGTAAACCTATCCATAAAAGTACCGTTGAAAATGGGGACTTTATTGGCTTTGATCAACTGCTCAAAATTTACGGAGGAATGCTACCCTCTAGCCATCGCCGTTGGTGCACACGTAAGATGAAGCTGGTTCCATTTGAGCGGTTTATTGGTAATGAATTCTGCTACAATTATGTGGGACTTAGAGCTGACGAGAATCGTGACGGTTATATCAGCCAAAAACCGAATATTGTGCCCGTATACCCTTTCCGTGAGGACGGTCTAATCAAAGCTGATATTGAGCGTATTCTAGAAGAATCAGGTCTGGGTATGCCTCCTTATACTGAATGGGGACGTACCCGCTCTGGCTGTTTTTTCTGTTTCTACCAGCAAAAAATAGAATGGGTGAGGCTTAAAGCTGCGCACCCTGATTTGTTTGAAGAGGCCAAAGCTTATGAGAAACCTGGTAAAAATGCGATAACTACATTTTACTGGTGCGGTAACGAGCCATTAGCGGAATTGGAAAAGCCAGAACGAATGGCGCAAATCATTCGGGAACATGAAGTAGCAAAAGAACGCGCCCGTCGCAACGCACCGAATAAGACATTATTAAACATACTTGGAGGAGTGGATGACTATGAGGAAAAAACGGGGTGCCTCATTTGCCAAATCTAAAGCGACTACTTATTTTTATTGAATGTGATCACAAGTACTTCTCCGTCAGCGAACAATTGGATTCGATTCGTTCGTAAATATGGCCCGATTCCAGCCAATGATTCAGCGTTTGAAGAGCATACGGGCCGAGCTGCACGGCGTGCTGGCGTGACACCTATTGCCTTTACTCATCCCCGATTTTCGGAAGTACTACAGTGTTTTGCAGGACGAGAGCTTGTTTCTGTTATTCTGACTGGTACTGCTGGCGATGGCAAAACTCACTTATGCAGCAAAGTTTGGGAATACTTAGAAGGCGATGGAGCAACATGGTCCTCCAACAATCCTTATATCCATTTAACATTGACATCAGGGGCAACGTTGCATGTGATTAGGGATTTGAGTGCTTGGGTACCACAGCAAGGAGCCGAATGGGAAACTGAAGGTAGAATGCTGCTAGAGTTATTCTCAAATAGTCTATTCGAGAATAATACATCTGACTATTTTCTCATTGCTGCCAATGATGGACAACTGATCGAAACATGGCGACGTTTGCCAGATTCTCCTACTGTAAGCCGTGCCCGAAGTCTTTTTGAACAGTTACTGGTTGAGGATCAGGAAGAGCAGCCAGGGATCAGTATACGTTTTTTTAACCTATCGCGTGGTTCTTCCGCTGAGCTTTTTGATTGCGCTCTAGAAGCATTTCTATCCCATCCAGGTTGGAAACTCTGTTTTGAAGGTGAAGCTGGCTCCTCACTAGCATATGGACAACAATCACCCATTCGTCGGAATTTTGAGTTATTGCAAACTCCTTTGTTGCAACAACGACTCCGGGACTTGTTAGAACTCTGCGATTATAACGATCTTCACATTCCAATTCGTGAGATTTTAGCCTTATTAGTCAATGCGGTGTTAGGCTACGCTGGCAAAAATTGCAAGGATCAATTAATGGTACCGACTGATATCCCTCGGATTATAACGGATGGATCGGTAGGAGAGGCAAGTATTTATAATAATTTGATTGGAGGAAACCTACGTGAAAGTCGCAGGGAAAGCATCGGGGTGTTCAATTACTTAGATCGATTTCGTCTTGGTCATGAAACAACAAACCGTATTGATTCAATTCTCATCTTCGGTGAAGCAGATGAGGCATTGCATCCTTATTATCAACAGTATTTAGGCAACGATCAATTCTATGGTGCTGACGCTCGATATCAGCAGGCTCAAAGTGATTACGTGGAATCTGCTGATGAAGATATCAGCAATAGTCAGTTCCTGGAAATGTTAGTCACACAACGTAGAGCTCTTTTTTTTAAAATATCTTCCTCTGAATCTCAAGATTTACATTTATGGGAACTGACCGTCTTTCGTTTTGCGGGCGAATTTCTAGAAAGGGTTATCCGCATAGTACATCCCACGATAAATGGGCGCGTGGATCGGCATATTGTTAGCCGATTAGTTCGAGGCCTAAATCGCGTTATTGTAGGTATGCTAATCAACGATGATCGGAAATTATGTTTAGGAACTAGCCTGCAATCAACTGGTGCTAAAGTGTCCCGCATTTACGAAGATTCAATATCCGTTGTCCCAAGCAAAGGAGAACGTGTGGAAATTGTGTGGTACGGTAATAAACCAGCGCTTCAAGTCACTTTAGCCGAAAATATTTCTGAATCTTTTCCTCTGAATTTAGTTCGATACGAGTTTCTCTCACGCGTGGCAGAAGGGGCCTTGCCTAGTAGTTTTTCGAAAGAATGTTATGAAGACATTCTTTCTTTTAAGAGCCGACTGTTAAAAGCTTTAAAAAAACGCCGACAGACCGAGCAAATAGCTGGTGATGAGTTTGTCCTTCGTTTTCAACGCTTGCGTCTGGATGAAAACGGTAACCCTGAACATCGAACAATTCAATTAAATTTTTCCCGTCCATAAAAGATAGTCATACAGTATAGATTTTCATCCTTTTAAATTTTCCTTCACACCACTCTTACTATAAAAGGTATGTTATTACCTACACCCGCTGATACGCTCGTTGCTCGTCCCCCTAAAGGTCATTACACGAAAATCGACTTTTGGATTGACGAGCAGATTTGGGGTCACCGTATTTATCCTCAGACGCCGTGGCTCATGTTTTTAGAATGCCTAACGGTGGCTGAATATTTCGCGCGGAAAGGCACTCTTTTAAACGAGCAAGGATCTTTTTACCCGCTGGTGTTTTATCCCTTGCGTCGGATGCACCTACGCAATATTCTGTGGAACAACGACATTATAAAAACCTTAGAGGATGATAAATTAGACTCAAACAGTTCATGGGCAAAATGGCTTGCCTGGATGCAGGAGAATGCCAGAAACTTGACGGTCAATGATTTTTCTTACCTAAAAGGTCGCTTTGAACGCTTCAGTGACTTCGCATTTCTTGTTGGTATGTTGCGTGACGCATCAGTGGAAAGCGAGAGTAATAAACGATGGACTTCTCGGTTCCTCTTCCCTTTTGGTGCCAATGCCATCTATGAGGATCTGGGGCTAGATGGCAAGCATGATTATACTAATTTCACCCGTACTGGAGAGCTACTTTATTTGATGCTATGTCGCAGCTCTGTTGTAAATGAACTACGTCCTTACCTCTTAGACTATTTACGGGGAGATAATGAATGGAATCAATTACTCACTGTACTGGAACCAGAGATAGAGGAAAGTAAGTCAGAGCGGGCACACAGCTATTTGCCTTATAGTCAACATCCATGCTTTAATGCTTTAGGAGAAGACTGGTTACATCTTTTCCAACTGGGTTTGCCCAACTTTGATGTATTGAGTCATTTAGTTACACTTAGCGCATTTCACGTGCTTTTGTACCAGTTGAAGGTGGCGGCAGAGTGGGCGAATAAAAGCGAACCGATTACATTTTTATGTGAGGTGGTGGCTCCAAAGAAGACACTGGTGCGTGAAGTATCCATAATCAACTTTCAAGAAAATAATAGCCTATCTGGTGAAGCCATTCAAACCTATTTAACCAGTATAAAAGAATCAGATGCTTGGCAACTGGCCTTACTACTTCCTTCTCCCGCCGATATCTTCGCCGTCTGCCAAACAATTCTTCAACGGGAGATTTGGTGGGATAATGTTGGCGATTACGATCGAAGTTTAGATCCAGATGACCTACTTGAATTTTTGCGTGATAAAGCGCAGCTTCGTCACCAGCAACATGCTGGGGAGGTTCACCGCTCCTTAGGTCGTTTAATTGGTCTAGTCTCACGCCGGGGCACGAATAAGTATCGGTACGCTCCTACCGATAGCTTTTTAAAGACACTTATTTTTGCCACAGTTCCACTTCGAATGGAACTCAAAGAATTCTTCCAACTACTATTCGAACGCTACGGTTTGGTCTTTAGTGAGCGGGAGGCCGTTAATGTTATTGCTGAAGATGAGTTTGATCCCAAACCTTTTGCGGCGAATGCCGCCCGGTTGGAGTTGCGTTTAGCTAGTCTTGGCCTGTTACGCCGATTGTCTGATGGATGCGCTTACGTAATTAATCCCCACGGCCACGCTTAATTTTTTACCCATTATGGAAACAAGCAGGTTAAGCACAGGCCATGAGGTGCCGTATTCTCTTACTGCCTCGACGCTTATTGGACAAGTGGCAGCTTTATACTTAGCTAATCGCATTCAAGGTAATGAAACGGAGACAGGTACTGCCCGTTTCATATTGGACCAATTAAAAGGGGAGCAAATGGCTGCTATCGCGCGGGCTATTTTGGATAATCAATTTCTTGCGGATTTGGTAGAAATTCAGTTGCCATACGCTAAACTAATTCCCTATTTAACAGAGTATGGATTACCCGAGACAATTCTTACAACTCAACGAGCAACTTACTTACGTAACGCTGAATGTCAGCGGTCGGCTTTACTGTTGGCAAATACAGGAGATGATGAAGCACAATCATTAAATCTAATCGAGCCAATAGGCTCGGCGGTTCTATTATCCCAACCTGAATTGTGGATTCAAGTGGCTTCAGTTGAGCTGGGTCTAACGGAAGAGAATTTTGACGTGTGGAGCCGTGTGCTACGGGCGCTGATGGAATTAAGTATTCGTTCTTTACCTCATATTGCCGAGTACGTGTTGCGTACCCGTCGGGAAATAGAAGAAGGTGAACCCTTACTATCAGCTTTAGGGGCAGCTTTACCAGCTTTAGCGATGCCTCGTGACACAAATCTATTCATAGGTCTTCCAGTAAAATTCCACCGGCACTCATCCCGCTGGAAACAATTCTTCATGGATGCCCATAAGAAGCGAGCCCCTTTTTTACGTAAACAAACACTTGCCCAATCGTTGCTCACATCGACTAACTTGCGAGCCTCCTTTAATAAGGTTCGCGATGTAATAGCAGAGGAACATCATGCAACGATTGATGAATTCATTGCAGCTGATGGCCAGTGGAATGAAGCTGCCAAAGCTCTCGCCGAAATTGAATGGGAGCAAGTACGTCCATTGTTTGACGGCTTAAAACGGGAGAAACATAATCTAGGTAAGCAGACAAAGGTATTTTTTGATGACAAGGATGACGATTTACTTTCTCAAGATGAGCGGGATTATTTAAAAGGGTTAGAAGAACGAAATCCCTCTTCGGCTACCGACGATGATCGGCTCTTTTATGATTTGCATCGTCACCAAATAGCAGAGAACCGGAACCTAAAAGCCGGTTGGGATAAATTTGCCTTTGGTCGACCTTACGAAAATGAGGATTTTTTAACCGGTTTAGCCTTGTGTCTGGAGAGACTTTCAGTTGAAGACTATAGCACAAATCGGAAGCTTAAGATTCGGTTAGATGCTAAAAGCAAAGGCGATTTAAAAAAACTCAATACCGAAGCTGGGCTTTACTTCGCAACTCGCTACAACGGCTTACGCGAATTACTAGGTAGTAGTGTAGAATGGGATGTGGGTGAGTTATTAAACTATTTATCCCTGCTTGATGAATGGCGAAAGTCCGCTAAATACACTCGAAACCGTTCCGAAGCGAAACTTGCATTACAACTTAAGTTCACCCTCGAGTTGCAGATGGACTCTGTAACGCAAGGACAAGCCAGTGGTTCCACGGCTTCAGCTACTCAATTGATCTGGACCTTTAATCCAATGAAGGTTACCCGAGAGTTTGCAGCGGACTGGGGACGCCTAGTTGAGCATCCACTAGTATTATGTACAGCAGGCCGAGAAGCGATGAGCGCGAAGGGACGGTTTCAATCTGTTGATATTAATGATGTGAGAACATTGGTTCCCGCTTTTGGCCAGCACCGAGGTTCCTTTGTTGGAATATATAAGGCTGCCAATAACCTAGCTTCTCGATGGGAATCCAACTTAAAATTGGCGCGCACCGAAGAATTGATATCCATAGCTGTAGAACAAGAGCTGAAAGAACTGTGGCTTAATTTCGAAACTGCATACACCACGGCAATTACAGAGTTCAGACAGTATGGCGTTGGTCTTGCTAGCGAAATGTTACAAGATCAAGCTGATCGATATGCTGCATTATTGATGGCTGTTTGCAAAAAAGCCATTGGGGATCGAAACCGGTCGTTATTGCTTTTACCGTTACTGCGCATCGGTTCAGTCTCAGTAGCAGGTGATTCGTCCACAGAAATTATTACGCCTTGGCACCCATTGCGTATGATGGTCATGTACGTTAAAGCCCGTCGTGTACGGGAATTAGTAAAAGCCTATTTAACCGAAGATGAAATACGGTTTGGTGATGCTGGACGTTTATTTTTTAAAGATTTACGGGAGGAACTTGCCCATCCATTCTATCCAGAGGTAGTTCTGGGCCGTTACGAAAGCAAACCAGAACTGTTATCTCTAGCAGACACCTGCGGAGATTATACACTGCATGAGCCGCCAGTAGCAACGGGGCCGGAAACTAGTGATAACCCAGCAGAGTCATCTAAACGTGTAGCTGAATTGGTTTCTCGATACCTAGCACTACAACCTCACGAGAGTGCAAACCTTTCTGTAGTGCTATATGATTGTGACTCGGCTCGCTTGCCACAAGCAGTTGTAAATCAGATTGGCCGTATGAATGAGGAGGATGAGGATGTGCGGTGTCAGATCGTTTTGCGCCATCATGACCCAAAGAAACTGCACTCCTTGTACGAACGAATTGTCGAAGCATCGGACACTGACCCGGATGCTTACAGTACCAGTGAGGCCACACGTGGCTTTATGGCACGGTTACGTATTAGTATATCCGCTGATCAAGCTCCTGCTCCCAATGAACACGAGGGACCACCAAACGACATTGTATTCCTTCAGGATGTTATTGCCCGGCATGCCACAGTAGACTGGTTTAGAGAAAATGTTCACACAATTCCATTATTGGAACTAGTACCTGCCCATTGGTCTAGGCGCCGTCCCTCGCCCACTGGCGATATGAAATCAGTCGTATACTTATGCTGCCCAGTCCAGACACCGGAAGGCTGGGCTTATCTAACTGCTATTACTACGTTTATTAAGGGCAATTGGGACGGTGAAACTCAGCATCGCTTATTGCCTGCACGCCAACTGGATTTCCAAGATCCAGAAATGAGTCACATTTTTGAGGAGACGCATAACCTAGGACATTGGGTCGTAAACTACGATGAGTTGTTAGATCGGCGGCAGTTATTAGATCGCAAAGTACGAGTCATTCGTTATAAACAGTCTTCTACGCAAGGCCGTAGTCTCATCGTATCGTCAACTGCTTCTTTAGGTCTTTTGCAATCGATGGTTTTGCGCCGTATTGGTAGCTTAGAATTAGGATTAGATAAACCTGCACAGCATAAATTAACAGAACAGTTAATTGAAGCGGCAAACAAAATATCTGGTGACATTGTCCTTCGTGCCGCGCGACGGGGGCGTAGCGCCAGCGAGCTTATAGGCGTTGTGCTAAGCTGCTTCTTGATTAGACAGGAAATGCAAGCTTATATTGGTGGTGAAAAAGGCCATTTTGGCTGGTATTTTCTAGATGATTATGCAGAATGGCTTGGCCAACGAGAGCAGCAGTTAGCTGATATTCTAATGTTAAGTCCTAGCCGAGGAGAGAATGGGGAGTTGCGCCTCACCATTATCGTTAGTGAAGCAAAATTTATTGACCGCAGTGGCTTAATTGCGGGTGCCCGAACCTCACGCAACCAATTGCGTGATACCCTTAAACGGATCTATGACGCCTTATTCGGTGCTCCAGAGCGGTTAGATCGTACTCTTTGGCTTGCCCGATTATCAGACTTGATTCTTGATGGAGTACAATTCCCCGCCGGTTCTAACATCAATTTGGCGGACTGGCGAATGGCAATTCGACAAGGCAATTGTCAGATCAGTCTTCGAGGCTACTCTCATGTCTTCATTTCCGGTGTAGAAAATGATCCCAGTGACGCTGATTTTAGCCAGATATCAGAAGTAGAAAATGCTTACCAAGAAATCTTTTGCCGCGACCAAGTTAGAGAATTGGTTACCCTTTACGCAAGCGGAAAGGACCCTATGCCAATACGTTCTGCGAATGGGAATACCGCTATATGGACTTCACAAGAATTCACTCAGCCAACGGGCAACCTATCCTCAGTTGTTATTCCAAGTGTTGGAATAACAGCTCACACTCAAAATAAGATTTTGGAACCTTTAGTAAGCGATCAACCTGGAGATATTTTAAACGAGAGTATACTAAATTCTGTGGGTACACCAGTAGTTACTGAAATGTCGGTTCAAGTTAACGAAAGATGGGCCTATCCATTAATTCAGACACTTCTTACTAAACAGGATATTGTAAAGCCCGAAGCTACAGCAGATGTTGAATGGCTGCAGGCCACAGGACAACGCACAAAATCAGCACTTCAAGGGTTCAATTTGCATGCTAAGCTTCAGGATAGCAAACTAACGCCGAATGCAGCTTTGCTTAAATTTCAAGGCAATGCCAATCTTACAGTAGATCAAATTGTAAAGAAACAAGTAGAATTTAAGACTACCTATGGCTTAAGTGTGGTCTCTGTTAGACCAGAGTTAGGGGCAATTTCTGTGGCCATTGAACGTCCAGAACGACAAGTAGTACGTCTTGAGGATATTTGGAGCAGATGGAATCCTTCTTCAATTCATGGCAATCAGACCTTAGCCATTGCCATTCGCGAGGACAATGGAGAAATTCTAACGCTCTCTCCTCAAAAGAATGCTCCCCATACCTTGATTGCGGGTACGACAGGAAGTGGAAAATCTGTATTAGTTCAGAACATTATCCTATGCATCGCGGCAACTAATACTCCCGAGCAGGCGAAAATGATCATTATTGACCCTAAGTTGGGTGTAGATTATTTTGCATTAGAGCCATTGCCTCATATCAAAGGCGGTGCCATCATCGTGGATCAGGAAGAAGCCTTAGCGGAGCTTACGGCTCTAGTTGAGGAGATGGAATCCCGTTATAAGCGTTTCCGAGAAGCGCGAACAGCCAATATTACAGCCTATAATAATAAAGTTGGCCCTGACCAACGCCTTCCTGTCGTCTGGTTAATTCATGATGAATTTGCAGATTGGATGCAAATAGACGAATATAAACAGCAGGTAATAAATGTTGTATCCCGATTAGGAGTTAAGGCACGTGCCGCTGGCATTTACCTTGTTTTCGCGGCTCAACGCCCGGACGCAAACGTGATGCCTATGCAACTACGAACCAATCTGGGTAATCGCTTAATATTAAAAGTTGATTCAGAAGGCACTTCTGAGATTGCACTTAGTCAAAAAGGGGCCGAACGTCTACTGGGCAAGGGGCACCTTCTTGCAAAATTAGAAGGCGAACCTGATTTAGTGTTTGGCCAAGTTCCTTTCATTCAAGAAGAAGTTATTGATCAATTAGTTGATTTAATTAATTCACCAGTTTGACAATTTAGGTGAGTTCAATATAGTAATATTTTTAAATTATAATGAATTGATCGATATAATTAAGTTATTAACAAATGTACTACATTACTAATTTTTTAAAATTCGACGTTAATATGCATAAAACAAAAAAGCTATCACAGCTTAAATTTTGGCGTTTAAATATGTAGTTCAAATTTAGACGACTTTGGCAGGATGCTAAGTTATCAAAGCAACGAAAAAGATAGTGAGCGAAGATTTTAAATTTGGCTATCAATGATACTTTAGATAATATCTTTTGTAAAATTCTAGTTAACTTATTTTTTTTTAGTTGCGTTTTGGAGTTACTTAAATTTTTCGCAAAACCATTCATAAAAGGCTTGAAAGGTTTTCGCATTAAAATACAAGCCTTTTTGTACTTTTATTTCAAATTGAATTTCAGCTCGAATGTGTTTTGCGTAATTATTACTTTTCTTAACTTCGATAATCATCATTTTGCCTTTATATATAGCTAGTATATCACCAAGCTCTATTCGGCTTTTTCGATCTAAGTAATCTATAAATAGCCTATAATTTTTAGTGGAATTTATACTCACGGCTATTCCATCTGACATATTGATAAAATCTGTAATACATTTCGTTAAGCCATAATGTGTTGAGTCATTATAGGTAACTTTACGAATATTAGGTTTCAATCCTATAAAAGGATATTCATCTAAATATGAAACTCTTAAACTTTCTAAAATTTCGATAGATTTACAAATGGCTCGCTCCATATTTTAATATCATTTTTCAAATAAAATTCATTCTAAATAGTAAATATAAATATAATTGCTTACCCAATTTTTATTTAGGAGATTTCCGTCAAGTTAATTATAACCAGTAATAATTATGAAAAATCAGAATATAAAACGGGCGTAAAGATGCAGTTGAGTTCCCCACAAATATTGAACCGCTCAGCGATTGGGGATCGGACAGTCATTTAATCTCTTTTGGATATCCTTTCCCAATCCGTTCAGAGTCCGTCCGCTAAGTGACCTTTGAGGCCGAAAGGTGTTGTTTTCTTCTCATCAACGCTCAATTTTTTCCTTCATATATTCCAAAGACAAGAATAAGTGAGCGTTTAAGACTCATCTCGAAAAATGCGATTAAGTGATTCTAAAAATTGGTTATCAGTTGGTTTACCAGGCCGAGAAAAATCCAGTGATACCCCGTTATCATACGCCCACATGTCCAGTGCCTTCAGGATGAACTTACTGCCATTGTTTACTTGAATTCGCTCGGTTACAGCCAAATGTATCACTATTAATTCTAATACATCATCGCTTATCTACAACTGGCTGACATGGTTGGCCACGCACAGTCGGCTACAATCATCCAGTATAGTTAAAGCCCGTATTTTTCGACCATCAAACAATTGGTCCGACACTAAGTATATAACGCTACGGCGGACTGTTCCAACACTGATGAATAATAGAAAGCTCAGGTTGGTCTAATCGTTGAACAGCTGTGCGGTTCCCTCATGGCCACTTGTCAAGTAAGTTAAGCCTTTCAAGGCAAAATAGGCGATGCACATGAGTATGATCGTCGCGCCAACTCTCACGCTAGAGTAAAGTTAAAATACGTTGACAGCCATCAAGAACACGTGTTTTAGCTATCTCCCGGATACGTTTTCTCGGCACGGAATCATCTCGTTAGTGCGCTTTATAAATCCAAATCGAGCGTCGATGCAGATGTACTTTGCAGGCTCGGCGCTGCGAGATCCGATAGTCACCCATGAGGCTTCGGGCCAATCCACGCTTTTGGATCAGTCTTAAAGCTTTCTTTTGATGACATCTTGAAGCGTCTGTTTGTAGACTTAGATCGGTCACTAACTGCTTTAATTGTAGATTCTCTTCCTTCAACTGACGAAGCCGTCGAAGTTTGAGAACGCCTGTTCCTCCATATCTCTATTCCCAGTTGTAGAAGGTGGCCTCACTGATGCCCATCTTGCGGCAAACTTCAGCGACAACCGTACCAGTATTAGCTTGGCCAGGCGCAAAAAACGATAGCATGGGCCACCCCACTGCACTTCGATGAATTTAGTCTTCTCAAGCGATTTTTTGATTTTTAAAATTTCAAAAATCGCCCAAACTATCTACTTTATCCTGGGCCAATTTACTGGGAGTGAGCCAAATCTGAAGTCCAACAGGTCAAGGTAATCATAGTTAAACTCAATTGTTGTCAGTTTTAAACCAACAATACCTTTTGGGTCACCTGTATCTTCGTCACCTTGGAACAAATCAAGATACGATACACCTGGTCCATATTCTCTTGACAATGGCAAGAATTCACCGTCATACTTCGCCTTTTGGGCTGCTCTCGAATTATCTAATGATAATATTGTTGGGTCGATTGCAGCGAGTAGGTCAACATCCACCGCAGAATCGTCGTAACATATATCGAAATCATCTGGTATCGATTTCCGCGTTACAAAACTGCCCCCAATATATACTGCTTGACAGCCCGCTTGCCTTAACGATTTTAAACCCATCTCCATTTTTTTTAGAAACCTCTGCCTACCCCAGGTAAAACCAAAGTTGCTGCCTAGCTCCTGCCAAGTCAACCAGTGGATGCCTTCTATAAGATTACCTCTAATATCGAATTTCAACATACAAGTTGTGATGGCTCTATAGGTACGCTACAGTTAGCCATTCTTTAAGTGTGATACTTTTACGACTGCGACTATTAGCTACTGACTTGTTCCGAGACACCTTTCAACACAAACCTAAGTTAGCCAGAATGATGTGTCATGCGGCCAATTGTTCATCGATAAAATGACTCTCACCGGCAGAACTGCGGTTCTGATATTTTACCCAACTCAATGAATCAGGATGCCATGTCTCTACTTTCAACTTTGGCGGCAATCCAACCAGCCGCGTAAGTTCCTTCTCCATAATGACTCTTACTGTCTCTGCATGCTCAGCAGTCGTCGTAATACTATCGTGGATTGTGAACAATGGAATATTTTTGTTCATCCGATGAATAGATTTGGTAATTACTTTCAGAACGATATATGATTCTATGCTTTGAAGCAGGCGCGACAAGCGGGAATGATCACCTTCTTTCAAAAGTTCGAACAGGGGGTTGATCGATGGGAATAACTCTTTAAAAAGGCGTTTGACCTTCGTTCTTCCGTAGTTCGAATTCTTCGAAAAAAGCACTTCGAACATTCCCTTTTTTACCTCGGCCCGGTCTAAAAAATTCACTCTCATCACTTTAGCGCTTCGGTCTCCCATAAATGTATAGAGATCTGGCCCATTACGGCTTTTCTTCGCACCCACTAATTCACAATATAACACAAAGTCTTGATTATCAAGAACTTGCTTTAATTTTACTAAAATAAGGGTAGTATTTGTTATTTGTTTTATTTCTTCATATATTTCTTTATTTATTGTATTTATCTTGATTTTATTTTTTGCTAGCTGTAAATCCCAAAAAGAAGGATTAAATAGTAGAGTCGATAGATAGGGTTGGCTATTCTTTATGTCTATGTTTACAAGTAGTTTTCCATCGAAAGTTATTAAATTTCGTAAGTCGCTTTTTATATTGGTGAGAACCGTGTGCATTCTCCCTACTTTACTATCTACCGTACAGCCTAAATCTCCCGACAGCAAACAATCAACGTTTGCCTTCGCATGTTTGTATTGCACTTCTGGATCTTTCGGAATTTCGTGACCAAATACTGGGTGAATTTTCTTTTCGACTAAGGCGGGATTACCCTGTTGCGCTTGACGACGAACATTTAGGAAATCCATTGCAGCTTGCCCATCAATTCGCAGGCGGCAATCGGGCCACAGCCATTTCGTTAGATGACCATAATCCTCTTTTAGTTGGGCAAAATCTTCTTTTCTCTTCTTCCGCAAGTGCCTCACAAATTCCTTTGTATAATCAACCACAATAACGTCTGTTGTTTTATACGTATCAGTAAATCGATAACCGCGGCTATATCCCTTACTTTCAACTGAACTAGGCTTAAACATCTTATTAGTATAGATAACGCCGGTTTTGACGAAGTATGAAAGATATTTATTATAATCTCGTACTACTTTCTGCAATAATCTAGATGAAAGAGGAGTAAGCCCATCCTTCATTTCGTCAGCGATAGATTTATTCCTCGCAGGAACAAGTGTGATTTGGGTTAAGATATACAGCGCGTAATCCGGTTTGAACTTTGTGATGCCATACATATGCGGAAGATATTGAGCAATGTGCTTGGTTAAATCGAATCCTTCCGGTAATAATGCTTTCATTTTAGATTTGCATGAATATTGATTGTGAGTAAGCCCATTTGTATGGGTATGAATTCTATAACAACTCGCACTAAGGATTTATTTGATTTTTATAAAATTGAATTGAAGAATTCTTCATAGAAAAAAAACCGTTAAATTATTTATGAAAACCTAAAATGATACAATTTGCACTTGTAATTTTAAGATCTTCTTAGGCTGAATTTAAATCAGAAGATCAAATAGTTCGTTAAGTAAAGTGAGCAAAGATCAAACAGGCTATATATAATCTACTTATATTCGATAACATTTGAATAATTAAAGTCTTGATAAAGACTTTCAGTTACCCGGCTAGAAATTTTTAGGCTTTTAATCGATTTAATTCCGGCGATTGGCGGCTTTCGCCGAACGCCCTAAAAATATTTCTACCTCTTGAGCAATCTCATTTTTTGTTTGCCAACGGCCTTCTTGAATCCAAGCTCGGAGATCTGATTCAACAAAATAAAGACGTCCTGAATTTTGGGGCTTAGAAAAGGGGATTTTCCGCTGACTTACGAGATTATAAATTGTCGATCGAGCAAGTCCAGTTATTTGTTGTGCTAATTCGATACCGCCTATACTATTAATAGGTTTTTGCTGTAGTTCTAAATGAAATTTGGAGAGTTCCTGTTGAATTACTTCGCGAATAGAACTAAGTAGTTCTTCTGATTCCATTTCATTCGAGAATAATTGTGCCATTTTTATCTAATTTTGTAGACACAAAATAATATTAACAAAATATGATAAACAAAAAAACTAAGCAAAGTTCTTCTTATGTGGGAAAAGCCCCACTTTTAGGGCTTTTTTATACTGTCCTAAAAAAAAATTAAAATAATATTTTCAATTATATATATTTTAATACAATTTAAATTGAGTATCGCTAAACGTATATATAAATAACCAAATAAAAATTTGCCTTGCGAGCCTATTTACAGGAAATGAGGTTTTATAAGAAATCTGTGCCTTCAACTACTCAGCTTTTGTAAACGTTTCTAATTATTATGTATACTTATGCTCTGATACTTTGTTGATGCGTGAGTAAATCTGTTATTTGAGTGGCTTTTGCTTTCTATGGCAATCTACAGACAATCCGATTACTAAGCGTTCCGTCGACGCTGTGTGGAGCTTAGCCAGGCCGGTTGGCAGCAAGCCGCCATTGCTCAGGCCTTCGGGTTAACCCAACCTTGGGTGATTCGAACCTAAAAAATACCAGCAACAAGGAATAACTGGGATGCAAGAAGGGAAGCGAACCGGGGCGTCAACCCGCTTTGCGGTCCAGCACCTGGATCAATTGTGATTAGGCCAGCACTAAGACTTATTCTATATGCGGATACTGTTTGATAAAATATGCACCTTATTCAAAAGAGGCTGGAATTAATCTGAAAGGGCTGTTTCTAAACGCCGATTCAGGCTTTGACTCGACTGATGTCGTGGCCGCTTGTGAAAAAGAGGAAATCATTGCCATTGGCAAGGAAATCCGCCAACTCAGCCAATTAGGAACCCGAGCGCTATGAAAGTGGTACACAAATTTTTAATGGCAAACTTTATCAAGATCGTTTAGTCATTGAGAAGGCCAATGCTTGGATTGATAGCTTCAAAGCCCTCTTAGTGCAGTTTAAATTTTTAGTAAAAATTGGATGAGTTTGTATTTATCGCATTCTCGGTCATTCTCCTGCGATAAATCAGCCGAAAACGGCATGTTTAAAAAGCTTCCATCTCAATCAGCCCACTTTTGGTTGATGACATACGCAATTTATTTATTAATTTCTTATCTTTAAAAGGTATCACTTTAACTATCAGCCATATGCAACTAACCAAGTATTTTGTGCTTTTACCGATCCTGTTACTTATTAGCAATAAAGCTATAAGCCAGATAAGTCCACGCTCTAGCTCAGTACCAAGAGGAAATTCTACAGCTTCAACGCAAGCGCCAGTTAGTTTGCCTACAGCCGCTAATATGCCTGCGGAATACGTTAGCGAAGTAGCAGATACAAAAGTCATATTGAAAAGAGTTGAAGGGAGTGCAAGCGATCAAACTGTTACCCTTCATTTCTTACTCACTAATCACAAGGCAAACACGGACACTCATATTGGAGGTGCCCAGGCCGTAGATACTGAAGGTGATGCTTATAACTATTATAATACGCCAATGCCTGAGTATAAAGTTGATCCTTTATTTACTGAAGCTATGACAAAAGCTTACTGTAATCTTGGCCGGGTACCCAGTTCAGTGAAAACCTTTCAAGTATTAAAAATAAATCTCTGGCGGGCTGATAGAGGTAGTACTCCTGTCGAGTTTAGAAATGTAGCCATTAGTTGGAAATAAATTTTTTTTGTAATCAATGTTAGATAAATTTATATAACTGACAGATTTTCAAGGCTTGATCACCACGGCTAGTTCCATCTCCCTATGTAGTATTTTGTAGGTAACTGCCAAATACTACATAAGAAGGTGGAATTGGTGGTATTAAACAATAGAAATACTTTCTTACACCATTGCTGATCTGTAATCATGAAAAATTACTATTGCTTGTTAGGGCTATTAACTATTACATGTTTTTTACATCTGGTCAATGCTCAGAATCCGATAGAAAGAGCACTTCAAGATGCCAAGAATTATACCCAAGGAGCTTCTACTGTAATTAAAGATTTAAAGGAATTGGGGGGCATGCTGCCGATTGGAAAACGGAAAAAAGAAGCAAGGCAGCAGCAAGGACAAACCGGTCAATCACAGACTTCCGGAAATAATGTGAATACACGTCGCTCGGAAGTAAGCGTTTACGACCCAGAACAAAATGATAGAGTGATTTCTAATACCCAAGCGCGTGAATGTTTTGAAAAAGCTCAATCTGAACAGGATCTAACAAGCCAGATAAAATATCTTAATGATGCGCTCAAGGCCGACAATACTTTAATTGAGGCTTACGATTTGCGGGGACGAGCATTAGTTGAATTAGGCAAGTTTGACGAGGCTGCTAAGGATTTCAGCAGATATATCGATTTCAGGCCAAAAGATCCAGAAGGATATAATAACCGTGGTTATGCATATCTGCAAGGCGAGAACTATCAACAGGCAATTGATGATTTCGGCCAAAGCTTGGCCAACAAAAGCCGTACTCCACATTACGTTTACAATAATAGGGGATGGGCATTTGCATTATCAGGTGAATATCAAAATGGAATAGATGATCTTGATGCTGCACTCAAACTTAATCCAACTACACCTAACGCCTTATTTCGTAAAGGCTGGTGTTTGCAAAAAGCAGGTAATAATCAGGATGCTCTAAATGTTTTAGATCGTGTCATTGCCCAGGATCCAAACGATATAAATGCTTGGTTTACTAAAGGCCAGGCAAATGCTGCGCTCAACTACCACAAAGAGGCTATTATTTGTTTTAGCAAAATACTAAGCCTTGATAAAACGAATATAGATGCATTGTTCGGGCGATCATTAAGTCATTATGCACTAGGTAAAATTGGAAACGCTATAGAAGATTGTTCGGCAATTCTTCAACTTGGTGAAGATGCGGCAACTTACAATACTCGCGGATATTTATTAATGCAACTTGTTCACCCGAGTTACGTTGAAGCTATAAAAGACTTTGATCGCAGTATTGCGCTTCCCAATGAAGCTTCTTATTTAGCTTATACCAACCGGGGCGAAGCCCTATTCAAGTTGGAGAAATATAAGGAAGCACAGCTTAACTTTAATCAGGCAATTGCTTTAAAAGCGGATCATCAACCTGCCCGCGATTGGCTTGACCGTGTTACGCGAGTATTAAACCCTAATACCTCGAGTTCTACCGTAAAATTGATCCCTAATTTTTTGAATCGCCATGCTTTAGTAATGGGGAACTCAACTTATCGCCATTCTGCTCCGTTGTCAAATAACCCACTTAACGATGCCGATGACATGGAAAAATTATTCAAAGATTTAGGTTTTAAAGTAACGGCGCGCAAAGATTTAGATAAGCAAGCTATGATTAATGTGGTGAATAGCTTTGTGAAAGAAACTCAGGCTCTAAGAGCTGACGTTATAACCGTATTTTATGCAGGTCATGGTATTGAAGTAGATGGAGTAAATTATCTAGTTCCTGTGGATGCTAGGCTTATTGAGCAAAAAGATGCACGTAATGAAGGGGTGAGTTTAGATGAGCTGCTCGAATCTCTTCATAAAGCTAAGGCAGCTATTAATCTGGTCTTTCTGGATGCCTGCCGAGACAATCCTTTTCGAAATTGGGAGGTAGGGCGTACGAATGATCCATCTATTTTAGCGCGTGTAACAGCATTAGGTTCCCCTAAGAACCTCCATGAAAATGTGGGGGTATATTATGCAACTGGAGCGAAAGAAGTTGCTGGTAATGGATCTGGCCGAAACGGAAGTTTTACATACGGCATTAAACAAAATCTACGGCGTAATATTTCATTAGACGATTTTTGGCGTAATACAATACATACAGTAAGGGAACAAACACATAACAAGCAAAGTCCCTTTCAATATGGCTCAATTGATGAACAACTAATATTTTAAAAAGTAGGGTATGTACGCTTAATTCGAGCTTGTTGATATGATTTGTTTAATTGCCTATCAATCAATAGGTGGCCACATAGTTGATAATAGGCTTTATTAACCTCATTATTTCCATTAATATAGGTTAATAATGAGGAATGGTTTGTATTGGAGTCTATGGTTTATCGTATCCTGAAAAGCCGAGGTTTAATTACGACCCCAGCCTACCGATTGATGGAAGCAGTCGATCAGTTCTATAATCCCACTACGGCTCCCAACCAGCTCTAGCAGACTGATTTTACCCATTTTAAGATCAAGCACTAGGACTGGTGTTATCTCTCGACCGTGCTGGATGACTATTCACGTTACATCCTAGCCTGGGAGTTGTGCCCAGGTATGCAAGCAACAGATGTAGAGAGAACCGTGCAATCGACCCTGAAAGCGAGTAGTCTGAAAAGCGGTCAACGGCCCCGCATGCTGTCCGACAATGGGTCGGCCTATGTGTCTGGGTATCTAAACCAATATCTAAAAAGGAAAATCATTGAGCATATTCGCAGGCGCCGTTTCACCCCATGGCCCAGGGCGAAATTGAGCGGTATCACAGGTTGATGAAAAATGTACTATTACTGGAGCACTACTATAATCCCGATGAGTTGAGGAAGCGCTTAACCGAATGGGTGGATTATTATAATCACCAGCGCTATCATGAGTCACTCGAGAATGTACGTCCCGCCGATGCGTATTGGGGCCACCAAGAGCAAATCGTAGCCGAACGGAAAAAATCAAGAAGCAATCGATGGCCCAACGGCGGAAAAGTCATATTTTCTCAGAAACTACAAAGTATGTAAAAGCGTCTCTTCTTTTTTCACTCGCATCTGTCCACTTTTGGTTGACGACACACAGTGAGGTTAAGATCAAGTTAGTTTTTCTTGACGCGAGCAGCAACAATCCATTTAGATCATGGAGTCAAGGAAGAGGTGTGGAGCTTCGTCCTAAAGAGGGCTCAACTACTGATACCACAAGAGTAAGGGGATTTCGTCCTTTAAAAGGGTCAACTGTTAAAGTTAACATTGGAGGATTTGGACAAATTCAAAGTTTATCAGTTACTACTAATTTTTCATGTCCTAGTTGTCAGGAGATTCATTTCCTTTTAGTAGTAAACAGAATGGTTTCATGACAATAGGATTATTACAATATGTGTACAAAGGGGTCAAATTAGAAGATATGTGGTAAAAGGTAATAAAAACTATATAATGATACATTTAGCAGTATGCAAATACAAATCCCCAATTCCTTTGGAATAATAGTAGAGACTTTGATATTTTATGTATTATTTCATTCCCATATGATCAAAAAAGCGTCGGCGCATAATTAGTACTTCAGGTTGTAGAAGATTTGGTTTATTATCGAACCTTTTATAAATAGAATTAGCTTCATAAAATAATCCATTCGCTGCATAATACTCAGCCTTTATTATTTGTTGTAATGGCTCAGGATATGAATACTTCTTTATGAAGCTATTCCACGTTGCATCCAGTTCCTTCTTTTCATCAGAGGTTAATAAACGGAAAGAGTAACGTTTGCAGACCAAGCCTAATTTTGTACTTACAGCCCAATAATATACTTCGCCTGGTTTAAAATCTGATAATGGAATCTTAATATGCGCAATGGTATCAGAAATCTCGGTCTGTTTCCAGATAGTAGACGAAATGCGATTATCACTATAAAAGGTAACAAAATACGTTTTAACAGGTTCTTTGGGAGACAGCCAGGAAAGATGCAGGGTATCAGACACGAAATTACTTTCACTATCATCGGACACCAAAGTTACATTCGGGCAATTTAGACCTCGAGAGGTACCTCCTTGGCTTCCCATTTGCATATCAGGTGGGTCTCTGCTGAATAATTCAGAAAATATTTGTTTCAATAGACCAGTGATTGATTCATTGGGCGAAGTTAGATTGTTAAATCCGTTCAGTAGGCCCTGTGTTGCTATTGCTGTATCACGCAAGCTTTGCCACTTGCGTACATACCATCGTTCAGGCTGATTTTTTGATGGATCTGTTTTGGAGGGTACAAGCTCATAAACTTCAATTTCTGTACCGGGCTGCATTCGAATTTTACTATTAGCAGCAAGCTCGATGGCTGTAAAATTTTTCCATCCAACATTATGCCGATAATATTGAGCCTTTCCTAATCGGCAAATAAGCCCCACAGTATTTCTACTTTGGCCAAAGGCAAAGTTAAAAATAGATATACTTAGTATTGTAAGTAGCAATTTCATACCTTAATTTTTATTAATATAGTTATATAATAATGTAATTAGCTTAGTAATAACTTTATCAACTAAAAATGACAAAGCTATTAACTTAATGAAAAAATCATCATCAAATACGAATTTAAACCAAGTATAACAAATCAGATAACCAATTGCTAGCATAGATAATCCAAAAAAAGTTACCAGACCTAACAACAATTCGGCAACAATTGGTTTATCTGTAAAACGGCTTGATATATGTCTATCTACTAAAAGGCTTACAACGATTCCGGTAAATACAAGTACTAAATTTAACCAGTAAGGCGACTCGTTGAAATACTCACCTCTGATTAGTGCATCAGCGGCATAAAGGTGTATAATTGTCCCATACGTATCTGGAAATGACCTACCCACATAAGTGGTATTCTTTGGTGTAAAATGAATGTCCTGTAATAAACGCGAGTCGGCTTCTAATCCGATATTACCTAATAGGACAATTCGATTCTTCAACCAATATTTTAAAGATAATGTGTCAGTAATGGCCAGAAGCTGTTTTGCAGTTACGTTAATATAATCGAGATTAGCAGCATAATAAATACGCTCTCTATCGTTCAACCTTTTATTGTATTTAATGAGCGTAGACGGATTATATTTAGCAGCTATTACAGCCGCAAAAGAGTACTGATTCTGTTTTAAGATTCCGGTAGGGATAAACCGGATGACACTTGTGGAATCAAGTGCTATAAAGTTTGTAACACCCTTTGTATTAATATCCTGAAAAGTAGGCGAAAGCGGAATAGGCTTTCCAGTTTTAGTAAGTCTTATTGCTAGAACTAGTTGTTTTTGGCACAATAGCGCTTGCTTAAGTAATATGTTTTCTGCCTTATTTCCTGTTCGCTCAAGAAACACATCAAGACCTACTACGCTAGGATCGTAACCCGCAATTAAATTAAGCAAATTTGCTAATTCTGTACGTTCTAAACCAGTAATATCGACAAGAGTAAAGGGACTTTTATATGATTTATTGTTTGACTTATGGGCGAAAGATACCCAATAATCACTCAGCTGAACATCGAAAAAGCCTTGCGTTGGACTGAGAAAGCTTACATTAACTTTTGAAAATATACTTTCATTAAGTAGTAGCCCTCCCAGAATTAGTACAAAAGCTTTCAAAGCTAATCTAAAAGGCCATTTACATTTTACATACCAGATATTAATTTTTGTTACTTTATCAACAAAACTTTGTTTTATTGATAAATAAATTAAGTAGAGTTGCTGTCTCCTTAGACTCAAATAACTTTTGCATCGGATGTTAAAGCTTCGAAATTTATTTACTTTTGATTTTCTAAAATGCCTTTTTAGAAGTCTTTTTAAGCGCGGCATAAGCAAGTTAATTCAATAATAAACTTACAAATAATAATTTCATCAAATAACGGAGCATGATATCTGAAGTGTATCAGCAGATTATTAGAATCAATGTACTTGAATCAATTCAGAAAAGGTAAATCAAATTTCAATCTAAATTTCTTTTCAGTTGTAAGCCGTTATTCATCATTGAATTTCAGATTTTGTATATCTGTTTATAAGAGGAAAATCAAGTAATTATAATAATTCCTAAATCTTATTCTGCCTTTCTTATTACTTATTAAAGCGAAATTAATTATTATTTTTTCGGAATAGATAATTTTTTACAATAATCAGAAAAACGGCTAATTGTTTGTCGAATCACAGAATCAGTATCACCACTGACGACAAACGATATCTTTTCCTCTTTCCCTTTAAAAACCTTCATAAGTAAATTAATACTTTTTGAATCATTTTTATACGTATAAGATCCTGATAATCTATAGCTTTCTGGATAATCATTTATTTCAATTCCATAGAAAGGACGGCCTAAACTATTTGTCATTAGTACTTCATTAAGCTGTTTTTGCAGATCAAATCGGTCACTTAATTGTTCATCACGTATCTGTGCAAGGCTGACGACAGGCAACGGCTGGCTAATTGGTACTTGCTCTCGATGAAGCTGGTCGGGATACTTCGCTATCCAGAAATCATTTAATTTAGTCAAAGAAGCAAATTGAGGAATTTGAAGAGTAATTTTCGTACGACCATCTGCTTTTTCTCTACGCGTATATTCTTCAACTCCTCTCCGAGAATATTGCAACCAATTGGTGACCTCCAGCTTACCATCCTGCGGATCTAAGGCCCCTCCACGCATAGCTTCCAAAAGAAAATGAGTTAACAATCCTTGTTGAAAATCATAGCTTTCCCAGCTTTGTTGCGAACTGGAAGAACTGGCTAAAATATAAGTGGCGGCTCTATCTTTCATCAAATCCAGCGCTTTATCAGCATTACCTAATACTGAGCGAGCCTGAATCTTATCTATAACTCGCCCTGAATAACAAGCATCTAAAATAAGTATTTGTTTGTTGCATTGAGATGTTTGTAATAACGTACGAAGTTCACTATCCAAAATAGACTGCCCCATATTAACACTATTTAAGGAAGTTGCTTCAGCTGTTAAAAAATGATAAGTCTCATCTACTGTACTTGATACACCATGCCCAGCTAAATAGATCAACAAAACATCATTCCGATTTGGTTGGATATCTTTTAGCACCCGGCGAATGTTGGAGGCTGTTGGCTTTAATGCGGGATCCTGATTTGTGGATGTAAGTTTAAATAGATGCACGCGATTGTTAAAGAATTGCTTGCTTCCCACCTCTAAACCCTGATAAATATTATCCGCATCTTTTGCCGCAAATGGTAAGAAAAGAGTTGACTCCGAATATTCTGAAACGCCCACAATTAAAGCCCACAACTCAGGTTGCGCATTTGATTTTGAACTAATCACTTTCCCTAAAGGTGTTTCTCCAGCACCTCGGGCAGTACCTAATAGTGCAATTGGAATTCGTGGGCTGATTAAAGAACCTGACTGGTTATAAGCTGCTACTTCAACTAAATTTTCTTCCCCTGAGTAAAATCGAAGATATTTTTTTAAGTCAAGGGCTATTTCAATTGACGGCCGGCCGGCCAGGGATTGAATATCATTCGTAATTGTTGTACGAGCATCTTCAATAATTAATTTCTGATTTAAGTAAACTTCAATACGTCCGATTCCTCCACCCCGATTTATTACATTAATTTTTACTTTGTTCGTCAAAGGGCTTAGTGTAACGATTGGATGGGCTTCAATTGATGTTAATGTTGGTGCTGATTGCAAAATCGCTCCATCAGTAAACCAAGATTGTAACATACGTGGTTTGTAAAAACGATTTTTTAATTGCTCTGGTGATAACGTTTGCTCTTTCAGACTCCACAGGCCAAGCTGAGTTATTCCATCAGAAGTTCCATCAAACAACCCTGTTCGGCTATCAAGTGCTAGAAAATCCAGATTGTCACCTCGTTTTGTAAGTAATGTTAATATTTTTAATTTATTAATAAATACGCATTTATCAGTTAATAAATGAAGCTGCATCCCTGTTTTACTAACACGCAAGCCCAATTGTCTATATTTTTCTTCTGAATAAGTTCGAAGCAAATCGCCAGTCTTAACATGAACTATATCAACAGAAGATCCATCACCAATTTCTAATTCTTTTCCGTCTTTGTTAAATTGTAGAAACAATGCTGGCTTATCAAGTTTTCGATATACGCCCTGATAAGTACCAGTACGTATGTCTATCCATTTTATGTATCCATCACTCGTACCAAGTAATAGAATGGATCCATCAGGAGAAAAACATGCACTCACATATTGATCTGACTTACCTCCGTACTGGTTAGTAATATTGCCAGTCAGTATATCGCGTTCATACATTTGATTACCTTCAGCAAAAAGCAATCGTTTACTTATCGGCGAAAAAGCAATTGTATTGAAATTACCCTCTCCTTCAATCTGAAAAAGGTGAGGCTTAAATGTGCTTTCTAAACCACGCAATTCAACTGTACGCTTATTTAAAGTTGCAAGTATAGTTGCGTCTTGAGTTAACTCAACATTTTCATAGGAATCTATACGGAGTCCTTTTATATAATTTCCTGACTGATTCTCCCAAATCCTGGCAATTTCATCGGTAAAACCCAATATTATTTTTTCATCTGTACTTAGTCTGATATTTTTAATTATTCCTGCACTTGGGCTACTATACGTATTTATAAGTTTACCAATAGGTAATAATAATTTTTCAATTTTATTGCCATTTGGTCTATAAAGGAAAGAGCCATCATTCGAAACTTCATAGCCTTCCTCAAAAGTATAAGGAAGTGTAGCAACAGTTTTACCAGTTATTAATGAAGTTATTTCAGTCTGGCCTGAAACTGACTTTATAACAAACTTTTTATTAGATGAAATTGATATTCCTCGTGGTGTCCCAGTAGTATCAGTTCTTAATAATTTACCATTTCCAACATCAAATAATCTTAATTCTCTAAACCCAAGAAGTCCAATCACAGTCGGAGAGACAAAGAAAACACGACGAATAGGAGCTAATGTAACAGCCTCGAATTTATTATCATTCATCTGGCGTATAATTTGTCCAGATTTATAATCCCAAATTCGAAGTACGCCATCTTGAGATGTTGCTATAATATTACCATCTGGAGAATAGGTAATTTGCTCTATATCATCGTTTGTGAATGGCTTAATGGAAATATTATTTGTCTGTCCGAAAGTACAATGAAATGAGTATAGCGAAAGTAGCGTTATTAGAAATATATATTTCGATTTGATCATAGTTCTTAAGGGGTTAATAGATCTTTCGTAAGTAAATTGGGCAAATAACCAGAATATTTTAAAGGGTCTACTATGACTATTTTACCTTCTCGTAAGAATTGAATTAGGGTCTTCATACCTATAGGCGTTCCTGTTATATGGTTATCTGTACTTACAATAGCATAATCTGCCTTATCGTTTTTTGAAAGCGCAATAAAATATGATTTTGGCGCATTAGCTGATTTCATCAGGACGAGCCCATAACCTGATTTAAAAGCCGTAAGCTTTTTATCTGCAGAATAAACTTGTCCTTGAATCTGAATATCAGCAAAGTATTTTTTTAATTCTTTTTTAGTTGACATATCAAAAACATGAAATGCTCCCTTTTCTTCTACTTCATCTTCAATAGCAACAGTAAATTGTTTCCCATCCTTTGAACAACTAACATGCATAATGGGCCCATCCATTTGCATCACCTCGCTCACTTTCCCTGTAGCAATATCTAATTGTTGTAGTCTGCCGTCATATGTTCCTATATAAAGTTGATAGTTCGCAGATGAAAACCCCATGGCAGTTATAACTGCAGCAGGTTCTGACAAATCTTTTACTATATTACCATCAAAGTCTCTTAATTGGCTTTTTGCTATATAACTACTTGTAAAAACATATTTCCCTGAGGGCGAAAGAGCCATTTTCTCCAAGCCTTCTCTAACAATCTTCTTTGATTCTATATAAGTTATTAGCTTACCTTTTGAAAAATCTAATTTGAACCAGCTTGGAGAGGGTGGGAAATTATTTTCAGCAATTAATGATTTCCCATCATTAAGGAAATGAGTATTTTTTAATGCCAAATCTCGCCCTTCTAGGGAATTCAATTTAGCTTTAGAAGTCATTTTATAATCAGGGTATGATAAAGTGTATAACACATTATCGATAATTGTTAATAGATATTTAGTGTCTGTCGTGTGTGCAAGGTTATCATATCGAAATTTGTTTTGAAATTTCTTTATCAATTTACCTGTTGTAAGGTCATATTCTAAAAGTTGGTTATTAGTGTACGTATAAATGAGCAAATTTCTTCCTTGATTTGTAAAAACAGGTTCGTAATCGTTATCTAAATCTTCTAAAACGTCACTAGCAATATCGATTGCGTTAGTTTGTTTGTTGACTGTGAGGTCCCAAACAATTAATTTATTTTCATCTGATAAAATTGTTGCATAATGAAATGAGGGAGAAATAGTGGTAAGAGCACTACGCTTTCCATCAAATGAATTCAGTTCTTTATAAGTAGTAAGGTCAAAAATCTTAATTACATGCTCTTGGCTAACTTCCTCTGTTATGGCAGCCAGACGCTTACCATCATTTGAAAAAATTAATTTAGAGGCTAGCAAGGCTCCTGTCGGATCCTTTCCAATTGGTTTTCCAAATCGGTACACTTCTTTCTGTAGAGTAATATCCCAAATGATAATTTCCCCTATGCTGGAGATTGCTAAAAGACGCTCATCTGGTGAAAAAGCAGATGCCATAACTGTCTGAATACCCACTAGCCGAGGGCTGGGAGACTGGGCGTTTGCAATTGAAACAAAGGAAAGCAAGATGAAACTTATAAAAAGTATAGATTTGGACATAGTTTTATATTTTTTTAAATATATTAAATTAACGTGAGCTATGAGATTATTAGTTTAATATACATTATAAATCGTCAAGTAAAAGTGGGCAAATATGCTATATAATACAAAAGGGAAGCATTCCACTTAAGCTTTCTTAATTTGATCTACTTGTACTTGTCGACCAACAGCTATTAATATTACTTATAGCTGCTTCTTGGATCATATCCTAAAATGTAATCAGCAATATCTAAGCTCTGTTGCCGTTCTTGAACCCATACCTTTAATTCGAGCAAATTACTGTTTTTGAAATCAAACTTTTGCGCTTTTTTAGCCCAACTAGAACGTGTTGGGGAATACTGTAATCTGAACTAAATAAGCGTCTGTCTATCTTCAAGTCGCCGAACTTAAATAGATATGCAGACCTGTTACCGAGCCCTGACAGACGCTCAGTGGCAAGTTATGATGCCTTTTTTTGATTTACAACGAAAACGAACAGTTGCTTTGCGCCAAGTCGTTGATGCTTTGTTTTATGTCCTGCGAACAGGTTGCCAATGGCGTAATTTGTCTACTCATTTTCCTCATTGGCAAGCAGTTTACTATTACTTTGGTCGCTTGAAGACGAATGGTTTGTTTGAGCAACTTAATCGAGCTTTGAATCACCTATACTGCCAACGAGAAGGTCGAGCCGCTTATCCATCCCTCCTTAGTATTGATAGCCAGCCTGCTAAGTTGACACCCAGGTTTTATGAACAGCGGGGGCTAGGAAGGACATAAGAATGTCAACGGCCGTAAGCGTCAACTTGTTGTTGACTGTGATGGGCGGCTCTGGGTGGCTAAGGTGCATGCTGCCAACCAAGCTGATTGAGCCGCTTCTACAAGTTTGGTAGCTAACATTGCTTACCTAAATGATCGACTGGAGAAGATCAATGGTGATCAGGCCTAAAATGGCGTATTTGCCTAAGCATTCCAGTATTGGGGACTGGTATTTGAAAAGCCTTACGTCCTTAATCAAAACGAGAGTTTGTTCCCGTGGCTAAACGCTGGGTCGTTGAACGAACGATTGCATGGACAAATTTCTTCCGACGCTTAGCAAAAGACTATGAATATACCATATCTTCTTCGGTCAGCTGGCTTTATTTAGCTGACATGCGAGTGATGCTGCAACGAATATCTCTCCCTAACACGTTCTAACTAATCTGTGCGTTCAATTACTCTATTTTTGTAAACGCTGTGAATCATTAGATATAGCTAACCTTTAATACCTTAAAAATTAATCATTCTACTAGCAAACGTAAGATTGCCAAGTAAATAGGCTAGATGAACTTTTAAGTCAAGCATGTTCATCTAGCCTAAAGTGCATTATTTAGAGTATACTCAATCCAGCTTTCAATATTGGCGCAATAAAATTGCGTCTAATCAATCATTTAATATATATAGGTTACATAATATCAATCATTAAATTTCAATAATGCTTTTGTATACTTTCTTTTCACATCATCCTCAAAGGAGTCCAAATAATTCTCAGTGGTCTTTAAATCTGTGTGCCCTAAGCTTTCAGCAATAAATTCGGTAGGCGCACCAGAGCGTTTTAAAACTGTGGCAAAACTGTGCCTTGCATAGTAGCTACTTACTGGCTTAGCAATTCCTAAGTTATTAGCTATACGCTTCATCCACTTATTAATAAATTTAGTTACATTTTGAACAAGGTCACGCTCTCGTTTAGGGGTTACATTAGATTCTAAAAATGGGAATACGAATGACTCTTGATGTCGTTCTTGTGTACCCCACTTGTCTATAATTTCTTGAGCTGGTTGACTCAGAATTACAACTATTGGCTTCAACTTTGTTTTAGCGGTGTTAGCCGTTTTTGCTCTGATAAACTGTAAGCTATCCTCATTTATATTCTTCCATTTGAGACGACAGATATCTTTAACATTCATACCATTACACAAATAAGAGAAAATCCATAGATCCCTTGCTTTTTCCTCCGAGCTACCTGGTTGAGCCGAGAAATGGAAAATTTTTTCAACCTCAGCTAGTGTCAGAGCTTTTTTTATATTTCGACTGGCCGGAATTTGATAACGATGTTTTCCAAAAGGATACTGCTCTTTTGTAATGATGCTTTTGTCCAAAGCTTGATTCATGATGGCGCGTACAGACCGGAGATAAATCCCTACGGTTGTTAATGAACGCCCTTTTTGAAGCATGCTTTTTTCATATTTTTTCAGAAATTCAGGGGTAATATCTTCAAATGATAGAGATCTATACCCTTGGCTAATTGAAGCTAAAGCACCTTCATAACTAGAAGCTGTACTAACCTGGCCATCTTTCTTTAGTTTATCGATATATATTTGGAAGGCAGAAGCAATATCACGTCTCTTCGCTTTTTCCTTAAGCGTTTCAGATTCGCTTTGAAAATAATTCCGTTCAAATGCCTCAAAGGTAAATTCTTCTAAAGTTTTTAGCACACCTTCAGCCTTTGCCTCGAAGGCAGCAATACGCTCCCGAAGCAAGCGGAGTTCCTGTCGAGTTTTTGACTTATCTTGAACCTCTGCCCATTTAGTTTCCAGCATATCGATCCCAATATTATAATACCGACGAACACGCTGGAAGGTAATTCTTAACTTGAGTGGGAAGGTTCCATCAGCCTTGTTCCTTCGAATATCTAGAATGACGGCAGCTGTAGCAGTATGAATTTTCATGAGGTATTTATAACACATTTTGATACACAAATATAACAAATACCTATAAAAATCAATAAAACAACTATTCAATTAGCTTACTTATACTCTTGAATGTCAGCACTATAAGTAAGTTAAAGTAAATAACGATAAAAACATAGAACAATAAAGCATCTGACTGTTAATCAGAGGGTCGCTGGTTCGAGCCCAGCTTCGGGAGCAAAAAGCCTCAAAACACTCAGTTTTGGGGCTTTTACATTTATTCTGTACACGAAAATGTAACTTTGATTTTTTTGTAAAAACTAAGTTTCTTCTATAAAGTCTGTGATAGTTAATAGATTCATATTCCTTCCCTAAAATTAGTATTTAGAAATTCGGATAAACCGAAATACTGCAATAAAATCTTTCTCATATTTAGAAAGTAAATTAAAACCTTTATTATTAATTAATAAGACTGAAAGAATATTAATTACACTCTATTTGTCATGAAGATCCCACCCTCGTTTGATTTAAAGTTAAAAGATAATCAAAAACTAGAAGGTATAATAAAGATTTCCTGCTCTACATATGGAAAGATATTAGAAGAAAATAAACTTACATTCTTTCCAGAATATACGGACCATGGAATCAATCACGTTGAGAATGTTCTTTTTTCAGCCGAGAGATTAATATCGCATGACACACTAAAACATCTATTAAAGGCTGAAGATATATCATTATTAACTTTATCAATTTTGCTGCATGACTTTGGCATGCATTTGACACTAGAAACATTTGAGAAGTTAATTAATGTGTCTAACTCGTCAATTTTGATACCTGAACTAGATAGCAAAAGTTGGCCCCAACTTTGGGAAGACTACTTAGAAGATGCCCAAAAGTTTAGTGACAAGCAAAAAATAAATTTATTTGGTAAGCATGATATAGTAATAAAACGTCCTCCTTTAGAAAACAAGCTACTTATCAACAATGTAGATAAAATGTTAATTGGAGAATTTATCAGAAGAAATCATCCAAGACTTGCCCACGAAATTGCAATAAAAGGTTTATTAGATCATAAAGGCGAGTACATTACATTTGCAAACGAGTTAAAAACAGAATTTAAAGATTTAGCTGGTTTGATTGCTAGAAGTCATGGCATGGATATTAGAGATACTTTTCAATATTTGGAGAAAAGATACAGCCATGAATGGAGGCAACCTTTTAATATACAGATTATTTTTTTAATGGCTGTAATAAGAATTGCTGATTACTTTCAAATAGACGCTACAAGAACTGATAGTTTCTTGCTTAGATTTAAATCTTTCTCAAGCCCAATATCTGAAACCGAGCATAACAAGCATTTATCTATAGAATTCACTAAAACATATGTTGAAGACAAAGAATCCCTCTACATATCTGCTAAGCCAAAAGATAGTTATTTATTTGTAAAACTAAACGATTTATTTAAAGACATTCAAAGTGAATTAGATATGTCTTGGGCAATACTTGGAGAAGTATATGGCAAAGAAGAAACACAAGATCAACCTAAAATTATTTATAGAAGAATAAAGTCAAATCTAGATCCAAAAAGTCCATATCTATACAATCTTGAATACATTCCAGAAAAAATCAACTTTAATATTGACCCAGATCTACCTAAAATACTGATAGCTCCGTTATATGGTGAAAACCCATCGTTTGGAGTAAGAGAATTAATTCAGAACGCTACAGATGCTTGCCGAGAAAGAAAAGAGCTAGAAAATTTATCGGGAAATACCACCTACAAAAGTAAGGTAAGCGTGTCAATATCTAGTCGTGCGGAAAAGTATTACTTTTGTATAAATGATAACGGTAAAGGGATGAATCTAAAGGAAATTAAGAGCTATTTCCTTACAGTTGGATCGTCTTATAGAAATAGTTTAGAGTGGCAAAGGAAATTCCAAAATAAGCTTGGTCAAGTAAAAATAGTCAGAAACGGAAGATTTGGGATAGGACTACTGGCTGCTTTCTTGATAGGATCAAAAATAACAGTAACTACAAGATCATATAAAGAAGATTACGGTCTTACATTCTCAACGTACATTAATAATGAACAAATTGAAATAACAAAAGTAAACCCTATACCTATTGGCACAGAAATTTTAATTGAAGTATCTTTTGAAATAATTCAATCGTTATTGAAAAATACAACATCCCGAAATTCTTTTATTTCGATACCCAAATGGGATGAATGGTATGGATTAGAAGAACCGTTAGTGTTGTACTCAAACGATTTTGATGAAAAGAAAAAAGAATGGTATGAATCGCCTATTCGTTTATCAAAATTTAGTGGCGGAATATTAGACGGCTGGTCTAGGTTTAAAACAACTGAATTCCCGCAAATCGATTGGAATATTAAAGATTACGAAAGTAAACTTTATTGTAATGGAATTAAAATTCCTTCAAGTTATAACTTCTCAGATGATGGCTTGATAAGTAATGGGCCTCTGATTAGTATGTTTGATTTATCGGCTTCTTTGCGACTTAACCTTAGTAGAGATAAAATAGAAGGTGATTTACCATATGATAATGAGCTAAGAGGTAAAATTTATAAACATATAATTCATGAGTTAATATTTTCAAAATTTGTCGATGGTAAGCCTTCACATCTAGAACATGACAATCCATATTCTATTCGTCATCCTTCTTTTGGTAATGATAAAGCAGGTATAGGACTTGGAGCAATTACTACACTTGCAGATTCGAACATAAGAAGGTCAATAAATCTAATAGTCGGTAAAGACGGTTTTTTTCCTAATCTTCCCTATTTCACAGATAGAATAGAATCAAAAGCTATATATGTAGCCTTGTTATCAAATAACATTAAAAGAAAAAATGAAAAAAAGTACATTGTTGGAGATCTAGATGACTATTATATACAAATAGTGAACTCCACGAAAAGTATAGGCACGAAAAATGACTTTGCTCTTACTTTACCAGAATTCTTTGTTACAAATAAATTCAAAAATGACACACTAGCAAAAAGAATTCTGAAGAGGAAGCATAATTATGGCGAGCCTAAAAAGAGATCAACAATTAACGAAGATAATTATATTCCTGACTTTGAAATTTTTATTAATCAAAAAGTATATAGAGAGTACGAAAAAAGGGATAACTTACAGATTATCTCATCACTTTTCAGTAAACCATTAAGAAAGGCAAAAAATTATTATTTATTATCTGAAGATATATATGAAGAAGAAGGAGATGATGTAGTCGAAAAATTAGGCATTGATTTTATTGTAAAAAAGAAAACATTTAATAGCATTTTTGAGCCGAAACTTTTCAGCGATATACTTCATAAATATATAGGCAACAATGTATTAATACCATATGATTATCAAAAAAGATTAACTCTATATGAAAAGCTCATTAAAGGGTTAAATAAAAATGACACATTTTAGTGTATTGTATGATGCAATAAACTTAAATAAATTATCTATTTGAATTTTATGCATCATACAATACACTAAAAATTTCAACTTATATCTATATTCTTTCTTAATCTCTTATGTGCCTTTTGACAACTTTGGCTACAAAAAGTAGCATCTAATCTCTTCCCTTCAAACTCATTACTACAATATAGGCATTTCTTTTTATAAAAGAAGCTTTTCCATACTTCAGTATAGTGCCCAAAGTTAGGGTCATAGTGGTTAATAATTTTACCCTTCTTCACTTCTTCAAAGTGGTAGTTTCGAAGACCGTTTTTCCCTTGAACTAACTTTTTATCTGTTTTCATTCGAATGTACGCGTTAAATCTGTGTAAAACCTTTGTTAGCCTTGTCGTAGCTTTGCTTTAGCCATCCGGTAAACCTATAAAAGCCTGCCGTAAGCCTACCCTAAGCTACCCGTAAGCCTATACGGTGAGTATTGAGCTTTCAATCAACGCTATGGTTTACCAAATACTCGTTAAAATCTTTACTATTTATGTAGTAAAAGGAGCAATCCAGAACTAATAATTCTTCTTTTACCAGTTGCTCTAAAGCTCGTCTACCAGCCTTGTCATTATCCAAAAAAACGTTTATCTTTTTATGTGATGCTAATAAGGGTAAAGCATCTTTGATAAAGGAGAGTGAGTTTAAGATGATAGTCGAATTCTTTAGCCTTACTGTATTGAAATACTGGCAACAAGACAGGAAATCAAATACCCCTTCGAAAAGGTTGATTCCGTTTGAACCTTGAACGGGCAAATAGGTAAACCACTTTGGAGAAGTACCCCCTTTGAAATTGTAGCTACGTAATTCATACCCACCTTTACCATTTCGGAATCCAGCTGCGTAATACTGTTTTTGATTGATACGGTAATGAATCTCTTGCAAATAGGTCGAAGCTAGAGCTTGAGAGATTTTACGGCTAGTTACATAATCCATTAAAGCCCGGTCTCGTAATGGCTGTACTTTTACAATCTCGACAGTTGATGATTGCTTAGCCTGAGAGGGATTAACACCGCTAAAAGAAAAGGATTGTATCTTTTCCGGTTTGATCGCTTCCAACGCGTTTATAGCTTCCATAAAGCTACAGCCATTGATATACTGAATGAGTCGGATTATATCCCCTTGCTCTCCTACCCCACTATAATCGTGAAATACGTTTTTCTGTGGATTGACAAAGAATGAAGGGGTATGTTCTTCGTGCTTAGGAGAATAGTAAACTAACTCAGCCCCATTTGCTTTTACAGGTTGTAAGCCTTGCTCACTCAAATAATGGGTTATCGGTATTGCCTTCAATTGCTCAATTTGCTCTTTGGTTTTCATGCCTTTTTCTTTAGCGGTGAAAAATCTATCACTCGCTTACTCTTTAAGTTACTTTCTGATAATCAACAACTTAAAGCATATTTTTCGAGTACCTATTGTTTGCTCTTTACTCGCTTTTAGGCTTTCTTTCGAGAACCAACTAAAATCGAGTACTTTATTTTCTACTCTACTTTTTATTCATAAGTAATTGATTTACATATAGTAATAGTAGTTCGAGTAAGCGAGTCGGTAGGTTTACTTCATTTTTACAAAATACCCTTTCTCTGAGTAGTTCTTCTTTGGGTTGTAATTCGTTTGCTGCCTAAAACCCATTACTTGCATAGCCTTGCCTATTTGCGTTCGATGGAGCCGTAAGGAAACCTTACCCCTCAGGTATTCTTCAATATCTGAAGCTGTGTTAAAAATGGATTCAATGTCCCCCTTTTCGCCTGGTATGTAGTATTTACCAATTACTTCCATTTCGGTCGTTGTACGCAAGAAACGACGATTTAGAAGCTCTTGCTGATTAATTTCAGCGGGAGTCATATTACATTCAAAGGCAGGATCATTTAATAACGTATGAGCTTGCGCCCAGACACGATCAATCTTAATTACAGCTGCGTATCCCTTTGGCCCTCCAGCATCGTGATTTATACTTTTGACCACAAATGGAAGCCAGCGAACGTTTCCCGTTTCATCGGTTAGAAACTCATTCTGGTTTGTACTGGCAACAAAGCTTGCGCGACGAGCAAAAGGGGTTTCGATGTTCTGAAACAGTAGCCTAAACTTGACCGTACTTTCTGAAAGGACAGACTTAAATTCATTGTTTAGCTCTCTTTTGTCGAAAGAAGCCAGTTCATCTAAGTTGACGAAGAAGTTTTGAATCAGCGAAAACTTGCCCTCCTTACTACCAAAATCAAATCCTTTTTTAGCATAGCTTTTTAAGCCATCGGGAATGAGATAATCTAAGTAGGTAGTCTTACCATCATTCTGTTTTCCGACCAATGTTAAGCATTGCTTATTGAACGGAATCTTACCGACTGCTTGACCAACAGCCCGAACAAGCCATTTTTTAAACATCCGTTTCCACCATTTTTGGTCATTGGTTTCGACAAAGTCAGCTAACTCGTCAATATAATCAGGTTGTGACTCGTTCCATTTTGATAAGCCTTCAAAATAGGTTATAAAGGGGTCATACTTGGGAATTAACCTTGAGCCAAATAATGCTCGCAGGGGGTCCTTAAACCCTTTAAAATTCGCATTGAATAGCTCAAACTCAATGTCAGCCATGTTGACTAACTCCCAATCAGAAGTAGTCTTTTTCTTCCGCTCTAACTGGTTGGATACGATGTTGATGCGGTATTCATGCTTGTCAAATAAAAACTTCTGAATACGCTGGATAATAGGTTGCCCTTCAGTGTTTTCGTCATTGTTTGAACTAGATTTCATATCTTTACTATTGTTTTGAAATATTGAAAAGTATAGCACGCTCCTGCCAGAGCGTGCTTTTTTGTTAAACGGCTTCGCTCAATGGCTCTTCATCATTTTGGCGGTCTTGAAATTCTTTAATGTGGCGTATAACGGCTTCTTCTGTGCGCTTTGTATAATACTGTTCTGTTGTGCTTGTCTTCTTGTGTCCTAACATGGTGGCTACACTGGTTAAAGGCACATTATTAGCGATGTAATAAGAAGCGCATGTTTTACGAGCTACATGGGTGGTAAGTCGAACAGGAATCTTACAAATAGCTTGTATTTCCTTTAAAATACGGTTCATAACTTGATTGGCATAAACGGGTAAAAGTCGATTCTTCTCTAGGCAATCAGGGTTATTGGCGTACTTCTGTAGAATCCGTAATGCTTTAGGCACTAGCGGAATTGTACACATATTATCGTTTTTACCACGCTTTATTTTAAGCAGCTGGCTACCGTCTTCTTTTGTTACCACATGCACACTACTTAACCGACTGACGTCCACGTAAGCCAAACCTGTATAGCAACACAGTAGGAAAACGTCTTTTACATAATTGTACTCCCGACCAACGAAAACGGCATCTTCTAAAGCTCGTATGTGGACTTCTCGCAGAGAAACAACGTCTTTACGTTCCCTTCTCGGCCGAAAGAAGGCAAAAGGGTTTCTATCCAGTCATTCATTTGCAATGGCATAATTACAGGTACGCTTTAAAAACTCAGCATGTAGAACAGCATGGTTATGACCATGACCGAAAGTACGTTTGCAGAAGTTGACCAAATTCTGAGCATCGACTAACTTAAGATCGCTCAGTTTAAGATGTGGGTTATTGTGATGCGTAATAACGTATTGCTTTATACGTTGCACAATGTACCGTTTCTTCTCAACGGTCTTGTGTTCATAGTCAATCCCCGTTAGAGCTTCAAATTCATTCTTGAAAAAGGTCTCTAAACATTCAACGTTGGTATCGTTGGGTCTGCACTTAGCTTCTGTAAAACAACGTCCTTTATTTTTCTTAAATCAGGCGTTCGCTTTGTTAGTAAGAAGTCAGTAAACGTCCGTTGAAAGTCTGCTCGTAAGCTTTGCAGTAAGTTCGTGGCTGATTCATTCCCTTCAATGCTAAAGGCTTTTTTATCTAATTGCTTTGGTCGGCATGACAAGCCAGTAGAAAATGAGATGCTTTTCCCATTGTAAGACAGTTTAAAATACAGATTGGTAACGCGTAAATACGGCTGAACACTTAAGCGGTTCATTCGCTTTTCCTTTGCTGGCGACTCAGCATGTTTTACCTTTGGCATAATCAATTTAGTGATTGGTTGAGAGTTAGCCCTGTACTGCCTGACCGCGGTACAGGGCTTTTGAGTTTAAAGAAGCTTATGAGCTGGAATCTGAAAATGAGCTGCGATTGTATAGAGCTCATTTCGCTGTGGTTGTATTTCTCCACGCATGATTTTAGAGAAACGGTGCTTATTTATGCCTACTTGTTGGTAAAAGTCCTTAGTAGGCTTAAATTGCATATTTGCAGGTAAAGCTTCATTAATAAGCTCCCTGATTGGCTTTAAAACGTTTGTTTGCATATATCATTGATTGATTTATGCAAACAAATTTAGACCAATATCGCATATACATCAAGTATATATATGCGATTTAAGACTATAAATACGAAATTTAGAATAATTATATATAAGATATGTCTAAAACCTATGATAGAATCAGGGCCATTCGCATAGCAAAGAACCTCAAACAGGAGGAAGTGGCGCAAAGACTAAGCATGGCTCAAAGTAACTATGCACGTATGGAGAAGGGACTAACACAGATTACAGTAGACAGGTTAGAACAACTTGCCGAAGTTTTCGAAATGACTGTTTCATCTATTTTGAATTACGAAACGGGGCAACAACTTACATCAGAAGACATAACGTATTATATCAATTACTGTAAAAAACTTGAAAAAGAAATAGAAAAATACAAAAAGCAAATATCCGATTTAGAAGAGAATGAATTGGAGAGTTGGAGTAGGAAAGATAACGAGATAAAAGCAGTTAAATCAAAGAATAAAGATTTGATAGAAAAGATAAAAGTTAAAGATGCAATCATTGAAAGCAAAATCAAAGAAATTGATAAGTTAGATAGGCATATACAAACACTGGATAATGTGGTAGAAACACTGAGAGTAAGTATTGAATTAAATAATTTGAATAAAAAGTAACTATCTTAGATATTCCCCACCAAACTATGCTAAACTACGATTTCCAAATACTCTCACCCATCGAATTTGAGGAAATATCAAGAGATTTGATTCAAAATCATTTAAATATTTTTTTAGAGTCATTTACAGACGGTAAGGATGGTGGGATAGACTTTAGATATTCTTCTACAAAAGAAAACGCTATTATTGTTCAATGTAAAAGATATAAAACATTCAAAGATCTTATATATGTTTTAAAAAGAGAAGCTAACGTATTAGATAATTTATCGCCATCAAAGTATATAATTACTACGTCAGTAGGCTTAACGCCTATGCAAAAAAAAGAAATAAAAGAACTATTCAAAAAATATATAAAATCTACTAAAGACATTTTAGGTAGAAATGATTTAAACAACCTTTTAGGCAAAAATCCAGAAATAGAGAAAAAATATTACAAGCTGTGGATTTCAAGCTTTAATATATTGAATAATATTCTCCACAGTAAAGTTTATAATGAATCAAATTTTGACAAAGATACTATTAAATCAATAGCAGAAAGATATGTAATGAATCCTAGTTATAGTAACGCAATCAAAATATTAAATGAAAAAAGATATGTTATAATCACAGGAATACCAGGTATTGGCAAGAGCACTTTGGCAAGAATGCTTGCGTACAAATATTTGGGCGAAAAGAAATGCAATGAATACGTATATATGTCAACATCAGTAGATGAAGGTACAGAAGTGTTTTCTGAAAGCGAAAGTCAATTTTTTTTGTTTGATGATTTTCTTGGAGGGAACTTTTTAGACAATAACTTAAAAATAAACGAAGAAAAGAAAATAGTTTCGTTCATTGAAAAAATATCTAAATCAAGTAACAAATTTTTAATATTAACTTCTAGAGAATATATTTATAGACAAGCCAAAGCAAAGTTTGAAATATTCAATAGGAAAGATTTAGAAATTTCAAATTGCGTGATCGATTTAGAAAACTATACAAAGCTAGTAAGAGCTAAAATATTCTATAACTTCTTAGTATACAACAATGTAGATTATAAATTTATAGAGAATACAACATTTAATGGTAATTACAATAAAATAATAAATCATCCGAATTTCAATCCACGAATATTAGATATATATATTAATCACGAGTACTTAAAAACCATAAATCCTAGCGAGTTTACAGCAAAGATTATGGAATTTTTATCTAATCCTGAGCAAGTTTGGCAAGCTGTTTTTGAAAATCACATTACTAACTTATCTCGTTGTATCCTTACTATTATACTTACAACTGGAACTCCAATAGCAAAATCGGACTTAAATCAGTTAATTGGTTCTTTTTCTGAAAAATACAGCAATAAGTATAATGTAAATTCTAGCACGGCATCTATAAACCTAAGTATAAAAGAATTAGAGAATACATTCATAAACGTTCGAGCAGATGACAACTTATTATCATATATTGAATTTAAAAACCCATCAGTTAAAGATTTTCTAATGTACTATTACAAAGATGAATCAATACAAATAGAAGATACAATAGATGTAGCTATATTTATAAACCAACTAATTAAGCCTTTCACTAAAAACTATGTGACAGAGTATGATGATAAAAGCAACGAAACTTTTAAAGAATTCAATTTAGTTCTTACAAAAAGAATAAAGCAAATAATTTTAAATAAAGTGTTTAATAATTTTGATGATATACCATCTTCTACATTAAGAAGGAGGTTTTCTAGAATAAGAGATTACAAAAACGAGTTTATGAACTCTTACGTTTCACGCGCTAATATTTTAGATGATTTATTAGACATTATCCCAATCAGTGAAAGTAATCTTTACAAAAATTTTGTTATCGTAAAATTTAATGAGATTGCAGAAAATAATGATGAACTAATAAAAGACCCTTATTCATTTATTTTGTTAGCAGAAAAATTAGGTGCTTATTACGAAGGAAATAAAATTAAATTTTTACAAAGAATAATACAGAATTTGAAAAGTTTAGATATGGTAGAATTGTTTTATAAATTAAAAAACAACTTCCATGAAGAGTTTGAATTTGTTACTAATAACGAATTTTTCAGATACTTGGTAACAGAATGGGCAAAAATCGAACTTCGCAACAAACCAATATATATAAATGAAGACACTTTACAAACTATATCAAAAATAGCAAAATACTTTAATCTCGATTATGGCTTCTTTCACAACTTTGCACAACAAATTGACGATGAAATTACTGAAAATCAATACAAAGATTTCCAAGAGCATAACAGCGACATAGAAGATGAAATAAATGTAGATTCTTTTTTTCCAGAAGATATAGACTCTAAAATTTCAGAAATGTTCTCCTCTCTGAAAGCTAGTGGATATTAGTTGATATAATGGTAGTGGCTTAATTGCGTTTATCGGCGAAGAAGAACTGATTAATGAATAGGCCGATTGTCGTATCGTGGACCGCCACTGACTTTGAGAAGCAAATGGTTCGACGGATCAGTCGCTTTAAGCGTGTTCGAAGAGTAAGGTGCTTCCGTTCAAGCCCTTGTAATGCCGCTTTACGAACCAAGCGTAAGCGTTGATCTAAGCAGTCAAAGTAGGCCCACCAGGAGTCTGTTATCCATCTAATTACCTCGATTTTGGCCTGCTCTAAAAAGCTAAGTAGATGGCGAAACGTTTGGTGAGTACGTCGTCCGAAAACGAAGGCAATAATCTCCCCTGTCACTGCATCCTCGACCCACCACAGCCAACGTGGCTGTTTTTTCTTACTTACGTACGACCGCTCCGGCGGCCCGGCACATCTAGTCGACTTTGAGACTCATTTTCAAGCCTCTATTGACGTACAAGGGGTTAACCTGGACCACTTCACTACTTTTTTTTAAACTGAGTGCTGACGGTGTTCCGGTTAACGCCTAAGACACGAGCAGTATCCCGTATGCCTGCTCCGTTGAGGACCATCTGCGTAATCTGCTCTTTGACTAAGGGGTCACGGGCCTTGTGAGTGTATGTTTGAACAAAGGTTCGGCCGCAGTCAAAGCATCGGTAGCGTTGGGTGCCTGCACGAGTAGTGCCATAGCGTTTGACGTGTTGGGTTTGCCCACAATGCTTACAGGTGACTGCTTCTAATACCATTCACAAAGATACCACATTCAACGCAGTTAGGCCACTACCATTTCGTTCTATAAATTTCATAAAAGCAGATTTTTATAGCTCAAAGTACATTATTTTTATTAACTGGTTTTGCGCCCTTAAATATATCTAATAAATAACCAAGTTGCATTTGAGTAAAGTTAGAATTTACACTTTTAATATCGTGTGTCAGTCTAAATCGAAAGAACAATCTAGAATTCGAATCTTCATTAGTTTTCAAGAAAGCGTCAAGATTATACTGCAGCAAACCGTTTTTATTTGTAAGGTCAATTTTAGAGTCCCATATGTTTATCCACATATAATTGAAACCAGCGGTTAAGCCCCACCTACTATCTGGTTTAAATTGAAAACTAGTACCTAATTGCCAGTATACACTATTAACAAATTTAGTTGTATCTCTATTAGATATTTGATTTGCATTATCTTTATCATAACTGATAATGCTATTTCTAAACCAATAAACTCCTATGTAAGGAATCGTCCAGCTAAATTTAATTTGTGGGTATGTGTATTTTAACACATTCAGATTAAATCCAAAAGAAGAAAGCTGATATCTATAAATATCCTTTGGACTTACAAGTGCTTGATTACTAATTCTTTGGGCTAGGAGATATTTATTAGTTTCTTCTAATTTAGAAAAAAGCAGCTTTGGCTCTATACTTCCGAGCCAATTAGTATATCTGTATGAATTATCATGTCTGTTAACTCTAAGATTTATTGTTGTATCTTCAATCGTTGAATCAGAACCTAAATCATAATTACTTTGATTCAAACCATTGTTAACACGCAGCTTTACTTGATATTCATAATAATCTTTCTTTTCTGTTCTAATAGCCGTATTATTAGAAGGCCTACTCGATAATCCTTCACCTTCCCTAACACCTGTGGTAGAAATCGGAATTGCCTGTCTCACACCATTTTTTTCCTTAGCAATAACTGTACTTCCTGATATAAGGTCTGCTGTATAAAATTGCGCATCTGCTAATAATCCTAAGGAGTCTATACGTCTTTGTGTTTTTTTGTTCAGGTGAAAATGTGTATTGATATTTATTCTTCTTCTAGCTTCAATTTGGATCAATCCATTGGGCTGGCTACCATCTAACCCTAAAAAGTCTGTGAAAGCCGCGACCTCTAATATTTTAGACCGTTTTTCCTTTCTAAGTTCTTGGATTGAGTTTTTAGGAGATAGGCTAAATACACTATTTGCAGGACTATAGTCTTCTTTATCATTTTCCAGTGTGATACTAAATGTTAATAGTTGCGACAAAGACATACTTCTTGTCACGCCTTTCACGCTTCCACAATTTTGGCATAATAAATTAATAGTTGAAAAATATTCTGGATCAAATTTCCCTGAAATACTAACAGGAAATAGATTTTTAAATTCTAGGTACTCACGTGGACTTTTCTCGTTATCAGCATATTTCATTTTTATTAATCTTGCAACAATGTTTTTCATAGCTCCATCTTCAATCTCAATTGTAACCCTATCTACCTTATGGCTAAGCTTCAGTATGGAAAGTGCACCTGTATAATGATTTACCAGATCATTTGCTATCAATAAACTTGTAGTTGTATCTCTCCTTAAAATTAAGTGTGCTGTCAATGGTTCATCGTCGGCAAACTCAAGCCTTGTTTTTATCTTAAAGAATAGACTTATCCCTTGATCTTTCAAGGACAAGAATTTTAAGGTATCATAATTGAATTTTTCTCGCATCTGTTTCAAAAAAACTTCAACAAAAGTTTCTTTGGTGAATTCGTTGAAAACATTATTATCGTCACTATTTTCATTTGATTTGCTGGTAATTGATTTAACAGTAGATGATGTGCTCACCCCTGATGTGCTCACCCCTGATGTGCTTCCAGCAGTTGTTACATTAGGTGAACTAAAGGCTTTAGTACTAATCTCAAGTGAATAGATATCTATATTCTCTTTAACAAATTCGTAATTATATACATTATGATTATAAACAAACGCACCCAAAACTCTCCTCTGCGAGTCTTGGCTGTAGCTGTTAATATATATCAGAAATAAGAACAACGAGAATAAATAAGCTTTCATACTATACCTTTTTCATTAATAAATAGAATATACTTTCCTAGCAAGAGTATTAGAGTCACAGACTTCAACCATCCACTTAACCAATGCTCAAATTTATGTTTCAGATGATTTAACATAAAGGGTAATTTTCCCGTATATTATTGAGTATTTATTACAATATCTACCTAATAGTCTTATTAATTACATCCAAATACTAATACAAAATATTATAATTTATACACCTAAACTGTTGACAATCAGAATTTTATGTATAGGATTATAATATTTTATACAATTAATACTATGATTCATTTACCCTTTCTTGTATAACGTATAGCTATAATACTCATTATCAGTAAGTTACTGAATAGGATATACCTCAGCTTCGGGAGCTTGAATATTAGCCTCTTATAGTATAAAAACTGTAAGTGGCTTTTTTTGTGATACATAATTCTGCTCCCTATTTATTAAGCCAGCGATTAGGTTATAAACAGCGAGTCTGCTCGTATCACCAGTGACTTCATTCTACTGTATTCAAGCAGACACTAACCTACTGGGTTTCTAAAACTATTAACACCTCTAGAAACCTAGTAGGTTGACCTTTGAAGAAAAAGTAGCGGGATTAATCCTGAATATGTTACTTGTTTGTACTAAAGCTGTTACACTTAATATAGGCTTTTACAAATCGTTCAGAAAAAGCATGGAACAGGCAAAAATGCTGAACAATTAAACTGAACGGGTTTATTAAACCTGAAAAGACTTGTTTTAGGCCACTTCCCCCTTCCCTACTTAGGGTATTGGCAAGCCTTCGAACGACCGACTTATGTTTGATTAAAGCGTAAACCACGGTTTTGTACATGGCCTATTCCATACACTCAATGGCTCTCGACCCGTAGGTCGGTGTATTTTGAGGAGCCTTGGTTATGATCCCTACGGTCACATAGGCCCAGATGGTAGCAATCTGTTGACTGGTTAAAACAGGTGAGCTAGCTTGTGCTTTTAACATAAAACTTACACTGAACAGTAAACAAAACTGAGCAATACCTTGTCGAATTAAGTGATCCATTCTCTTCTTTATTAATTCAACAACTTACTGGCAAACCTTTGCCAGTAGGTTATTAGTATTTAGGGCGTCCTCTCTAAGTTTACGAAGCATTTCCGCTCAAAGCTGCATGAACAGTCCATTCAAAAAAAACAAGATTTAATCCTATTGTGGTATTGATTATTCGCTATGAATACTACTTTTGTGTAGAATCCAGTACGATCATGTTGCAAAAACAGGTTTCAATAGGCTTACTAGCCCTCCTCCTATGCCACATTCTGGCCAGTGCCATTGTGGGTATGGTGAGTTGGTGGCGAGCGGAGAGTGACCTGTCAGAACGATTGCTCGTATATCGGTCTGTCGATAGCATCGTTGAGTTTCAGGTACTGCTTACCGATCAAGCCGAGGGTAAGACAATTGCGCGCACAACGGAAGATGGGTTTAGTTACCGGGGCCATTACTATACCGTTGTGAGTCTGGAACTAGCGGGCGATACCCTGCACATTGCCGGCTTGGAGGCCCGTAGTCATTCTGTATGGCAGGATGATCTACTTGCCTTTCTGAACGACCATCTGGCAACCTCATCGGATACCCATCAGAAGGCAGGTCAACTACTAAAATTATTGCTTAAAGAGTATTCGCTGGGGTCGTCGATTGTGCTTCATTTTCGTCCGTCTACCTGGCAACAATCCATCCGGATTCCTGAGAAGCCGGTCGCTTTCGTCTCCCACTCCGCTTCCATTCATTCTCCTCCGCCCGAGTGGGCCATCTAATAGCTTATAACCTGTATTCGACAAAATCGCAGGGTTTTAAACCCATGCCAGGTGGACTGTCTACAGGCGTATGCTATTCTCCTTTCTACATACTTCCCAGTGGTTTTTAAGCCGATGCACCAGCACGGGGTCTGTACCCATATGTGTCCGCTGTTCATTTGGTTTACTATACATCGGCGGTAGTCCGTCTGTTTAAGGTCGTAAGCAATTACTTGCCTGCGCCCAAAAAAACAGTGGTTATCACGGAGTGATGTACTTCGCTGGTTATCTATTCCACTGGGTTGTTCTGAACGATCGATGATCGTAGCTTCTGTGTGCTTTATCAATGGTCAATGCCTGGATGAACCGGGCTTAGTCCGGAGAGTCGTATCTCATAAACTATAAAACCGGCCCAATACATCGCGTACTGGCCCGGCTCCATAATACTCATAGGTTGGTAGTTCATGATCCTCACCAGTTTTGCTGGTGAGGACATCCCCCTCAACAAACATAGTAGTCTTGCCGAAAAATACCTACAGTTCTTCTGAAGAAGCGTTGATTACCAGCATTTTTTAATCTGTCGATCTCATGAAAACAAATAAGTGGAAAATGGCGCTGCTCGTATGGTCGGCAATGTTTCCATACAGCACTGCCGTAAGTTATGGTCTGGCCCAGTTGCCCTTTACTGCTCACTGGCCTGTATTCGTCCGAACGTTCTGTCTGACCTGTCTGCTAGTACCGTATATGGTGTGTTTGGCCCTGCCTTTTCTGACGCAGCGTTTTCAGAAATGGTTACAACAAACTACGCATGCTGGGCAAGCCATGTCCGGTACGCTTGAGCAATCGCTACCCGGTTAATCTGTACAGTTTGCTGCGTAGCTACAGCTGCCTTTAGTAGCCCTACATCATTCATTATAGCTTATTTAAGTCAATATCGTTTCACCAATTAGTTCCATTATCTAAACCAAATCAAACTATGGAGTCATCCAACGAGCAAGTGTTAAAAAACCAAGAGTCGATTCTGACCAATCAGGAAACTATCCTTAAAAATCAGGAGTCGATCCTGACAAACCAGGCCAGCCTGGATTCTATTCTGAGTAACCAACAAACGATTATTGCTAATCAGGAGAGTATTCTGGGAAATCAGCAATCCATTCTCAAAAATCAGGATCTGCTGGACACCATTGTGGCTAATCAGGAAACGATACTGAGTCGGTTAGTCAGGTAGTCGTCTGATCACTGTGACGAACAGTGAGTAGGCAGCGAATCGACTGCCCACTGTTCATCACAGTGGTTGATTTCTTCTTTCTAACATCCATTTTTCTTACGTTTAATACTGAAGACTATGCGTCCTGCTCGCCGTATTCCTGTGTTGTACCTGGTCTTTATGCTCAGCGTACTGACTGGCTGGGGATGGTACATGCATACACAGAATGATGTGAGTTTTCTGGCTCGCCGGTGGGCGGCTGCTCTGACCATGGTCTTTGGCTCGTTCATTGCCGGGTCAAGTCCGGAGGGGAGCGCGGCTATTTCCTACCCCGTATTCACCTTGCTCCTGAAAATTCCACCATCTGTAGCCCGCAATTTCTCATTCGCCATTCAAAGCATTGGCATGACCTCGGCGTCTCTGCTGATTTTGGGACTGCGTGTCCGGGTGGATTGGAATTATATCCGATTCGTAACCATTGGCGGTATCGTAGGGCTGATTTTTGGAACCTATTACGTGGTGCCACTAATATCTCCCGCTGCGGCTAAGCTATTTTTTGTTTCTCTCTGGCTCAGCTTTGGCGTCACACTCTGGCGCGAGAATCGTAACCCTTCCCGCATCGTGTTTGAATCTATTCCTAACTTTCAATCGGCAGATCAGATTCGTTTGATCCTGTTTGGTCTGGTGGGCGGAATCATTTCGTCCATCTTCGGGACCGGGATCAATATTTTCACGTTCTGCCTGGTTACAATTTATTACCGGCTGAACGAAAAAGTAGCCACGCCTTCGTCGGTACTCATTATGACCATTGAGACGATACTCGGCTTTTTTCTGCATGCCCAGATACTCCACGACTTTAGTCAGGAGTCGTTCGAGTTGTGGTTGACCTGCATTCCGGTCGTCGTATTTTTTGCACCCCTGGGCGCCTTTGTTATAACCCGATTGGCCCGCTCGATTATCGCCCGATTGCTGTACATAATCTTATTCGTCCAATTCATTGGTGCCCTGATCGTGATCCGGCCTTCGGCCTGGCAATGGGGTTTGTGTTTACTGACGCTGGGGATTGGCTTAGGTCTATTTGCTTACATCGCTCGTTTACAGCGTCAATCGGTTGTCTAATTATTCGAACTCTCCATCATTATGCTTAGTATACCAACTGAACCCGTGGGCAGTGTCCCTCGCCCAGCCTACTTGCAGGAAGCCATGGTGGCTTTTGCCCATGCCCAGATTACCCAGCAGGAATTGGCTCAACTAACGGATAAAGCACTTCAGGAAACTATCTCTGCTTTTGAACAGACCGGTTCACCCGTGATTACAGATGGTGAGCAGGCAAAGTCGAGTTTTGCGACGTATCCCATCGCGGGCCTGGATGGCTTATTGCCCAATGGTGTTGTCATTCCCTTTGCGGATGGACATACCCGTCAGTTACCCGTGATTTCGAAAGGGCCATTCCACTATACAACTTCGGCCGATGCGTATCTGAAACGAGCGAAAACCTTTACGAATCGGCCAATCAAACAAGCCGTAATTGCCGTTTCGGCCTTGAGCTTGTTGTATCCGCCAAACGGAATCGACGGATATAGTCAGGACGCTTTTTTGGCCGACCTGGTCAACGAGGCCGAGAGAGAAATCCGAAATTGCTTAAGCGCCGGAGCTTACAATGTTCAGATCGACTTTACCGAAGGACGGCTAGCGCTCAAATTAGATCCCAGCAAACAACTGTTGCGTTCGTTTATTGACTTGAACAACCAGGTACTGGCGCGATTTAGCCCGGCCGATCAGGCCCGAATCGGGGTTCATTCCTGTCCCGGTGGCGATCATGATTCTACGCACAGTGCCGATATCAGCTATGGTGATCTACTACCTGCGTTATTTGATCTGAACGCCGGTAATTTTTACCTGGAATATGCGGCTGAACCAAACAAGCCGGATGTCTTAGCCGCCATCAAAGCCAATCTTAAGCCGAATCAACGGATATTTCTCGGTGTGACCAACGTTCTGGACCCTCGGGTAGAAACGGCCGAGCAAATCTGTGATTTACTTCTGGAAGCGGCTCAGATTATCCCTGTCAACCAGTTAGGATCGACGGATGATTGTGGATTTTCGCCCTTCGCCGATGACGTGTCTACCGCACGGGATATAGCGTTTGCTAAAATCAAAGCCCGCATCGAAGGCACAGCGCTGGCCGAGAAAAAACTAGTCTGATTGATCGTCATCCCAGGCACTGGCTGTCCTTGCGGATAAATACTTGTTACTGACAGGGTAAGAGTCTGCAAGAACAGCGTTGCCAGGGCGATACTTATTTTATTCATAAAACGACGGATTTATCGGTTGAGAACGTTTGCTGCCATCGGTTTACTCGGTTTACTGCTGTGCCATATCCTGGCCCTCCTGTTGGTTGGCAGGATGATCGGTTGGCAGCAAGAAGGCGATCTGGCCAGTCGCCTACGTGTGTATCGATCGGTGGATAGTCTGGTGGAGTTTTATATACCTCTCCATCAACAAGCTACCACGACTACTAAACTCACTCAGCCGACGGAGGGGTTTGTTTACCGGGATACGTATTATGAGATTGTTCGGCAGGAAATAAAAAATGATACCCTACTAATTTTAGGGTATGCCGACAAAAAAGATTCATTCTGGCAACAGGACTTGCTGGACTTCATTCGCCACCAATGCGGTAACGAGTCAACCAGTACCCCGCTAAAAGCGCATCATTTACTGAAGATATTACTCAAGGACTATTATCAGGGGGTCCGATTGGTCGTCAATTTCTGTCCCTCTTCCTGGTGGCAACTTTACTCAATTCCCCCCTTTACCGTCCACCTGTCAACTGTATTCCTGCCCGTTCATTCGCCCCCTCCAGAAATCTGATCCTACTGGTCATGTAAACCTGCCCAGCAACTTCCCGTATCTGCTGCTGGGAGTCTTCCGCCTGCGTATAGACCAGGCGGCAGGGATTTTTATGCCTGATTAATTCGTAAACCGAGTGAAATTAATCAGGAAAACTTCAACAAATTCTTATTGGATCAGACAACACGCGTTCATTACGCTTAATGGACGCTAAAGCAAGCGCTTATACATTGTGAAAAAAATAATCTATTTCCTTCTCGGAGTAGTCGTTCTGCTGGCTGTCGTGGCCGGGTTTCAAGCACGGCCCAAATCGCACGAACAAATGGTTGACCTACTCCGACAGTCGAATGTTCGTTTCCGGGACTACCGCAATGACTTTAGTCCCGAATCACAACTCGCTCATCTTGATTCGATCACCGGAAGTTTTACCTCGAGCGAAACTGAACTCTTCCTGAAAGCGAATATTCTCCTCAAATTAGGTGAGGAGGAAAAAGCAATTCCATTACTGGAAACCCTTATTAACCAGCTGGATACGACTAATCGGCGGGCGGCTCAAATCACTCTGAGTGACCTGGCGTTGGCCTACCTTAGGCTGGGCGAAAAGACCAATTGCCGGTCCAACCATTCGGCCGAATCGTGTATTCTGCCTATTCGCGGAAAAGGGATTCATACCCTTCAGACCGGCTCGAAAAAGGCTATCGAGCTCTATGAAACTTTGCTCAACCAAGACCCGGACGATTTTGAATCGCGCTGGCTACTCAACCTGGCGTACATGACCGTGGGAAACTATCCCAAGGGAGTACCCAAGCCCTGGGCCATTCCGACTATGGCCGATACCAGCGTGCAGGTCTATGCGTTTCAGGATATAGCACAATCCCTCAAGATCGGTATTAATAATATGGCCGGCGGGGTCATTATTGAGGATTTTGATCGGGATGGTTACCTGGATATAGCCTTGTCGGCCTGGGGGCTGGATGAACCGATGCATTATTATAAAAATAACGCAGATGGCACCTTCAGTGATCGCTCAGAACAGTCGGGGCTTAAACAACTAAGCGGTGGGCTGAACATGATGCAGACCGACTATAACAACGATGGGTATCCGGATATTTTTGTTCTCCGAGGGGCCTGGCAGGGCGAGTTTGGCGAACAGCCCAATTCACTGCTGAGAAATAACGGCGATGGTACCTTTACCGATGTGACAACCATCAGTGGCCTGTTGTCCTTTCATCCTACGCAAACGGCAACCTGGGCTGATTTTAATAACGATGGCTGGCTCGATGTGTTTATTGGCAATGAAACACCGAATTTATTTCGGAACAATGGCAAAAGCCACCCCTGCGAGCTTTATCTAAACAATCAGGATGGTACGTTTACGGAGATCGCTCAGCAGGCCAACTGTGCTATTGCTGGGTTTGTAAAAGGGGTTACGTCGGGCGATTTTAATAATGATGGCTGGAAAGATCTGTTTATTTCCACCATGGATGGCAACCGGTATCTCCTGAAAAACAAAGGGATACCTGCAGAAAAACCTTCTTTTGAGGATGTTACGGCAATGGCAGGACTCAATGACGAATCGTTCAGTAGTTTCACGACCTGGTTCTGGGATTACGACAACGACGGCTGGCAGGATATTCTTGTGTGTAATTATACATTCCAGAAATCGCTGGCGTACTATGAAGCGGCCGAAGCCCTGCATCAGCCGGTTGGCCGAAACGGGATGGTGAACCTGTATCGCAACAATCGGGATGGTAGCTTTACGAATGTTTCGGCCGAAGCGAATGTCAGCAAAACAGCTTTTTCGATGGGCGGCAATTTTGGTGATATTAATAATGATGGGTTTCTGGATATGTATCTGGGCACCGGTAACCCCAACTATCGGTCGCTTGTGCCAAATAAACTGTTCCTCAATCAGCAGGGAAAGACTTTTGCCGATGTGACCGCATCGTCCAGGATGGGGCACCTGCAAAAAGGGCACGGCGTATCCTTTGCCGACTTGGATAACGATGGAGATCAGGATGTATATGTCGAAATGGGAGGGGCTTACATCGGCGACCGGTACCCCAACTCGTTTTATCTGAACCCAGGCCAGAATACTAACAACTGGATTTGTCTTACGCTGGAGGGAACACATACCAACCGGATGGCGATTGGATCGCAGGTTAAGCTGACGTTTCGGGAAAATGGCATACAACGGAGTATATATCGGGAGGTAAACTCAGGAGGGAGCTTTGGAGCCTCGCCACTCCGCCGGGAAATTGGCATTGGGCAAGCTGCTCTAATCGACAAAATAGAAATCCGCTGGCAGGGGTCCAAAACGGTTCAGGTATTTCGTAACGTTCGTCCTAACCAGTTTCTGCATATTACGGAAGGGGTGCCAAAACCGGAACGCGTAGCGCTCAAACCACTTCGTTTTTCGGCCGATAAGACCCCTGTATGTCGACCAGCTACCGTATTTGCAGGGCTATCCACGAAGTGATAATGCGTTAATCGGGAAGCTAAACCCGTTTTAAATGGCCTTAAATTGACTACCCCTACCGGTAAAAATCGGTAGGGGTAGCTTTTATTCCTTCGTACGCTATTCGTATTACTTCTTCCAGGGGAGCTGATTTACTTTTCGACCAATGGCATAGCCCATGCGAAGCCCCTCTTCGCAATCCATCCGATAGTGAACCCCCAGTACGACCCGTGAGTAGGCGTTTTCCTGAGCCATTTCATAAAAGCTATTGAATTTTCGAGGGTTACCGTTAAACTCAGTGCGCCCTTCATGACACCGATCCGTCATGGCATAGGCTGCTCCGTAGATGTCGGTAAGTATTTCGGCGGCAACGGCCCCAAAGCACGAGTGTCCGGAGGGATAAGCCGGAAAAGGTGGTGTGACCCCAACCAGCACACTGATTGGGTTATTCAAGCGAGTGCGCCAAGTTGGATCGATCGTCCGCTGGATGTACGTAATGGGCCGTTCGACATTGTAAATATATTTGGAATTCCAGCAGGCTACGCCAACGTCGCAGAGACCCATACCCACCTTGGCAAACGTATAGACCGCTTTATCGAGCGGGGATTTTTCCTGACGAACCACCTCCTCCGCAATGGCGATCCAGCGCCCGGCCGGTTCAAAGGTCAGCTTATAGATATCATCGCTCCAGAACTCGCCAATCCATTTTTCTTCACTCGTCAAGGGAGTTGTGGCCGTATATATTTCCAGCCCCTGGGCAAACAGGGTCGACTTGATGTTGGTACTGTAGTTCAAGGGTTCTTTAGCCACTTTGTCGCTTTCACTGGCAACAAACGTTCTGACTTTTCCCCAGTAGGGCAACAGCGCCCGGCTGTAATCAGGCGCGGTAGGCTGCCATTTTCCGGGACCCGTTGGCGGAGTATAATCGGCAGGCTGGTTCCGAAGATAAGCGCCATCACCTGCCACATCTGTTTTTGAATAGGCCAGTACAGCTGTGGCTACATCCTGCCCAAACTTTTTCGACCGGCTCAATTCGTCAGTATTACTGGTCGATATCGTCAATTTGGTGTGCAGTGAGTCGATTTTAGCTTTGTCAACGTCCGAAATGTGTGGAAAGAAGCCTTTCATCATCACATAATAAGACTCATTTAAGGCAACTTCCCAGCGATAATGTTGCCCCGTTTCAGGTTTAGGAAGAGTAAGACCTGAAAATTTAGACGCAACCGATTGATAGGTTGACGATCCCGGCACTATGGTTTCATAGGAGGCCAGCCCAATGTATGCCAGAGCCCGGGCAGCCACGGGTGGGCGGTATCCGGGCGCATACCGATCTATAGTCAGGAAGAGGTCCATCCACTGCAAGGCTACCGAGGCATCAACTTTTGATGCGGTAGCGACTGGTATGACACTATCCTCTTGCTTTGGAGACTGGCAGGCCATTGCCACGATAAAGCAAATAGCCATCAAACTGTAGGAAACGGCCCTTCGGATACTATAGGACGCTTGTGTTAATGAATGTATAAATGTGTTCATTACTCTCTAAAATTTAGCATGAATAACAAATGCGTGCGCTGGTATACACAGGTGGACGTAGCTGAATAGGCTGTACGCTACCCCTGCGCTGCGTAGTGCCTGAATGGTGTTCATTCATAAACCGACAATCGTGCCCTGCAAAAGGAACATTAGCCATTAGGCTCAACTGGTAAAAAAGTACGGTTAGCCTGTAAGGAGCCAGGCTTTAAGAGGCCCACAGTTGATTATAGGTTACCAACTTCTGGACTATAGATTAGTGCTGAACCAGGCCTAGTCCGATTAGAATCGCAAGAGAGACGTATGCTACCAGTCTCTCAGGATAATCCATGCGCTCAGCCCTGATTTATAGGCTGAGAGCTGAAGAAGAGCCACTATTTCAGCGCACGACTAGTAGAAAAGTAGTAACTACAGTCGCACTGGCTCGAAAAGCTAAACGGGACAGCGTTGAGATAACAGCATATGGATAGGTGTATACGGCTGATTTCCAGCTACATAATACAGTTAACTCGACGATCGTGTATTTCGTCTGTCAATGCTGAAAATCCCGCTCAACACGGGTAGCCGGTTTTTTTTAGATTTCCGGAGGGGGCGAATAGACAGGTAAGGCGCGGGCAGACAATAGCAATGGCTCATTATGGATTCGAATCGCTACGCGCCAGTGAGGAGATAGAAAACAAAATATGGCCTGCGTAACAGGCGAATACTCTTTCAATAGAAATTTAAGAAATTGGTTCGGCTTTTGTGGCGATTGGCCGGCCTCACGAATGTGGTCATTCAAGAAAGCAAGTAAATCATTTTCCCAAAACGAATGATGGCTCATTTCCAGGCCTGCTATGTAGAGCAGATCGCCCTGAAGGGCCAAACTGACAACGGAATAATAATGCCCCTTATACGTAAAGCCATCGGAAGCTGTATGGGTAATGTCGGTAAGGTCAAGCTTGTTTTTTAGGGAAATCTGGAATTCTACCAGGCTGTCCACTGATCGATAGACTGAAAGGCGCTCGGACAGATCGTTTTCAGCCAGCCACCAACTGCTTATGGCCACGAGCATATAAGCGAGCGTGTACCATCCTAATAAGGCAACAAGACCAATGGAAATTGCTTTTTTCAAGAGAGCAAATGTGCTTTAGCGCTACAAAAACTTCTGAATTATAGACAAAATTCATGCCATTAAGCAACTTTTCAATTACAAAGGATAAACCGTCGCGTGTGAGGGGGCTACCTAGGCATCTTCATTAAGTCAACATAGTATACAATAGTATACTCCGACCCAGACTCTGCCGCCAAACACACCCCTTACTCAAACCGTTACCAAGGTCTGGAAATACCCTTCCTACGCCGAGCTAAAATCGAATTGTGGCGAAACAGGTATCCCTGCCCCTTATGACCGGCCAATCAACCATTAATATACTCTGGTTCAAACGGGACCTGCGCCTACGCGACCACGCCCCTCTCCAGGCAGCGATTGCCCTGAGACAGCCTTTACTCCTGCTGTACTGTTTCGAACCATCGCTCATCGCCAATCCCAACTATGATCTGCGCCACTGGCGATTCGTTCACGAATGCCTGACCGACATCCAGCAGCAACTGGCCACGATTCCATTGATCCACGATCGTCCGTTGCCAAACCAACCGTTGGTGCACGAATGGTTGCCGTTCGAATTTGAAGATCAGGTTGATGGCCCGCCCCCTGAAACGGGTCTACCTGCCGTTTGGGTGTTTCACCGGGAGGTAACAGACGTGTTGGCTGCCCTGCAAACTCAATTCACCATTGGCACTATCTTCTCTCATGAAGAGACGGGACTAGCCGTAACCTATAAGCGGGATAAAGCGGTGGCCCAGTTTTGCCGTCAGCAAGGGATTCATTGGCACGAATACCAAAACAATGGAGTGATTCGACGCCTGAAAAACCGGGATACCTGGGCCACCGACTGGCAACAGACCATGCTAGCCCCTCAGCAGCAGCCCGAGCTGACCCGCTGGCTGCCAGCTCCGGTGCCTTTGGCCTGGTATGAGGCTGAGCGGGGGCCAGAGCTGCCAATCGAATGGCAACGACCGAATCCCTCGTTTCAGCCTGGTGGGGAGTACAATGGATATCGCTACCTCGACAGCTTTCTAACCGAGCGAATCGCCCGCTACGCGGCTTCCATCTCCAAGCCACTGGAAAGCCGACGGGGGTGCAGTCGCCTGTCGCCCTACCTGGCCTGGGGGTGTCTGAGTATTCGGCAGGTCTACCAGGCCCAGCGACAGGCCGCCAAAAAGCCAATGCAGCCCGGCCTGGGTCGGCAGTTGGCGGCCTTTGCCTCCCGGCTGCGCTGGCATTGCCATTTCATCCAAAAGTTTGAGGGCGAAGATCGTATGGAGTTCGAGAATGTGAACCGGGCCTTCGATGCCCTCCCCAAAAACACCAACTCCGCCCACTACGCTGCCTGGCGAGATGGGCGCACGGGTTATCCGCTCATCGACGCATGTATGCGGTGTCTGGCGGCCACGGGCTATATCAACTTTCGGATGCGGGCCATGCTGACCTCCTTTCTCACCCACCATCTGTTTCAGCATTGGCAGGAAGGAGGCTGGCACCTGGCTCGGCTTTACACCGATTTCGAACCCGGCATCCACTACGCTCAGCTTCAGATGCAGTCGGGCATGACAGGCACTAATACGATCCGGATTTATAACCCCGTCAAGCAGTCGCAGGACCATGATCCGCAGGGGGTATTCATCCGGCAGTGGGTGCCCGAATTGGTCAACTGTCCCCTAGCCTACATTCATCATCCCTGGACAATGCCCCCGCTGGAGCAGGCTATGGAGCATTTTGAGGTCGGCGTTGACTACCCCGCTCCCATCATCGATGTGACGGCCATGGCCCGCCAGGCCCGTCTCCTACTCCATCAGCCCCGCCAGACCGAAATAGGCCAGGCCGAGCAGGCCCGTATCCTGACCAAACATAGCTTACCGGCTTCGGAACGGCAAAAAGAGATTCGTCGTAAGCCGACCAGGAAGAGGAAGGGGACAGCAACAGGGCCGAAACCGGCGGGACCCCTACTCTCTTAAAGGGCGGGTTCTTTAAGGGTTGAGTGGCACCGGGTAGGGACACCTTAAGCACCCGTTAACCTACGCCCTTAGGTGAGCGTACGTTCCCTGTTTATACTGAAATCCCGGACACGAGCACGTTAACTCATTAATGACTGATAGACAGACACATATTGTCTGGCGCTTTCTTCCCAGGTGAAGCGCGCGGCATTCTGGATAATGGCTTCGGTTCGCGGGGTACGCTCATACGTTTTCATTCCCTCTGCATACACGGCCTGTACTACCTCAGGCTCAAAGCTCGGAAAGTAAAAAGCCGCATCACCTCCAATCTCGGGCAACGATGTGGCCGTTGATAAAAAGACCGGTTTACCAAACTGCATAGCTTCAATGACAGGTAGCCCAAAGCCTTCTGCCAGCGAGGGATGCAGGAACGCTTTGCAATGACTTAGATACCAAGCTTTGTCGGCTTCAGAAACGGTTCCCAGCAGGTGCAGTCGCTTGTCGATGCCCTTGCTTTGGGCTAACTGCCGCATCTGGTTAACGTAAGCCGGATCGTCATGATGCCCCACCAGCATTAGTTCCAGGTCGGGATTTGACTCAAGTAAAGGCAGCAGGACATGAAAATTCTTTTTCTGGTTCTGGTAGCCAATGCCCAGCAAAAACTCACCGGCAGGTTTGTAAGAAAGGGGTTCCCTCCCTACCTGTTCATCCACTTTGTTGAGGCCGTTGTAGATGACGTGTATGGGTGAATTACCGACGTCACAATGGGTCAGCACATCGCTTTTCGTGAATTCAGAAATACAAACGATAGCATCACTCTGATCGATTAAGGACTGGGTTTGAGCCAGACTTTTTTGCTGAACATCCTTCGGTTTTCCTTCGTGCAGTACATTCAAATCATGAATAGTCAGCACGACCTTAATGTTTGGATAACGCTTCTTATCCGGTAAAATTCGCCCGGACTGAAACGGCGCATGCCACACCCGACAATCTTTCAGAAACGGCCGAAACAGCTTGTGCCATCGTTCTTCAACCAGGTGATGCGGTTCGGCATCGAGTTTTAGTTTTCGCCGAGGGGGCAAATACATTTGCATCAGTGGCTGATTTTCTGCCGCAAGCAACCGATTGATATGATTGCCAAGGTGCTGGCAATAATGGTACAACCCAGAATGTGAATACTTCATCAGGTTGCAATCCAATAGGATATGAGACATAGGGTAGAATTGCAGGTTTGCGTCGTGCTTACACTCAGATTTTGGCAGTTTATGCAACATTATTAGGTTCAAGCCGGTATTCAAGTATAGAGAATATTGTTCCGGCGGCTTTCCAACCCTTCTATCAGCGTTAAGACTCTTCATTCATAAATGAACTGTCATGCTTATAACTCCTACAGGCGTGCATTTATTTTTAGCCATGACGCTCGTTCCAAACTTTCTGATCAGCTATTCAACGTAGTAAAACGATTTCTTTATGCACCAAATCATTTTCGACTGCGAGCGAATGAAGTACATCAACACGGGGCTGTACTACTTCTGTCTCAATCTGGGAAGATCCCTTCAGCAGATCATGCGTCAGGAAAAGCTGTCGGTATACATGCCGAGCCACGTACCACCCATGTTTGGTCCCTCAGTCCCGGCCCTGCCGCAGCACTCCCTGCAGAAATTCTTTATGCCGTCCGTTAGCCAGTATCAGTTATGGCATTGTACGTTCCAAAGCTCCAACTATTTACCCCGCCGGAACAGGAAGATAAAAGTGCTGCTTACGATCCACGACCTTAATTTCCTGTACGAGGATAAGACCGACCGGAAGAAAGCCCGTTACCTTAGTCATTTACAGGAGAACATTAACCGCAGCGACGCCATTGTCTGCATTTCCGAATTCACGAAAAGCGATGTACTGACCCACTGCGACGTTGGCAACCGGGCCGTGCATGTAATTTATAATGGCACCAACGGCTTACCCAAGCCGGTGCTGGAAGAGAAGTCATACCACCCCGCCGTTCCTTTCCTGTTCAACATTGGCGCCATTACCCGCAAAAAAAATCAGCATCGAATTTTGCCTTTGCTACAAAGCAATCCTAGTATGGAACTGGTACTGGCCGGTCGGCACGAGGACAAAGCCTACGCGAATTTTATCCGAAAGCAGGCGTCTGCATTGAACGTAGACGACCGGACGCACCTGGTCAATGAAGTGACGGAAGGCGAAAAATCGTGGTACTATCACAACTGTCAGGCCCTGGTCATGCCGTCGCTGGCCGAAGGTTTTGGTTTACCCATCACCGAAGCCATGTCGGTTGGCAAACCCGTGTTTCTGTCGAAACACACGGCCATGACGGAGATCGGCAAAGACCTCGCCTTTTATTTTCAGGATTTTGACAACATGCACGATGATTTTCAGTCCGGGATGCTGCACTATCAAAAGGCTGGTAGCCACATCCGGGAAGCAATGAAAGCCCACAGCGCTACGTTTAACTGGGAAGACGCGGCTCGAAAATATCTGAACGTTTACCGATCTTTGCTCGGGTAACCTACCAGCACCCATCCAATCAAGGCCATTTGGTTCGAACGCGGATCGATGGAATTTATTCACGTTACGACCAGCGAATGAAGGTTTATGAACGGCTGATGGCGTATGCCAAGCCTTATGGAAAATTTATTATTCCATTCTTTTTCTTTACCATTATCAGTGTGTTTTTCAACGTCTTCCAGTTCGCGTTGATTATCCCACTGCTCAATTTTCTGTTTGACCCAATCAACACCGCCGATGCGGCCAAGTACGCGTCGATGCCCGAGTTTCATCTGACGGGAAATTACTTTAAGGATATTTTCTACCACCTCATTTACCAGTACAAAACCACAAACCCGGTTTATGCGCTTTATTTCCTGGCAGGCATGATCGTGGTGGCGGTGGTCATGACCAATTTTTTTCGGTTCCTGGCGCAGCAGTGCCTGCTGGGGGCCAGAACATTGCTGGTCAAACGATTGCGGGAAGCTTTGTTTACTAAAATCAATGACCTGCACCTGGGTTACTTTACTAAAGAGCATAAAGGTGATCTGCTTTCCCGGCTCAACGGCGATGTATATGCCATCGAGAGCGTAGCGGGCAGTTCGATCGAGGTTGTTTTTAAAGAGCCCTATATGCTGATCGGCTATTTCGTGGCGCTTTTCCTGATTTCAGCCAAACTGATGCTCTTTACACTGGTCATCATTCCGATTTCGGCCGTGGGCATTGCGGCCGTCACCAAGCGGCTCAAGAAAGAAGCCCAGGACGTACAGTCATCGATGGGCCGGATGCTTACGCTGATGGACGAAACGCTGATGGGCATGCGGATCATTCGCTCCTTCAATGCGACTCCGTTTGTACTGCATCGGTTCAGTCTGGAAAACGACTTTTACCGTAAAGCCAGTCTGGAAGGGTTCAAACGCCGGGAACTGGCTCCTGCCTTCTCCGAGGCATCAGGTGTTTTTGTGGTGGCCTGTATTCTGGTGTACGGTGGTAGTCTGGTGCTCAACAGCGATAGCAACCTACAGGCCAGTTCCTTCATTGCGTTCATTGCTATTTTCTCTCAGGTAATTCGGCCTGCCAAAGCTATTGTGGTGGCCATCACCAACATTCAGCAGGGACAGGCGGCAGGTGAGCGCATTATAGAACTGCTGGACAAACCGATCGAGATTAACGATAAACCGAATGCGATCCCTCTGGAACGGTTTCAGCGGGAGGTTGTCTTCGAGAACGTCAGCTTCCGATACGGCGATAAACCGGTCCTGAAAAACATTAGCTTCCGGATGGAGAAAGGACGAAAAATAGCGCTGGTTGGCCCCTCGGGCGTCGGCAAATCGACCATCGCCGATCTGATTCCCCGTTTCTACGAACCCACGCAGGGCAGTGTCACCATCGACGGCGTCGACGTGAGCGACTACACGATGGAATCGCTACGCAAGCAAATGAGTTTTGTGACACAGGAAATCATTCTCTTCAACGACACCATCTTCAATAACATCGCGCTGGGCCAGCCGGACGCTCGTCTGGAAGACGTTATCGCTGCGGCCAAAGTTGCCAACGCGCATGCCTTTATCATGGATACCGAAGACGGCTACAACACCAATATCGGAGATCGGGGTATACGCCTAAGTGGCGGGCAACGCCAGCGGTTGAGTATCGCCCGGGCGGTGTTCAAAAAGCCGTCCATTCTTATCCTGGATGAAGCCACCTCGGCCCTGGATGTCGAATCCGAAAAATCTGTGCAGGAAGCGCTGAACAACCTAATGGAGGGCCGGACAACGCTGGTCATTGCGCACCGCCTGAGCACCATCAAAGAAGCCGACGAGATTCTGATCATGGAAGGCGGAGAGATTGTGGAGCGCGGCAACCACTATGATCTGCTCAACCGCACGGGTAGCATCTACAAACGGCTAAACAGCATGCAGGTCGTGTTGCAGTAGGGCTACTGTTGCGTTGCCACATACGACACCGCTTCACCAAACTTCGCCAGCACGGTTTCCCAGGTGTAGTACTGACGGACGTAGGCACGACCGTTGCTGGCCATCTCGTACGAATCTTGCGTTAGCAGTTGATCGACGGCCGTTGCGAACTCCTCGTAGGTCCGGTACAGCAGTCCGGCATGGCTCCCCACGATGTGATCGCGGAGAACGGTGCATTCAGCCGTAGCAATAACGGGGATGCCTACGGCAAAACTTTCCAGCGTCACCATCGACAGGCTTTCGTGGGGCGACGGCATGATCAGCGCTTTGGCGTGCTGCAGCAGACTCGCTTTCACGGGCTCATCGACAAAGCCAACCGGCAACAGATCAAGGTGCTCGGGAATAGGCATGAACGCCTGCCCGACCAGCACCAGTTTCAAGGGCGATGGGTGCTCGGCTTTGTAACGCGTAAACAATTCGAACATGGTGTCGCATCCCTTCGCCGTGTCGATCCGGCCAATGTATAACAGATAATCGGCATCGGTACCTAGTATCTCACTTACAGATTGTTCCGCCAGCGCGGTGGCCGGTTCGATGCCTACGCCAACGATATCATTCTGAATGGACTCATTCCTGAACAGCTGGTGCACAAAACTCCGTTCGGCCGGGGTATTAAATAAAATCACACGGGGCTTCTGAAACAGCGGCCGGAACAAGGGCAGATAGATCGGCACTTCGTCGTGCGCCGTCGGGATAAAGATTGACTTGTGGGGCGCTACCTCCAAACCTGCAATGGTGGGGTAATACAGGTATGTCATGAAGATAAGCGCGTCGTATTGCTGATGATTCCGCTTCAGGTACGCGATCAAGCCGGGCATGTAAGGTCCCTGATATCTTGCCCACAGGCGGCTGTAACGCCTGATGTTCTTACCCACCAATGCCCGCGCCCACATCCTGAGCCGGTTCAGCCCCTGCCACTGCTCGGGCTGGGACCATTTTTTGAGTTTGTGTTCAGCGCGGGACGCTTGTTTGACCAGCCGTTCGTGCTTCGTGGCAAACCGGTGAACCCGTACCCCGTTGATGGTTACGGTTTCGGCCGGGTACCAGTTGGCCCAGGTAATGTATTCCAGGGCACAACTCGTCAGCACGTCAACGTCATAGGTAGTTGCTAGCCGCTCAGCTAGCAGTCGACAGTGATATTCGGCTCCTCCATTGACCTCAATGCCATACCGCTGCACGATAAACGCTATTTTCTTCATCTACAAAACGAACGGACAATACCGGGCTGTTAGTGCACTGCCAGCTCATTTTGCCGGAATCGCGCAACTTATCCGAGTGTCTGGTAAAACTCGTTTTGTCTCTTTTGCCGATCAATGTCTTTTCGATGCATAAGACAGAAATTGTCTGTATCGGCCGGCAAAAAATAGCCGTTCTGATGCCCTTCTAATTCTTCATGGACTTTATTTCTCCAGCGGATAACCTGATTCAATTTGAAGATGCGCTGCTGGTAATCCGGGTAGTTGATTCGCCCTCGCCCATCCACCTGCCATTGCCAGGCGTCGATCCACTCCTGCGTCAGTCCCTTCACCAGATTGATACGGGGCACGGCTACACAATCGGCCTTGGTTTGTTTACGCAGTACATCTTTCAAGGAACGAAGCAGCGTTTCGGTGGGTAGCTCATCGGCGTCGATCTGAAAAAGGTAATCGCCTGTTGCCATTGATAAGAGGTTGTTCTTAAACGTAGCAAAATCGCCGTCGAGTCGCGCGGATTGGTGCGTTACCTTGTCCTGGTAACGGGTCAAGACGTCCGAAACCCACTCATCGGACTGGGTGCTGTCCTGCAATACAACGATTTGGTCACCTGGTTCTTTGTGAAGCAGTAAAAAAAGAATCAGCCGTTCCAGCTCTACCGCTTCGTTACAGACGGTAATGCCATACGAAAGCCGGATACGACGGGAAAACAATCGGTTAAGCATACGTCAGGTCTTTATGAATCAGCCGCATTTCGTGCGTAGTCGGGTCGATAATCCGGATACGGTACCCACGCCAGGTAAATATCGGAAATAAACGATACCACAGCTGTTTCAGCAAAGGCTGGGGTTTGGTTATTCGGCGATGAATAACCTCCGGAAGAAACGCCACCTGTTCCAGTTGGGCAGCGTCGGCTTTACGGGCATCCAGCGAAACCAGGACGCCGTTGGTCCGCTCTGCTTTCAGCGGTTTGATTTTTCCCGTCAGGTCGATAGCCGTATAGGGCTGTTCGTCGCGAATGTACGACTCCGGATTGAGGTCCGTATAAATAGTTGACGCCCAGGGCTCCAGCTCCCGTAAGGCAGCCGTCGTAGCGTTGGTCAGGACCAGGCCAATGTCATATTTTATCGGGATGCCCGCACTGTTACGAAAGCCCCACTTACGAATGAAGTTCCGGTTCGATTGTCGCTCGATCTGTTGAGTACGGTGTACGTATTCGTCTGAGAACCGGGACGTTTTGCTGACGAAATGATAACAGAGCGCATTCAGGGCGCTAACCATTTCCAGTCCTTTCAAACTAAGTCGCAGCAGTAAATCATCATCTTCGCAGAACATAGGGTTGAACAGCGGGTCCAGCCCGCCTATTTCCAGCAGCAACGTTCGGGATGCGGCCAGGAAGAAAATCCCTTTGCTGGCCGGTATGGCCGTCTGGCCGGCCTGCTCATTTCGTTGCTGTTCGGCCCGTGCAAACTGAAAAAAGTTATCCCGCTGAAACGCATTGACGTCGGCACCAAAGTCCCGAACGATTTTGCCGGGACGAGGGTCATCAGCAAAAATAGGTGGTTCCACGGTCGTGTAAAAAAGCACCCGCTGGTCGGTTTGTAGGGCCGCCAGTTGCTCAACGAACCCCGGAGCCAGCACCATATCGTTATGAGCAAAGATCACATAGTCCGACGTAGCCAGTTGGATGCACTTGTTATAGGTGTCCGACAGGGTTCGCTCCCGATTTTCGTAGTGGTACTTAACCTGGTCGTCCTGCAGCGAGTTGAGCCATTGATGTGTGCCATCCGTGCTGTTAAAACTGACAAACACTATTTCAACGGTTGGATAAAGCAGTCGGGTCTGGTGGTAAAAAAACTGCGTATACACCAGGTTATTTTTCACCCCTATCAATACCGAAAATGTCATACTCCGATCACTGTTCGTTCGACACTACGCCGTTTAAGTGGCAAGCAAGCTAGAAAGTTATTGAAAAGTCGGCTAAATCCACTGGCTGATGAACGCTCATTGCCATCACAGCCGTTTCTCACCTGCTAAAGACCAAATTCTCATACAGTGGCTGACAAACCTACCATCAACGTGAATTAGGGCAAGAGAAGACAGTAAGCTGTTGATAATGAATCCATAACCAGTAGCGAACGGGTCGTTACCCACTTCTCTTGAAAGGGTTTCGTCAACAGCCACTTAGTAGGGCCAGGTCGTGCGAGTGGGCTGAAAAGAAGGAAGTCTCTATCTTTGTTTATTTTTCAGGTTGGAATTTATAAGGGTAATCAAGGCTTTATAAACTTTCTTTCTCGATAAACGCGGCTTTGTCAGCTATTATCTTTACCCAGCTAACTATTTGAAAATTTATTCCACATAGGTCCTATCGCACAATCCTATTTTGATGCTCTCTTTGCTTATCCATTATATTCAAGAACGTTCATCCAGCCCGCTCTCTGAGGCAGATCTTAGCTTGCTTCAGGAAGCGTTCATTCCCAAAAAATTAAGGAAAAGGCAATTTCTGTTACAAGAAGGCCAAGTCTGCAAATACATCGCCTTTATTGTGAAGGGGGCAACCCGTCAATACACTGTCGACGAAAAAGGAGACGAGCATGTACTTAATTTATGCATCGAAAACTGGTGGACGTCTGACCGCGAAAGTTTTCATAAAGAAATACCGTCTATTTACAACATTGATGCCTGGGAAGAAACCGAGTTGCTGTTACTACCAAAGACAAATGATTATTACGAACGGGTCAATACCATTCCGGCCTTCAACGAAATGCGGATAAAGCTTGATGATAATCAGTACATAGCTGCTCAGAAACGCCTGAATACGTCGATTAACTATTCCGCTGATTATCGCTACGAAGAATTGCTCAAACTTCACCCTGAGTTTTTTCAACGTTTTCCTCAGCACATTATAGCGTCTTACTTAGGTATAACCAAAGAAACACTTAGCCGCATCCGCCATCAATCGATAAGAAAATAGATTGGTTACCCATGGATCAACGCGTTGTGCGGTATGCCCCATGCGGGGTTAAATACAGCTAGCTTGCTGCATACCGTTACTAAGCATCCATAAAAACAAACAGATGCGCTACTTTTTCATTTTCTACAATAAAAAAATCCATGCCGGTCAAGACATTCGGCTGGGGGCCTGTCCGAATGTCCCAATATAGCCTGGCCCCATTTTGCGTACTTTCCATGGGTTTTGTTACTGTAAAATTGAAATTGGCATCACCCGCAAACAGCTTATCGATAAAGTCAGAAACGGCGGTGTTGCCGGTAAGGATAGAATCCTTGTCATACATGGTTATATCGTCTGCATAGATGGTTTGCATCATTGCATCACGGGTTGCACGGTCTTTTTCATTCCAGACTGCGGTATGAGTCTGTTGAAGTTTGTTTAGTAATTGGGCATCCATAAGCAAGCCTGCTAGTTAGTTCTTATTGACTGTAAAGTTTGCTGCCTAAACGTAGGCACTGCCGTTCATGCGAAACGTTGATGTCTATCAATAAAGGTACTTACCTCACCCAGTGGCTGTCCGGCAATTCCGGCGCGGATGGGTAAGTTGACGACAATACGGTGTGTACGAAGATCCCCTTTTTTCGTTGTCTTTATGCTGACTATCCATAGGTGAATACTGCTCGTCTACAAACTACTGATGGTGTTGTGTTGCTTCCGGCGGAGCCCGTTGCTTACTGGTTTACCTTGACGAGTTCAATTCCGGACAAAGCTCCGCCCATGTCCTGAAGATGACCGCCCTCCTTCAGTGTACCAATATCAATCGGTTCAAAACCCATGGCTTTGGTAATGTCGGCTACGTCTTTTTTCGCATCGGCATCATCACCACTCATAATAATGACCGTCGCTCCCAGGTTAGTTTGCGAGGGTTGGGCAAGCGTGGCGGCCCCAAGGGTATTGAACGCTTTTACTACCCGATGTGCTGGAAACAAGGCCGCTACAAATTCTCCCGTTGTTTTGCCTGCCGTATCAGCTAATTGAAAAGGACTAACTGAGCGAACATTGTTGGTCGCATCCACAATAACCTTTCCACTATAACCCTGCAGTTCGCTGGCCAATTCCGGCAATTGTGTCCAGGGAACGGCGACGAATAGAACGTCGGCCTGGGCAATGGTTTGCGAAAAGTCGGCGGCCGTCACCGATCCGCCGATGGAAGCGACCAAGTCTGTCAGCGACGCTGCCCCCCGGCTGTTAGTAATCAACACCGGGTATGTCGTTTTAGCTAAATGCGTAGCCAGTGCACGCCCAATGTGGCCTGAACCAATAATGCCAATGGTATAACTCATGCTCGTTTTTGTTTAAAATTAATAGGTCAGTTTTTGTGCTTCAGGGGCGGTAGCGATGTGTTTCATCAGGCCGCTTCTGTATCGTTTATACAAGTCAGCAATCTCAGCCTGGGTATCAGCAATAAAGGGTCCATAGGAAACAATGGCTTCGTGGGTTGGCTTTGCCGCATACAGCACAAAGCGCACTCCATTTTCGCCTGCCTGCATCGTCAGGCGACTGTCTTCTTCGGTGTCGAATAAATCCAGCCAGGCTACCTGATCGGCCTTTATGTCTTTGCCGGCAATCTGCATCGAACCGCTGATGACATACAGAAACGCGTTGAAACTGGCCGGAAACTGAACGCTGGTGTCAACACCTGCTTTCAGGTCAAACTCGGCGGCAATGAGCGGTGTGTAGTTCTGTACCGGGGAGTGAATCCCGGCCAGTGTGCCGCTGTACAGGCGCATGTACACACCATCTTTGTCTACTACCGGCACATGTTCGGCAGGCAAAATCTGAATACGGGGCGCCACCGAACGATCTTTTCGGGGAAGGTTAAGCCACATTTGAAACAACCGCCCTTTGGTAGGGCCATCTATTGTTTCGGTATGAACCGTGCCACTACCGGCCGTCATGATCTGAAAGTCGCCCTTTTTTATGGATTCCAGCTTCTCCTTTATTTCCCCATCAATCAGAAGAGACACTGTTTCGAAACCGGCATGAGGATGTGGTCCTCCAGCCGGTTCATTATCTTTTTTATCCAGGATATCGTCCATCAGGAAAATGAACGGATCGGTTTTAGCGAAGCCGCCTTTCAGAACTGAGCGTGCTACATGGCCAGCGCCCAGAAAGCCTTGTTCGTCATGCGGTGTATATAGACTGGAAACAGTCCTTTGTATCATCTCATTTGCTCGTTTTATTCAGGAGCAAACTTACGACTGCTCATCACGGTAAACAGATGAGGTATGTTAATAAAAACTATTGATCTAGATCAATGAAGACCCAAAAGCAAAGGGCAGTCTCCCCAATGAAATGCCCTACGTTATGGAGCACTCTCTCAGATCCCGCCAGCCTACCTGCCGTTGTGCTTAGGGGCGTAAAATTTTCTCCATCGCTTTTCCTTTCGCTAATTCATCCACCAGCTTATCCAGGTAGCGAATCTTCTGCATCAACCTGTCTTCAATTTTCTCCACGCGATGCCCACAAATGACACCCTTAATTTTTGACACATTCGGATTAAGTTGTGGTGCTTGGGCGAAAAACGATTCGAAGTCCGTTTTATGGTCAATATGTTGTTGCAAGGCTTGTTGATCATAACCCGTCAGCCAACAGATAATGGCATCGACCTCGGCTTTTGTGCGCCCTTTCTTCTCTGCTTTTTGGATATAATGCGGATAAACTCCGGCAACTGACATTCGGTAAATTCGGGTGGAATCCATGTTCGCTTTAATGAGTATGACTTCTGCTGACAGGGGATGTCTTTTAAAAGGAGTTTAATAGCGCACGTTACTTTCTGCCTTATCTTGCACCAGTTCATTAGTTAGTTACTGACTACTCGCCATGGCGAGCTCAGCTTTGTTTTCCATAAAGGAGAAATACAGCGGTACACCAGCAAAATATGAAGTAATTTACTATGAATAAAGAGCTTATAAATCTGTTCGGTACGACTGGTATTTTCCACTTTCATAAAAAGCTGATCGAACGGCATGGTGCTGGTACAACCCGGGCGCTGGGCTGGCAGAAAATAGAAGGGCAGTCGATGCGCTTTGACAAGTTAAGCCAAATAGGTGATCTAAGCGGACACTCTGTGATGGATGCCGGATGTGGGCACGCCGATCTTTTCCCCTTCTTAAAAAAAAGGTTTTCTTCAATCACCTATTATGGTTGTGAGCAAATACCCGAATTGCTCCAGGTAGCTACCCAGCGATACAAACGCGAGAACAATGTCGTACTAATACAAGGGGATTTTCTTGATCCAGCTATGCCCGTGACCGATTTTGTGTTGGCTAGCGGTTCACTTACTTATGGGCATAGTGATGACAATTTTGTTTACAACGCTATCGAGACCCTGTTTGCCAAGTGCCGTATCGCATTAGGGTTTAACTTGTTAAGTGGAGGAGTTGAGTCGAACGCACTACTGAGAGCTTACCAACCCGATGACATCCTCAACTTTTGTCGAACCCTATCAAAAACGGTGCAAATCCAGGTTGGCTACTGGCCAGATGATTTCACCGTTTTCGTGTACAAAGACTGAGGGAAGCCGCCTTACAGATACATGAAATTGGACACGTAATATGCGATTACTCTAGTTAACCGAGCCAGGGGCAAGCATGTTCGTGAGGTAATGAGCAATCGCACTAAATAACGTATGGCTCGGTGCTTTACGTAAGCTAAATCGAAAAATCCTTCCGCACCAAGCAGTCAGCGGCCTGACCAGTTACCATAGCTTGACATGTCTATACATAAAACCAGTCATATGGATAACCCATTGCATCAGGCAGAACCATTGACGGTGAATCCTGCTGGCTTAGCTCGGTCTTCAAAAAGTTTTGTCAACTTTGTCGAAAAGCCATAAACTACAAAATGGAATCGACGAATCTCTCAAGGCAAATTGAGTTTATAAAAGAAGTGGATAAACTCAAATATATCCTTCGTAAGACCAAACTGTTCAATAGTAACCGAAACGAGAATGATGCTGAGCACAGTTGGCATCTGGCTTTGATGGCCCTTATTTTAGTCGGACACGCAAATGTTCAGGTTGATCTGCTCAAGGTTATCAAGATGCTGCTAATTCATGATATTGTCGAAATTGACGCGGGTGACACCTTCATCTATGACCATCAAAAAAGCCACGACAACACCGAAGAAGAACGAAAGGCTGCCAAACGGATCTTTGGGTTATTGCCTGATGATCAAGCTGCTGAGCTGATCGCGATCTGGGAAGAATTTGAAGAGCATCAAACTGATGAAGCAAAGTTTGCCCGGGCCATGGACCGATTGGAACCCTTGCTGCAGAACACGTCGAATGAGGGAGGTACCTGGAAGGAGTTCGGGGTGAATTATGAAAAGGTATATGCCAAGAAACAAGTCATTCAACAGGGGTCTACAACCATTTGGCACTACGCAGAGCAGTTGATCGATGACAGCGTTGAAAAAGGAATCTTAAAAAAGTAAACTAGTCGGCCGAACACACAATTCGCTACACGCCCTTTTGGTCAGTAAACTTAGGGCACAGTTGACTGTTCAATCTCTTTTTGAAAGCATTTAAGGCAACAATATAGCCAGGCCAGGTAGGTCGCTACAAAGGACAAACCTCCAGTAGTCCCGAATAACTTATTTTTTACGGACAGGTTTTTGTGTACCGTAGCCTTTTTTATCGTGAAACCAGTGTGCTGCCTGCCCGGTGAGCCAGAGGTAATAATCTGAATCCAGACCGGCTTCGATACCAACGAACTTTCCTTCACCATTTAGGGGCAGGTCGCCTTCTTTGCGGGTTTTGAAAATGGCCGTACCCTCGTCGACTTCATCGAACATGGCCACATAGAGGCTCTGCGCACCGGCTGTTTTACTACCAGCTACCTGCTTCCATAGGAAATCTCCCTCCAGACGAGGAATCTGATTGTAGACACTGCGGCTGTTCTTGAGATTTCCCCAGCTAAATCCCGGAAAGACCAGCGGTACGTAATCTACCTTAGCCGTTTGACACCAGGCCAGGTCGCCGGTCAGGGTGCTGCTCGCTACCGTGGCGTATGTTTCGGAAGTATAGCGACCCACCGCCCAGGGCATAATGATATCGGCGCTTTTGATGAGCGGATGAAGCAAGTCAGACGCTTCGGTATCTTTGGTCATCGTTCGCCAGTAGTAGGGTACGCCGAGCAAAATCGATGTTTTTTTCGTGGGACCTTTGACCCGGTTCAGCAAGGTCTGAATATCGGCCGTTGTATACCGGCGGCCGTCGTTGAAGCCTACGCCCCAAATGGCTAGCAAGGGTTTGCCATTATGCCGTAGATAGGTCGGATTTTCTTTGTTGCTAAACAGTGAAAAAAGCTGCTGCACCTCCTCCCAATCCTTTATGAGCAAGTCCATATCGGCGGAGGTCGAGCCACTCAGATCATACATGATGCAGATGGCGCGGCTGTATTTACGGGAGGCTTTCAACGCATTTGCCAGCACTTTGTTAAAATGCCGTTTGCCTTTTTCTGATTTCACTTCCGCCAGAAATCGCTGCATAAAAACACCATCAATGCCATACTCTTTCATCCATTTGAAATGCAGATCGACACTACTTTCATCATAAGGGCTATAGAGCGATGCTGGGGTCCCGTCAGCAAATTGAAAAGCCGTTTTATAGGTGATTGGATACTCTTTCACATCAGGCCAGAAGTCAATTGACGCGTAACCTGGTTCAAACTTGCCCCGCTTCTGATAATGGTACCAACCCCGTTCAGATGCATCGCCCTCAGCGGCAAACCAACCCTGATAGCCTGCCATCACTAACCCGTTGTAGCTGGTATAAAGGCACCACTTTTCGTCGTACTTAACCTCGACAGGCTGACTTCTACCGATAGGGCTACTCAGTAACCAAATGGTGAAGGATAGAAATAGAGTTGTTCGCATATAGGTAACGTATCTGTTTTATCGATCGCTCGGTCTGGTTTGCAATTCGTCTAACGTCCAGGCTTTCTCATGTCCGGCGGTTTGTTTCCGTATGGCTTTGACCTCATCCGACCGCACAGATGGCCTGGGTGAGGGAACAAACTCGTAGCGGATATAGCTCAACACGGAGGCAATCCACTCGTCGTCGCTCGCACCCATAGCAGGCATTACGTCGGGATAGGTGTGCCCATCGATAGGTTCGGAAGGGCCATGCAGCAGAAGTTGAATAGAAACTTCTCTATGGCGGCTACGGCTTCAAAATTGTACCGTCGTTTTTACGAACTGTCCAGCGCGACTTGGTCCCGATCGGGTATTTAGCGGCCTCCTTTTCATTGATGTCAATTCCCAGCCCCGGTGACTCACTGACCTGATAATACCCATTCTTGATGATGGGGCAGCCGGGAAAGACCTCCTTCACCCGGTCATTAAACATCTGCGATTCCTGAATACCGAAGTTCCAGACAGCGATATCGATGCTATTATTGGCCGCATGACCCACGGGCGATGTATCGCCAGGACCATGCCAGGCCGTGCGAACATTAAACCACTCACCCAAACGAGCCACCTTCATAGCCGGTGTTATACCGCCAATCTGAGAAATATGAATCCGAATGAAATCGAACAAGTGATTAGCCATCGGCTCTTTGAACTCGTTGATGTTGTTAAACAGTTCACCCATGGCAATTGGTACTGTCGTTGTCTGGCGCAGCAGCTTGAACCAGCTCATATTTTCCGGTGAGAAGGGATCTTCGATAAAGAAAGGCCGGTAGTCCTCCAGACTTTTGATCATGTTGATGGCATCAATGGGTTCGGTCAATTCATGCATATCGTGCAGCAATTGTACCTCTTCGCCACACCGTTTACGGACTGTATCGAACATTTTGGGCACTCGTTTCAGATACGTCCGTTGATCCGAAAAGTCATCGGTTTCCCGGCCAAAGCCAGCTGTTTTGAAGTCGGGTTTGAGATCATTCATCGCACCGACCCCGCCATAACCACCTTGCTGAATCCGTACATGGCGGAATCCCATGTCCATAAATTGCTGCACTTTATCGGCAATGGCTTCGGGCGTTGGACCGCTGGCATGGGTATAGGTATCCACGGCAATTCGGGTTTTTCCACCCAGGAGCTGATAGACAGGCATGTTCGCCCGTTTGCCTTTGATGTCCCAAAGTGCCTGATCGAGTCCAGAAAGGGCATTATTCAGAACAGGTCCATTGCGCCAGTAAGAGCTTACGTAGGCCGACTGCCACATGTCTTCGATATTGTCGACATCTTTCCCGACGCAGAACTCGTTAAGATAGGTATTAACCGCGGGGATGACCAGTTGAGCTCGCTGGGTGAAGGTAGCGCAGCCTAACCCGTACAGGCCTGGTTCGGACGTTTCAACTTTCACAATGATGAGGTTGGATCCTCCGGGCGCGGTTGCAATAGCCCGTACACTTTTGATGGTTACGGGTGCCATGCCTTTGGCGTAGGTAGGCGTCGCGTATTGTTCAGCCCGGGCGTTAGGGCTTTCGAAAAGACCAAATAGGCCTGCCGTTGAGCCCAGTCCCAGCAGTTTGAGCGCGTTTCGGCGGTTCGTTTCAGATTGTACTTCTGGCTTTGCCATATGAATGTAGTCGGTTTAAGAGCTGAAAATCTGTGCGTTCAGGCATTATTTTGCCAGATCGTTTACATAGTATTGATAGGGGATTTGCCAGGTAATGGGCTTGCCCTGTTCTGCGTTTGGCATTACTATTTTAGAGAAAAAGCGATGTAGTTTCCACCAATTTTCTGCCCTCGGCCGCCACCAGCGGCAATAACGATGTATTGCCGCCCATTTACTTCGTAGCTGATGGGTGTCGCAAAACCACCCGCCGGAAGCTGGTACTCCCAGACGACCTTACCCGTTTTTTTGTCGAACGCCCGAATTTTTTCATCTTTCGTTCCAGCAATAAATACCAGTCCTCCAGCCGTAGCCAAGGGCCCGCCGTAGCTATCGGTTCCGGTAGTAGGAACGCCTTTTTTCGCCAGTTCCGGGTATTCGCCCAGCGGAACTCGCCAGAGGTAGTCACCGGTATTAAGATCAATGGCGTTCAATGTCCCCCAGGGCGGTTTGATACCTGGGTAGCCGTCTTTATCCGTAAAGCGTTGCCAGACTTTACTGACGTAAGTGGGAACATAAGGAAAGCCTCCTCTATTCTCTGAAGCGGGTGTACTGGTTGACGTTAGGGCAACCTTTGATGATCCCGTTTCGGTATTCAGCAGGAAACTAATGAGGGCGTCACGATCTTTTTCCGACAGATGCCCAAACGACGGCATTCGACCGCTGCCGGTTTTTAGAATGGCTTTTATTTCATCCGGCGACCGCTTTTTACCTATATCGATGAGGGAAGGTAATTCAGCACCACTTCCTCGTCGGTCCTGCCCATGACAGGCAGCACAGTTGGCGATATAGATGGCATTGCCCGCCGTAACGGGGGTGTTACGCTGAGCCAGGTCAGCCCGTTTGGTCATGACCAATTCCCAGGGTTCTTCGTTGACGTTCTGGAAAAGGATGCCTGACGGATCGATGGCATTGCCGCCCCACTCGGCCCCACCGCTGTACCCAAAAAGCAACGTGCCTTTTTCGGACGGAGGAGCAAACTTATTCTCTGTTTTGAGCTGGAGAAAACGCTCTTTCACGTAGGCATGTGCTTCCGGCGAACGATCGGTAATGTCCCTTTCCGTGTATACCTGCCGGGTTAGCGGTAATGGTTTGAGTGGATATTTCTGCGTCGGCCAGGGGGATTCGCCTGGCAGCCCATTGACTGGAACCTTGCGCTCCTCCACCGGAAACAAGGAGGTCCCTTTATCCCGGTCCAGTACATAAACAAGGCCGTCTTTTGTGGTCTGCACAAGGGCGTCCACTCGCTTTCCGTTGCGATTCAGTGTAATAAGATTCGGCGGGCAGGGATGGTCCCGATCCCAAAGGTCGTGGTGAATGGTCTGGTAATACCACCTGAGTTTACCCGTTTCAGCTTCCAGAGCCATGATGCAATTGGCAAACAGATTCTGTCCCCGGCGATCTCCTCCGTAGAAATCGGATGCAGGGGAACCCGTCCCGAAATACACGACGCCCCGCTTTTCATCGAGTGACATGCCACTCCAGTTGTTGACTGCCCCTATTTTCTGGTAGGCATCTTTCGGCCAGGTGTCGTATCCGAACTCACCCGGCTGTGGAATGGTATGAAACACCCAGGTCAGTTTACCCGTAACTACATCGAAGGCCCGTATGTGCCCGGGAGCCGCATCGCCCGACTCAGATACACTCGATCCGATGATAAATGTGTTGTGGTACACAATTCCCGGTGAGGTCGCATTTACCGACAGCTTACTAACATCATGATTCAGATTGGTTTGTAGGCCTTCGTGTAAATCCGCTTTGCCATTGGTGCCGAAACTGGAAATGGACTCCCCCGTCACGGCATTAACCGCATATAGGCTGGAGCCAACGGTATACAAGATCCGCTTATCCGACCCATTTTGCCAGTACACAACCCCACGATTGGAATTGCGTCGATCATCACGTGCGGGTTCAAATCGCCAGAGTTGCTCGCCAGTACCTGCCTTCAGGGCAAATAGGTTCAGGTCCGGCGTCGTACCGTACAGAATCCCATCCACTACAATGGGCTGGCATTGAATAGCTCGATCGCGCCGACGTCCGTTGGCATCGGGCTTTTCAGAGGCATCATACATCCAGGCAACCTGAAGGTTTGCTACGTTCCGGGTATTAATCTGGGTCAGTGGCGAGTAGCGATTCCCGGCTTTATTTCCCCCATAATTGGGCCAGTCCTTACCCGTCGATAAAGGGCCTTCGCCTGTCACCATACTGGCAGCAAGAGCGCCACCGGCTACCAGTCCAATGATGGCCCTCTTTCGGTCCAATCGAATCATAGAAATCAATATTAGTATCTGTCGAATAGCAGATTAGTCTGAATCGTACTTAAACGGCCTATTGCAAAAAAATGCTGCTTGCGTCTCAGGAAAATCAGCTCGCTACCAACTGTTTAATTCGCACTAAGCTGGCTGCGTATTGCTGGCCAGATTTACATTCTCCATAATGACACGTGAAGGGCGAAAATGGATAAAGAACTGGCATCTGTGGTGTTAATTTTTTACCAATAAGTCAACCTATTTTTTACCTTGTTCTGCCCTCCCAACGATTGGAATTGAGATACGCTACCATAGACAGCGCTTCCTTATTGGCAGCATCGATCCTTAAAACTTTTTGTATATATTTTGATGCCCCTTTTGCATTATCCATCCGATAATATGCGTTGGCAATCTGATTCAAAAGCGACACATTGGTAGAATCAATCAGGTAGCGTTGTTTCAGAGAAATAATCTGTTCAGTCGTTGCTTTTACCGAACCTAAATCAAATTGGGACTGGTTGTTCTGACTGGCATAATTCAGATAAGGCAGGGCTTCGCTGGGCCGATCAAGCTGGAGATAAAGGACAAAAAGGTGCCGGGCTTTATCAAATGTCGGGGCTAGCGCAAATGCTTTTTTAAAATAGAAAATAGCGGTTTCCCGATCGTTTAATTCCCCACTGAGCATGGCTGCCTTTTCGTAATAACGCACGTCCGTTGAATATTCCAGTACGAGTGTTTCAACTACTTGTCGTGCCTTGCTCAACGCGCGGCTGCGCATGTAAAAATCATACAAATCGCTCAGCGCATCGCTCCATGACAGCTGTTGCTTCACCAGGCTATAAGCTAGTTTTTCCTCCACCGATTCAACGGCAAACGATTGAGCTGACATGGCTTCATTGAACGGCCAGTTTCGCTTAAGATTAGCCACCTTGTACAGGCCCGCCAGCGAATCTACTTTGGTAATAGGCATATCCCGAAGCAACTGAGCCAAACTCATCTCCTGTCCGTCCTGTAGTGTAATGAGTTTTGCCTGTTTCAGCGCATTGTAAAAAGCATCTGATAACAACGCATAGCCTTTCAGATCAGGATGAACATGCTCCAGAATCAATTCATCACCAATAATCGAATTAACTGAATGGCTTTCAAAAAGAGCTTTGGTGTCTACGAAATGGGTATTTTTGTACTGCTGGCATAGCTGGCGGATAATGGTATTCAAAACGTCGGGGGCTCTAAATCGCAGGCCATCCAGATCCTTCGCTCTGGAAAAATACCGTTTTGCCTGCCCCAGGTTACCCTGCAAATAAGCGGTTCGTCCCAGATAATATGTACACAGCGCATGGCTACTATCCAACCGATTGGCCGCGTTGAAATACGAGTAAGCAAGCGGCAGATTGCCCCTGGTAAGTGCTGTTAAGCCAAGGTTGTACGTCTTATTGAACGGCAATAAGTTGCCTGTTTCAGCAGGAAAGCTTACGAATGGTTTCAGATCCTTTTCGTTGCTGACCAGGTTGCTGACGAAGACAGGAATGGCACGCTTTGCAAGCAGTTGAAGAGTCCGGTCCATGTTCCGGCGGAACTGTTCTACTCCCTGTTTGTATAGCATTGACTGATAGGGAATTTGCTGATCAGCCACCATCAGTTTCATTCTCGTGCCGCCCGCACTCGGCTCCTCACCACCGATGCTACGCCGTATGGTTTCGTACCCATTCGTCAGTAACTGCACGAGCCGGAATTGGCGTAGGTAAAGTATCAGGTCGACGAGCTGAGGTATGCCACTTATCTGTTCAGTCGAGCCAACGCCAAGCGCACCATAGTATTCATTATGACCCGTATAAATCAGGACCGCGTCCGGTTCATAATCGATTAGCTCACGGGCAAACCCGTAGGTTGTATACGAATTAACGGCCGTCAACGAGAGGTTGATGACATCAAAATTTCGATCAGGAAACGTGTGCGTTAACCGATACTGGAGCCAGCGATGAAATGACCCATTGTGAAAATAAGGATAGCCGATTGTCGTGGATTCACCCAGAACAAAAATGCGCATTGTATTCTTATCCTTCTTCTTTTTGAAGGGCTCAACGTTTCCTCGCGTAGCGATTTTTTGATTCGTAAAATATTTCCTGGATGCATCTGGATTTAATACATAATAATCTTTATCATCTGGACATTCAACGAATAGATCCATGTTATGACCATATCCAAAGAGACGCAGTAAAATTTCAACGAGAATTAATAAAAGAAAAGAGACTAAAACGCTCAAGACTTTTAACAGAACAATCCGCTTTGACGATTGCTTTTTCGGCGACGTATAGTCCTTAGTCGTATTCATTATTAACGTAATAAAGAGCGGTCTATATTTCCTCGAAAAGCATTTCTAATTTTTAGAACGCATAGCAGAAATTCTACTATGCGTTCTAATCCAACTTATCATAAAGAAGAACCTATCAGGGGTGATCACGGCGTATACAATTTTGCCGTGATCACCCCTGGAAATCAATATTAGTATCCATCATTTTGCGCCCAAGTCGGATTTCTGGCCATTTCGTTCACAGGGATAGGCGCTAAATATTTCTGGGCAAAATTTGTGTTCGCTGGAATTGGATTTTCAGCTGAACTTCTGGCGGCTACAATCTGAGGCAATAGCTGTAATCGAACAATATCAAACCATCGTACACCAAACTCGCCCGCAAATTCATACGCCCGTTCATATACGACCGCATCCCGAAAAGCAGTTGCCGAAAGGCCAGGCGTCAGATCAGGCAAGCCCGCCCGTTTTCGCACCTGATTTATGGCACTATAGCTTGCCGCTGTCGGACCACCAGCAGCCATCGCTGACGCTTCGGCATAGATCAACAGAACCTGCGGATAGCGGATGATATCGTACACTTTGTTGGTACTGGGGTTGATGGACTCGATGGTCGTCTCCGTTTCTGAAACCCCATCCCCATTTAAGCCAGCCCGGAACTTCTTGTAATAGGGATGGCCAGCATGCGTTTCGGGCGAATCCCAGGGAACCAGCTTAAACGTCTTCCCATCCGGTTGACGTAGCTTGATCGTTGTGTAAAACGTAGCATCCGTCCGGGGGCATTTGGGAGCATTTTTGTAGAAGTTGATTTCCGGATAATAATCGTCCCAGCCACTCGAACCGTTCGTAGCGACTTCGTCGAGGGGCACCGACGATGAACCTGAACTACGCAGGGGAAGCCCACCGCTCACATTATACTGTAAACCAAAAATAGATTCGGTGGTATTGTTGGTGGTGAAAACACTGGCGTAAGGCGTATTGAGGTTGTAGACGGCCGCTTGAATAACTGAGTTAGCTTCGTCAGCAGCCAGTTTGTAATTGCTCTCCTGCTTAAGTGGCCAGCCCGTCATGGTCAGATATACATCGGCCAGAAGCGAGCGAGCGGCCATTTGGTTTGCTCTGCCCGGTTGATTTGGGAAGGAAATGGGCAGCAATTCCTTCGCTTTCTGTAAATCGCTGATTATAGCCGCGTAGACCTTATCAACCGGATCCCGCGGGGGCCTGTCGTTTACATCGATCTGGGTCAGAATAATGGGGACAGGGCCGAACGTGCGTACCAGGTAATAATACCCCAGGGCCCGCAGGAAATAAGCCTGACCAGCGGCCTGGTTTTTCTGAACATCGGTAGAATTTACCTTTGTGTAATTGGCAATTACGTTGTTGGCCTGATAAATCCCCTGCCAGGGACCTTGCCATTGGGCAACCAGACTCAGGTTACCACTGCCACCACTCAGGCGGTCAAACAGGCGAAAATCTTCTTTATTCAGGCCAGGATCGGTTGTAAAATCATCTGAACCAAAATATGACGTGCTTCGGTTGGTAAAACCCCAGGCGCCATCCCGCGCAAACTGGATGTAAATAGCCGATACGGATGCATCCAGATCCGACTGCGTTTTGAAATAGGTTCCGGGTGTCAAACTGCCTTTGGGGTCTTCCACCAGACTCTGACAGCCGCTAACCAAAATCAAGGCAAGAAAGACAAGGTATAAAGAATAGTTGGTGTTCATGATTTTGTCTTCTGATTGAAATTTTAATCGTACATACAGCACTTACAAGCCAAGGCGGAACCCAATTGTATAGGTTTTGGGATTGGGAATGACGCCCATTTCCAGCCCTTGGGTAATGGCGTTTGTTCCGTTTGAAACTTCTGGATCATAGCCCGGATATTTCGTGATCATAAATAGGTTCTGACCACTCACGTACACCTCAAGGTTGCGTACTTTTGCCTTTTTCAGCAGATTATCGGGTATCCGATAGGTAAGCGAGAGGTTTTTCAGCTTCGTATAGCTGCCGTCGTACACATAGCGGCTGCTGTTGTTGAAGTTCTTGCTGGTACTGCTGAAAGCCGGGTTATCCGTTTGGTTTTGGGCCGTCCAGATGTTCAGCGCTTCTGTGGTTGTCGCGTTTCGCTGATCACCTAAGCCCCCCCACAAATACGCCAGTGTCTGTGAGTAAATCTGATTGCCGTGCGTTCCCTGAAACATAAAGCTGAGGGTAAAATTGCCGTAACTGACGTCATTGATAAAACCGAATGAGTAAGCAGGCGTCCCATTTCCGATCGCGACTCTGTCGGCTGCTGTGTAAGCATGATCGCCATCGACATCCACGTATTTAGCGTCACCTGGTTTCATTCCGAATTGGGATGCCTGATCGGCTTCGCTTGTTTTCCAGGTTCCCAGGAACTGATAGCCGTAAAACTCGCCTAATGGTCGACCTACCCGCAGAATAGATGCACTGTTCAGCGCTGACCCAACGCCGTTTACAATTACGTTGTCAAGGCCCCCCAAACTCGTCACCTTATTGCGGTTGAAAGAGATGTTAAAATTACTGGTCCAGCGTAGTTTCCCGGTGGCAACTGGTGTGCCGCTCAGCGAAAACTCAAGGCCTTTGTTTTCGACACTGCCAATGTTGCGGAGGTAATCGCCACCACCTAAATAGAAAGGTGCCTGATAACTGTAGAGGAGATTGCTGATATTTTTCAAGTAGGCATCGGCGGTAAACCGTAAGCGTCCGTTCAGAAACGACGCGTCGATACCTGCATCATACTGCGTTGTGGTTTCCCATTTGAGGCTATTGGATACCGGTGCACCAAGTGGGGTCGCCACGCTGGGGGTAGAGCCATCGAAGTAGTAAGCTGGCTGGCCTCCACCCGTGGTGATCTGGGCAATGGTAGCATACGCCCCTACAGCCTGATTTCCTGTTTGCCCGTAACTGGTTCTGATTTTCAGGTCCGAAAATAATTTTGAGTTTTGCAGGAAGCTCTCTTTCGACAGGTTCCAGGCTAGAGCCAGAGACGGGAAGGTACTGTACTTCTCGGTCAAGTGCGACGAGCCATCGACACGAACGCTGGCGGTGAGCAAATACTTTTCTTTATAAGCATAGTTGACCCGGCCCATATAGGATTGCAGGGCGTCGGCGGAGTAACCGGATGACGTAAACTGCGTTCCGCCCAGGCTTAGGTTGTAGTAGCCCAGCGAATACGTAGATAGGTTGTTCGCCCGAGCGTTTGCCGACATACCCTGTCCCTGCTGCTGTTCATACAGTGCCGTTACGGTAACGGCATGGTCGCCAAAATCACCTCTGTACGTCAGGAAGTTACTGTTCTGAAAATTCCAGTTTCTTGACGAATTGACCTGCGCATACAACACCCCATTGCCCGTACCCGGCCCAAAAAGCGTCTGGTTAAACGGCGACGAGATTTGATAGGTCGTATTCGTTGTGAAGGTAAGCCCTTTCAAAATCTGGTACGTCAGAATACCTGTTCCCGCAATGTTTGTATTCCGACCTTCGTCGAACTGGCCGAGTGCGCGAGCTACAGGGCTATACTGAATCGACGCATAAGGCGCTGTGTATACGAGTGCACCCGTTGCGGGATCCCGTACGGGTGAGGTCGGGTCCCATTCGGTTGCCTGCGTGAACGGATCGGTCAGGTCGCCTGAATAGTTTGTATTACGATTCTGTGGCACCACAGCCGCTACGTTAAATTTCAGGTTGATCTTTTCATTAACCTTGGCGTCGATGTTTGCCCGAAAGGTTGCCCGTTTGTAATACTGATTGAGGATTAAACCGGGCTGGTCAAGGTAATTGGCGGAGATCAGATACCGAACCGCCGACGACCCTCCAGATAAATCAATCTGGTAGTTCTGAACAAGCGGCTCCTGATGCAGTTCACGCTGCCAGTCGGTACCGCCATTGGCTTTCAGTTGCTGTAGCCGATCGTCCGAAAAAGCGGGCGGGTTGCCCGTCGAGGCAAACTGCGTATTGACCGTACGCGCAAAATCATAGGCGTTCATCAACGAGAGTTCCCGAGGCATCATCGCTTTGCTGACCCACGTGCTGACGTTAATTCTGGCTTTGCCTTCCTGACCCGATTTTGTTGTGATGAGCACGACGCCATTTGACCCCCTGGATCCGTAAATGGCCGTTGCCGAAGCGTCCTTCAGAATTTCCAACGATTCGATATCATTTGGGTTGAGCGACTCAATATTGCCACCGATAAACCCATCGATAACATACAAAGGATCATTTGAACCCGTTATGGAATTTGCGCCCCGAATACGTACACTTAATCCACGGCCTGGTTGTCCACTGCTGCTGGCAACAACAACCCCGGATGTGGTACCTTGTAAGGCCTGTTCGACCCGTACCAGGGGTCGCTTGGCAATTTCTTTCGCCGATACGGTACTGGTAGCGCCCGTCACATCGCTTTTGCGTTGTTCTCCGTAACCAACTACCACAATCTCCTGTAAACCACGCTCACTGACCTTTAGCGTTACCGTTAACGTTGCCTGATCGCCCGGTTTAACTTCCTGCGTTTCATACCCGACAAAGCTGAAAACCAATGTAGTCGATTTATCGGGGACCTCAAGCTGGAATTGCCCGTTTGGATCGGTTGTGGTTCCACGCTGGGTGCCCTTTACCACGATACTCACACCGGGTAACGCTTCGCCTTTTTCGTCTGTGACTTTACCAGTTATCGGAATGAACACGTGCCTGATAGACTGCACGCGGTCAACCAGTTGGGTGAGTGTCTTCCGCTCAAATTCAGCACTGGCCTCCAGGTTTAGCCCGCCTTTAGTATCGGGAAAGAGCGAATGCAGCTCACCAACGGGTTTATGGCTGGTGGCATCTTCCTTCTTTTTGATAACAATGGTTTTGCTGACAATGGAATAGCTTAGTGGCTGGTTTTTAAACACTTCGTCTAATACTGTCTCTAACGGCGTGTTTTTCAGGCGAATCGTAACCCGTCTGCTACTGGCCAGCAAATTCGTTTGCAGGAAGAAGGAATAGCCACTTTGCTTTTCCAGTTTATCCAGTACCTTTTCAAGCGGTGCATTCCGTTCATTAATTGAAATCAACTGGCTATAACCGGCTGCGTACATGTGCAGACAGGCGACCAATATGAATATGCTGATAAAATTGAGCCGCATAATCCATTTCCGTTTCGTATCCCGACTCATAGGAATTAGTCGGGAAGTCATTCGCTGCCTAAGCTGTGCCCATGGTTCATATTGCCACAGCCGTAGGTAAAAAGTAGAATAATTCATACTTTTATACTGGTTTTGGGATTAGTAAAAACTTGTACGTCAACAGGTTTGCTTTTCTGTTTCTTGACAGAGAAATCCCACCTTTGGCCGGAAGTGCTCGCAACACGTTCCGGCTTTTTTATGAGATACCCTGTGGCTATTCCGAGCCTTGCCCGGTTTAGCGGTTGTCGATCAGGATTTAACGGTTATTTTTTTTCCTTCTATTATAAAGTTGATACCACTTAACTGGAGAATTTGAAAAATCTGGGAGAGCGGCACATCCCTCGAAATCTTACCTCTGAATTTTGTGTCTGGCAGCTTACCCTGGAAATCAACCTTAACATCGTACCAGCGGGAAATCTGCCGCATGATTGTAGGCAGGTCAGTATCTTTAAACTGGAACTGTCCATTCTTCCAGGCTATCGTTTCTTCCAGATCTACTTTTCTGATCAGATTAAGCCTGCGCTTTGCATCGGCGGTTAGCTGGGCCTGTTCGCCAGGATTAAGAATAACTTCAGTTGAGTTTTCTGCCTGATGCGGGCTCGTTTTTATAACCCTTACTTTGCCTTCCAGCAGGGTTGTTTTTATACTGCTTTCGTCAGCGTAGCTATTGATGTTGAAATGTGTACCCAACACTTCCACAACCTGGCTAGCTGAACGTACCCGGAAAGGCAAAGCCTGCTTATGCGCGTTTTTCTGCGGTATTATTTCAAAATAAGCTTCGCCCGTGAGCGTCACCACTCGCTCATTACCCATGAACTTTGTTGGATATTTCAGTGATGAAGCCGCATTGAGCCAGACTCTGCTTCCATCAGGCAGGACAATCCGGAACTTGCCACCCCGAGGAGTCGTGATGGTGTTATAGCTGGGTTGTGTGTTGGATAATTTGGCCGAAGCCGTTGCTGAGCTTTCTCCGTACAATAATTGCCCATCAGCCGTTTTCGTAATGATAACGTCAGCTTGTCTGGCAATCTGGCCATCTGCCACATCATCCAGTATTATTTTTGACGCATCTGCCAACGTCAGAACGGCCTTATTGCTACCGGGAGCAAAATCGATGGGTTGTTGAGCAACCGGATTAGTGGGCTGCGATTGGCGGTTAAATGGGTAGCGTAACACCCCAACGATAAGTAATACGACAGCTGCTGCTACGTAAGGCACTAAACGTATACCTATATACGATTGGCGATTGGTCGCGTTGTATTCTGTTTCGGCTATTATTCTCTGCCAGGCCTCTGCTTTGTCAGACGAGCCGAATTTTTCCAGTTCACCAGCAACAGCCGATTTCTGAGTCAGTCGGGCGAACAAAGCCTGATTATGATCGCTTTGGGCGATCCAGGCGTCAAGTTCTTCTCGTTCCTGATCACTGAGTTCGCCTTTGAGGTATTTAGCAATCAGATCGCCCTGTTTAAAATAACGACTATAATTTTCCATGGCATTGCTTTACTCCATAGAGACACGCAAGCCAGAGAATAGGATAAAGTGAATATAAAATTTAATCTATTTTTTATGTCAGAACAAGGGCAGCAAAGTTGCCGCCTACTGAATCGCTTTTCAGCGAACTATACCAACTGAGCAGCCCCAAGGGTGAGTAGAACAGCGAATAATTCTGGCGAAAGGCGCAACCTTAACAACTCGAGCGCTCGCTGCTTTTGCTTTTTGACCGTATTGATCGACATGTTCAGTTCATCGGCAATCTCCTGGTTCTTTTTCCCCTCCAGATAACTCATCTCAGAGATGGTGCGGTAATTGGCGGGCAGTGCTTCAATAGCCGAATGAAGTTCAGCCATTACTTCAGAAGAAATAATGGCATCCATAATGGTCAATTCTTCCGCTTCCAAGAATCCATGCTGCTCCTGATAGTCATCAACTACTTTATTATGCCTGATTACGTTCAGGCTGGCATTCCGTACAGTACTATAGAGGTAATTCTTGATAGCCACTTTATTAGGGAATATAGCTTCTCGCTCCTGCCAATATTTTATAAAGGCATCCTGTGTAATGTCCTGCGCCTGCACCTGATCCCGTATTATCTGTACAGAAAAGTACACAAGTCGATCATAGAATTCTTTAAAAAGAGGTTCTAACTCCAGTGACTCGGAAGCCGCCACTGGATTTTTTTTCGTTGAGGTCAGTTGCTTTAGTACACCCATAGCACGGTGAATTTTACGTATAAAAAAGCAGAATCGCCGGTTTAATACTTGCTGCTACGCGCTAAAAAATTCTGATTTAAATCAGTCTCCGTGCGGCAAAAGCAGTTCGTAGCCATTTTATTCGCTGGGATGAGATCAATGGCTATTCACCAGTTCTTCATTGTTAATTTAAAAAATCCATTATTTTTCTGGATTAATCCGGCACTAAATACGGCTGATTACCTTAATAAACTCTTAATAAAACCTTAATTATGAAAATTGACTCGTTAAAGTGTCTTAATAGTATGCAGAATAGTATACCGAATGGCGTATGACTGACACGCTTCTGTGAGTTAGTCGATGATGGCCGAAAACGTCTGTTCGTATTCTTCACCGTAGATGGCTTTATAATCCCGGATAAACCGTTCGAATGTATTCTTTGCCAGGGTGTGTTTCCCCATCAACGACAGCGCTTTGCATTTAAGAATGATAGCGTCTTCGTTGACCGGATCATAATCGAAAATGAAATTTGTGATCTGGATTAAATGCTCCGGATTTTCGCTGATCAGGAGTGTATTGGCATACTTTAGAAACGTATTGATAATCTTATTGGAAATATCGGCTCTGAAATCGTCCAACCAGTGATACTCCGTATTTTGCAGAAAAGGACCTCGTTTTGTAATCTCGCCTAACTCACTGATAGTCTGTTTCGTTAGAACAGTCTCGTCATTAATAATGGTCATATACTGCTCATAATCAACGTATAACTGCTGGCTAAAATCGAAGTCTATTTTCCAGTAGCCTGATTCCTTGGAAAGCGAACAAAACGCTACCTTTTCCAACAGATTTCGCAGTTTCGTAATGTTGACAGAACGATTATTACTGGCTTCCCGACCCGACTTATCAGGCCAGAGGATTTCATTTAATTTTTCGGAGGCTACTCCCTGTTGCTTACCAATGCTGTTGAGCGATAAGAGTAAAAATAGCTCTTTCAGCAAGGGAGTGAAGGACTTTGTTATGTCTATACCCGAGTGATCCAGCACCTGAAAATTGCCAAAAAAGAAAATACTTGATATCAACACGGGTTCGTTTACCAGGCCAAAACGAGTTGGTGTGGTTTCCGGCGTTATCAATGAAGTTGGTGGTGACTGCTCATCCGTTACTAGAGCCTGTTGTGGATCAGGAACTGACGCCGACCTTTGCGGCTTGCGTATCAATTGGCGCCGTTGGCGAATATACAGGACAACAGCTCCTCCCACTACGAGGGCAACGGAAGCAAACCACCAATACGAAATCGTTTCTTGCCCTTCCTTATTTACCGAAACGGTTAGGGCATTGGGAGGGAATGAAATCGAATACAACTTTACGTCAGTTGTGCCTGTAGCCTCGTTCTGATATAAAGTAACGGCTGTTAGTTTTTGGCTAATTGGGCAGTAGTAAAGGTCAGCGTATGAGTGTATGTCATGAAACGAGTAAGGTATAGGATTGCCCAGCACTTCATACGATGGCTTGGCCAACGATCCACGAATCAATTGCAGCTCCGCCTTAAACTGCTGATTGGGAAAGATAAGCCCGTAATACTGGTTTGATTTTACATCAATCATCAGCGAATTTGCAAAGGCAAAATCTACTTTCGGGACGTTTAGCGCATAGATCTTTCGAAACGTATTTTCCCTGACCAGATATTCCAGTAAATCATACGAGTTTTTAGGATTGAGCATCTGCTCTCCCGTCAGACTCCCGTAGCCCCCTATCATATAAGCTGTATCGCTCGAAGAAGTTGTGCCTAAGGCAGCTAGATAGCGTGGTGTATAGGCAGCACCGTTTCCATCGAGTGTATCCCAGGTTCTGGTGGCAAAATGGTAGCGCAGAATACTGTTTTTGTAGGTTAACTGGCCATAGCCGCCTAAAATGTACAATGATGAATCGGCTCGGGAAATGAATTTATTGGCGTGCCAGTATTCGGTTACCTCAACTGCGTTTGGCGTAACAGACTCTGCCATCCAGTCGCTACTGGACGGGTTACAACTATATACGGACTTTTGGTCAACGAAAAAGCAATAGAGTCTGCCCGTAAACGGATTATAAATAGTCTGACTACCCTGAAACAGATTATGTGGAGGGTTTTTATGTTGCTTTATAGTGGCCTGCTGTGTCCGGACGGCGTACTGATATAACTTATCGGCAGCAATCACATAAACGGTTTCGGTAATGGGATCAAAAGCAACATTCGCATAGCCTTTTAGGGTGAACTGGTCCGTCTTTTTCCACTCAGTATACAACGATTTAATCCACACTGGATTTTTAAGAGTAGCTAGTTGGCCATCAACTTCATCTCTGGTGGTTATGCCGTTCACTTCCCGTAATGGCCAGAAATGTTCTCGCTGGCCATTCTCTTTCAGTTCAATGTCTTTAATGCTCATGGGGGGCAGGTCCTTCGATTTGAATTGCCCAAACTCATTACTGCCAAAAAACAGCTTAAAACAGCCTGTCTCTTGAAAAGCGATAGTATCTCGGATAACCAGCCTGTTATTGACAAAGACATGGAGCGAGCGCTGGCTTAGATTCCATTTGATGGTAAAGTGATTCCAATGACTAAACAATTGGGCCGAATCAATGCGGATAAACGATTGGGCCAGACGATCACCAATAATCATTTTGAAACTCCTGGACTTCTGATCGTACAAGAGGTCGAGGTTCCGCTTGTCCTCCTGAATAACTCTGAAAACATAGCCGAAGTATGTCTGGTAATTAGGGACAAGTGTAATGTCAAACGAAAGCTCGACATTACCGGTAAGGCATAACGGATGATCAGGGGTAAGAGCTAGGGAGGTGCGTTTATCCTGAATTTGCTCATGTCCCACAAACCGTAATCCATACGTTTGCGCATAGAGGGCGGGCGAGGTTACCAGCCACGCCATTACGCAATAAATGAGTGTGCGTACGAATCGACGGTATATGGATCGATGGATCGACAAGGTTTTTCGGCTGTTCTTATTTATTCTTTAGCGTCTGGAACGGGATAGCTAAGAACGGTAGCTACCTTTCTACTGAACGCGTCGCTATTGGCCTCATTCTGTATGATATTGCCTCTAATTTACCGGCTATTCACTCACTATCAAAATGGCCACTACTGGCTGACAATGACAAAAAAGGCATAAAACATAGTTCATAAATCTATTTACAAAGCTTTTATTAAGCTTATTTTTATCTCCTTTGGCGCTCCTCGTCAAGGTACGTATTGCTTACCAACGATCAATTTGTCGCCTGATAAGTCGGCTTCGAATAAATGGGGAATACGGACAGTACGCCCCTTCTCGCTTTTGTGGCTATGTACGGCCATAAGCAGCTTACCATCGAGCCTGCGAAACAACATACCATGACCAAAATTGGGCGGGCTAATCGGTTCCTGTTCCTGTATCCAGGGGCCATCCAGTGTGCCGCTTTTCGAGTAAGCCACGCCCTGTGTGTAGATGTCGTAAATCCAGCTCGTCCAGAGCATACCCAGTCGGCCGGTTTTAGTCAGAAACAGAAACGGTCCGTCGGTAACTTTATTCGGCCGGTCGTGGCCAGTCGAATCTTTTTCGCGGCTCCAGGGCGAATCGCTGGCCCTGAATAGTAGTTTACCAGGGCCAAGGCTACCGCTCAAATCGGGTTTAAGTTCGATTTTTTCGATAGTGCCGTTATTATTCTGCAACCATTCATAGCAGTACACCATATACGGTTTGCCATCCTTATCGACCCAGAATGTACCATCGAGCGTAGGCTTGGCAGCGGGCAGGTAGGTCGCATCAAGCATAGGAACATAGGGGCCGTCGGGTTTGTCGCTGACAAGGACATGACTAGCCCGGCGTTCGATGACGTTCTTTCCGACGGTATCAATCTTAACCGCCCGATTGGTGAAGGTGGCGAAATAGTAGTATTTGTTATTGAACGAATGCAGTTCAGCGGCCCATATCATTGGCTTAGGTCCCATCCACGAGTTGGGGTCGGTCTGGGCCACCAAGTAGGGTCCCTCCCACAATTTCAGATCAGGGCTTTTCCAGAGCATACCGCCTGTGCCGGTCATGTAGTAGCTGTTTGTTTTTTTGTCAGCCAGAATAAAGGGGTCGCTCAGCCGAATTGAATCCAGGGGTACATTTTTCCTGATTTGGCTCACTCCAATTGGCTGTGCGTTGAGCCTGAACAAAAGGAACAGGCAACCGGTCATTAATAATCCAACACTTCTCATACGTTTTTTCAGGCAGACGAGTACCTACTAATAAGCGAGCATTCGATTATTTTACTTGTATTGAGTGGCCAGAGTAGCGGAAGATTAGAGGGTATCCGGAATCAACAAGCATTCTATTTACTCTGCCTCCGCTGCATTATTTATAGGCCAAACTTGCGCAGATTATACACGAAGCTCACCAGCAAATACCGACGTAGTATCCGGCTTTGAACGTCTTCGATATACGTATCGGTTGTGTTTCGGACCAGACTGCGATTTTGATTCAATAGATCAAATACCTGCAGGCGCAGTTCGCCCTGATCACCTTTAAAAAACTGCCGGGCCAGCGTTACATTCCAGAGCATAAACTGCTGATTATAGCCCACAGCCCAACCCGTTGTGGCTGTGTAAGTCACATCGCTGGTGAGCACGAAACGAAAAGGAAGTTTCCAGAATAAGTCGGCAGTGGCATACTGTGACCAGAAAGCCGTGTTCTGTTTTGGGGTCAGCGAATACGAAGCCGCTTGGTACGTTAGGTTACCACTGAGCCCGTATTCCAGATTACCGCTGAAATTAGATTGCAGGCGAAACCCCTGCCCCACGCTGACATTTTTTGTGTCATTACGTCGGTCATTCATGAAACTAACCGCCCGACTCAGCGCTACGCTGGTAATGAAGGTAAGGTCCAGTTGCGAGGGTTGAAGCATTCGCCCGATGGACATCGATCCATTGGCCGACCAAAAGCCGCCCACGTTTATGGGTTGCGTGGTCTGCACACCCGAAGGACTGATCGTTGTTGCCGTTGCAATCCGGTTGGCGCTCTGATTCAGGCTGGCAAAGGCCGTAAAACTTCTGGCCCCCAGGTCTTTTGACACATTGTAGGCCAGAATAACTGTGTGATAAAACTCGGGCGCCAGTTGTGGATTTCCAATTCGGCTATTTAGCGGATTTGTATTGTCGATTACGGGCTGCAACTGAGTGATCGAGGGGGTATTCAGGCGGGTTCGGTAGTGCAGGCGCAGGTTTCGATTGCCGGAAAAGGTGTAGCTGAACAGGGCGTTGGGCAACAGATTGACATATCGACGTCGCTGACTGGTATCCGCCGAACGATTATCGAGTTGCAGCTGCGACTGCTGAACGTCCAGGCCAAGGGCAAATTTATAGCGTAGTCGTTGGTTCTGATAGGTAGAACCCGCCCGGTGGTAGTCGAATGAGCTACTAAATTGGTTTGATAACAGAAAATTGACGCGGTCGTAAAGCCCGTTCGTTTCATTTCGGTCAGTAGCCACTCGATCAGCTCGGTTACTACTGGCCGAGTAAGCATACCGCAACTCCAGTTTTTGGGTGAACGACAACGGTTCGGTATACGACAGAGTCAGCGTGTTTTGCAGGTTATAAGCCGCTTGTCGGTTGTGTTGATCTAAGAGATTCCGTCCGGGGTTGGCACCTGTGGAATCGTAAAATGTACTGGCCGACTGATTCAACGCCTTTGTTTCGCCATCACCCAATACCGTGTTCAGGTTGAGCGATAGAGTGCGGCCTTGACGCCGAAATTTACGCATCAGCAGCAGGTTATTGTAGCCATTCAGTCCGTTGCCTGTCGATCCATAAACCGTTTCGCCGGAATTAACCAGTTGACTCACTTGCCCCGCCAGACCCGGTCCCGGTAACGAGGAGCGGCTGGAAAGGCGGCTGGTGTAATCGGTCGTTTGCCAGGACAGACTGGGGGCTAACCGGAGGCTGGTCATCGAGTCAAGTACCCAGTCGAGACGGAGATTGAACCGATGCGTCAACTGCTGATTCTGCGAATAATTCTGCTGATCGGTCGTTAGTGAATTGCCGGGCAAAATACTAGTGCGCCGACTGTGTTGATCGGTGGTGGTGATGGCCTGATTCAGAAAGTAGCTCGTTGCGATTTCGGCTCGCTGACCCAACTTATCCCGGTAGTTCAATCCACCCGCTCGTACTTCGATCACGTTGGTTGGCGTTTGGCTACCAGGAGGACCGCTTCCCTCCAAGCCACCTACAAAAACCGGACCTTGGGCCGCACCCAGCATAAAGTTTTGCTGGTTGAGGTTGTTAGCCTGACCAATTAGGGAAATTTGGCGCCCCGGTCCGTCGCCCCGGTTGTTAAAGCGGTGCAGGTTCAATCGGGCCTGATACCGATTGGCCTCCCCACCGCGCGCCGTGCCTGCACCCAGTTCATTCTGACCGAAATACCCTTTCCGTTTATTCTCCTTGAGGGTTATATTGATGGTTCGTTCCCGGTTGCCATCGTCAATACCCGAAAACTGCGACTGATCCGATGACTGATCGTATAATTGAACCTTATCGACTACATCGGCGGGCAGGTTTCGGGTAGCCATCTTCGGATCATGGCCGAAAAACGGCTTCCCATCCACCAATATTCGGTTGACCGTTTGCCCCTGTGCTTTTATCGTCCCATCACGGCCTACTTGCATACCCGGTAGTTTGCGGAGTAATTCCTCCACAGCGGCATTGGGCTGCGTTTTGAACGACCCGGCGTTGAACTCCAATGTATCTTGTTTTACCGTAACTGGTGGGCTTTCCTGCCGAACCACAACTTCCTGAAGCTGATTACTCTGCTCGGCCATCCGCAGAATGCCCACGCCATTCGCTGGTACGCCGGACGTAATAGTAATCGACTGAGCGTTATTCCGATAGCCCAGGAACGTAACAAGCAGTCGATAGCGTCCCGGTGCTACGTTGCGTAGTTGAAACATCCCATCGCCATCGGTAATCGTGCCCGTTACATAGCTCGAATCGCGATCCATCATCAGCGAGATAGACGCTTGCCGCAGGGGTTTGCCACTGGCTGAATCAACCACCATCCCCCCAATCTCGGATTTCGTTCCGTTACGTTGGGCGAATAAACCGGTAGTCAGAAAGAGGAAGAAAATAAAGAAAAATGGCTTCATGGGGCTGTCTGGGCTGGGATAGCTGGAAAAAGCAGGATTGAAGGGGTGCTTCGTGAGCGGATAGCGGACTGATGTCCACCCCGCCATTCCTGCGCGAAATACCCTGGCCCTAACCTCCGTGCCCTACACGTTCGTACTTTTGCATAAAATCAGTAATGGCTTTTTGACGTAGCTCGGTTAGTTGCTCCATCGTAACGGCTTGCGCCTGTATACTGGGTTTAGCTACCGATGCATCGAGTGCGGTTTTAGCCACTTTTCTGGCTTTGAATTGCTCCTTGCTCCCTTCAATCAGCAAGACCGTACCGGTATCGGGGGTGAGTTCCTGGATTGGTGAGTAGGTGATGGGGAGCTCTGTTGTGATCCAGACCGAATAGGTTTCTTTTTTGTAAGGGACCGTGGCCTTTCGGCAGATATAACCAGCTATTTTCCTGCTTTGGTCGGTCATTTGCCAGCCACTTACTCGCTGAAGTGGCGCTTCGGCCTGATACGTTTTCGCATCCGCATCATTGCCGACCGTAAGTATCGTTACTTTTTTCAGGGCCTTCAGATCAACAAAAAACTGCTCTGTAAACGGACGCCGGCCGCCGACTGTCGGCATCACCTGATAATTGTTACCGGTTACTTTCGCGTATGCACCGTTGATTAGAACTTTCTGCTCCGACATTCGATTATCGGGAATGTCTTTTGGCCAGTTAGGATCGCCGGGCTTCATCAGCTCGCCATTACTATCTTTAAATCTCAGACTCGCCGGGTCAATCTTGTGGATGCCTTCGTAGGTAATCTGGCCAGACCAGGTAGCAGAGGCTGTTTGAGCGATGGTTGTTATGTGAGTTATCAGAACGGCTAATAAGCCGTTGACAACTGCTCGGAGGAGCGTTTTCATAAACAATTACTGGTTTGATTTGACGGGTCAAAGTTCATTTAACCTTGTGTAACGTACTGTTACATAGTGTTAAACAGTGTTAACACCCATGCGAAGCCCGCCCAGACGATATAGCTTTGTACATGAACCGACGCATTCGTTCCATATTCTGGCTGATGACGCTTTGCATCATTGGCATCAACGCATTTCAGGGCTATTGGCTCTGGACAACGTACCATCTTAATAGCCAGCAGTATAATCAGACGATGCGGGATGCCCTGTTTTCGGTTTTGCAGCAACGCCAGCTAGTCGAAGCGAACCGCCTATTTGCCAAACAGGGCAATCAGGAGCAGACCCACATGATTATTCGCAGCGTTGACGGTATTAGAAACCAGAGACAGATTCGCGTTTTTATGAGCCCCCCCAAGCCGCCCCTGAGGTCAGAAGCTACTAATCAGCCTGGTGTTCGGGCGTTAGCCGCTGATGAATTTCATTCGGGCCCACCTGGAGCAGAAACACAGGTATTTGCATCGCCCGATGCGCTTGCCCGTCGAATCTCAACGATGGTACTGCACGACTGGGCCGAAGGGACTCGTATCGATCTGCCAACGCTGCGGGCTGCCTACCGCGCCGAGCTTCTTGAGCGAGGGATAAACGCTACCTTTAAACTCGATACGATGGACGTTCCTCCACAAAAGCCTTCAGGTCCTGTACTGGCTCATCAATTGGGGGCGCGCTTAAAGCAACGTGGTACGCCGAACGTATTGAACAAGATTGTTGTGCCTATCAATCCGGTTCGGAATCTGTTTGCACAGGTGACTTTTGATACACCAACCTACTATTTATTACGTCGAATGGGCTGGCTGTTTGGTAGTTCGGTATTTTTATTACTATTGACGACGAGTAGTTATCTGTTCATGCTCAGTACGATTCTGCGCCAGAAGAAGCTGTCGGAGGTAAAGAGCGACTTTATCAATAATATGACGCATGAACTGAAAACGCCCATTGCTACCGTAACAGCAGCCGTAGAAGCCTTACAGCATTTTGGTGCTTTAGCTGATCCTAAGAAAACGCAGACGTATCTGGCGATTTCGCAAAACAACCTGCAACGCCTTTCTGATCTGGTCGAAAAAGTGCTGAATCTGGCGGTCGAAGAAAAGCAGGAACTGGCACTCCGACCAGAGCCAATAAACCTGAACGAGGTAGTGACTGATTTGGTGACGAGCCATCAACTGAAGTCGGCCAAACCCGTTACGTTCCTGGTCAATGTGCCTGCGGACACGACCGTAACCGTTGATCGCGTTCATTTCGCAAATGCTCTCAACAACCTGATTGACAATGCCATCAACTACTCGGGCGATCAGGTCACGGTTCATCTTACTTTCTACCGAAACGAGCCCGGTTGGCAATTGGCCGTTGCTGATGATGGCATTGGTATTGCCAAAACGTATCAGTCGGCCATTTTTGACCGATTCTTCCGGGTGCCAACTGGCGATTTGCATCCAGTAAAAGGCTTCGGCCTAGGACTGGCCTATGTAAGACAAGTAATCGAACGGCACGGCGGCCAGGTGTCGGTACGCAGCGAACCCGGCAAAGGAAGTGAGTTTTTGCTTACATTTTAACTTGTCACTGTTCCATCAGGCATAGCCGTGGCCTCAATGAACCAAAAAATAAAACGCATGTACACTGTTTTGCTAATAGAAGATGAACTTGCGCTAGGAATGATTGTCAAGGATAGTCTGGAGGTGCGTGGCTTTACGGTGCTGTATGCGGCTGATGGTGTTGCAGGACTGGCTATGTTTCTTCAGGAACACCCTGATATTGTGGTCGCGGATGTAATGATGCCGCATATGGATGGGTTCTCCTTGACGCAGCAAATTCGCCAAACCGATCTCGATGTACCGATTCTGTTTCTGACGGCCCGTTCGCAAACGGCTGATGTGGTACGTGGTTTTGAACTGGGCGGCAACGATTACCTGAAAAAACCATTTAGTCTGGATGAATTGGTTGTACGGATCAATGCGCTGCTCCGTCGTACTATTGGTTCCCGTTCGCGTGTTGCTGAGTCAGACTGGGTATATATTGGCCGGTATCAGTTCGAAGCCCACAAACAAAAACTCTCGCTCGATGGACAGGATGTACTCCTGTCGCATCGTGAAGCCGAATTGCTGCGTCATTTGTATGAGCAGCGGAATCATGTGCTGGAACGGAACGCCGTTTTGATGGCACTCTGGGGCGACGATAGCTTATTCAATGGCCGCAGCTTGGATGTGTTTATTACCAAACTTCGTCGCCACCTCCGCGACGATCCAACCGTTCAGATCGTCAATGTGCGCGGAATCGGTTATAAATTAATTGTGTAGCTAATTCTGAAAAGCCAGGCAACTTGGCCCCAGTGCTGTATTAATGTATTTGTTTTATTACCCTTCTTGTTAAACTATAAATATCCATCTATTAGCTAACAAATAGAATTTCACCGATACATAAATGACAAGGTAACCTGAGCGTGGTCTTTTCATCCCGGGTTTGCGAGCTGGGTTCCTATCTACCTAATCGTCAACACGTCCCAAGTCAGTGAACCCCGTCTGCTTGAGCAGCAAAGGCCCACACAAGCTAAAATTCCGCTTTGGCCAGCTCCGCCATCATCGTCATCAGTTCCTCAGCCGTACTAGCACTGCGCCGACCTAAGCCACAGGAACAGGCAACATCCACACAACCGCCCCGGGCGCTTTCAATACTGTTGAGGATATGCCGGTTCTCAGCCAGGGTCCGCTTTTCATGGACAAACCCGGCAACAAAGCGCGTACCCGTTGGCAACTTAATGTGCTGGACTGGGGCATAGTGAGCCGCATCCACTGAGGGAGGCACCAAGCCTTCCGCAAAGGGATAGTGCATGTAAGCCAGGGTATGCTGAGCAGGCCAGCGCTGAACCAGCTTATTTGAGAAAGCGACCATCTTGTCCAGCGTTTTGGGGTGCACTAAGGCTTCATTGTGGAAATCACCCAGACACAGATGAATCCCAATCTGGGCACCTGGATTGATTTTGCGCAGCAAATCCAGAATGGGCTTCAGGGCTAACCCAATGAGCGGGGTAGGTAACTTGTAGGCGGCATACAGCTCGGGAGGTACTTCAAGCTGAATCACCACATCATGACCGGCCTGGGCCAGGATGGCGTTCACCTCCCGGGCAATAACCGTGTTGAAGGCGTAAGTGTAACGCAGCCAGGTGATGGGGCTGGCGAAGGCAAAGCCCATGGCAAAGCCAGTTGGTACCCCTACCTGAAATTTCAGATGGTCCAAGCCATACTGCTCCCGCAGCTGGGTAAAAATCGGGTAATTTAGCCGAAAGAACTCATCATAGCCTAGGCTGACATGCTGGGGCATATCAGCCGGTGAGTGCAAGGGTTTGAGCTTCTGGAAGCTATCGTAATCGACAGCCATTCCATCGGTTCCACGGGTGGGCTCCTTCAGAATCTGCCAGTTGGCGGTATCCTGGGTGAGCTTTTCGATGGCGTACACTACCCAGGCCATGCGGTTGCCTTTGGGAAAAGCAGGTGTTTTCTCTCCCACCTCTCCGTCGGGTAGACAAAACAAGGCTGGACCGAGTGCATCGAGGGCGCGTTTCATGCAGTCTTCATCGCTGTCGAAGGGCAGACTGCCCACCAGTAAGGCCCGTCTTTTGGGTCTGGTCTGATCGGTAAGCGGAGGATCTTGTTTTGTCATTAGCGTAGGAGGAAAAAAGCGAGCCCAATGGCAATGGAATGACAAGATAAGGAAACCCGCTTTGCATGCCTAATATGGTTCAGTCAAACGGCCATTCGAATCGAAGTCGCAATGGGCACACCTTACCGGCGAGCGGGTACGTTCCAAGTGGCAAAACGATTGCGGAAACCTACATATGGGGTATAAATCACGGATAAAATAAGTAGTTGAGTTAGCTGCTGCTTAAAACGCCCTTTCATTTAAATGCACGCATTAAACATGTTCCAGACCGCGATGCCCCAGCGCTGTAACTTCCTCTGATCGAAACGTGCGGCTAGAATCCGTTTTAGGCAATATCTGGGTCACAGGGACAGTCGGATGGAAGCAACTTTAGCTGTTTACCGAATCGAAGCGGTTGGTCAGGCCTAGGGTTGACTAGCTTAAAATCCAGGCTCCCAGACTAGATTTGTGTAATAAAGCCCGCCCACCGCCGGACCACCCGTGAAGGTATAATACGGCTGGTTCAGGATATTGGTACCGCCCGCTTTCACCAGAAGATTGAGTTTTGAGAGCCGGTAACTCACCTGGGCATCCAGCGTATTAATGGCCGATACGTTGCCGGTGGCTAATTCAGACTGCCACAAAAAGGCATCCTGGTGTTTGTAGTTTACCGAAAAGCCAAGCCCGCGCCATAGATTGCCATTTGAGAGGCTCAGATTGGTAATCCAGCGGGGAGTGTTGAAAGCGCTCTCTAACCCATCGCCATTATCGGCCCGGTCGAGTTTGGCATAGGAGGCATTACCACCCACCGACCAGTTCTGGGTCAGGCTGTAGCGAAGTCCCAGGCTGGCTCCATAATTATATACCTGGGTTTGTGAGTTGGTCCACAGCCGGTATCGGTCCTGTGTAGTCGAAGCAGAAAAGTAATACGCCAGCGAATCCCGATTCGTACCTTTGGCCAGGTTGGCATTCACCTGGGCAATGAAATTTTTGTAAGCCGAATAATACACATCGGCATCCACATAAAGCCGTTTTTTGAACAACAACCCTTTATAACCCAGTTCGAAACTATTTACCTGTTCGGGTTTCAGATAGGTGTAGAGGCTCTGTTTGAGAAGTCCTTTGTTTTTTTGAATGGCCTGATCGGTCGTGAGTTTATTCGTATTGACATCGGTTGTAATGGCCGCCTGAAAGGCATTGATGGAGGTTACTAAGTAGGCATTCTCATATATTCCCTGCGACATGATTGGCAGGCCGCCAACCCGTTTGACTCCCCCGGAGTTGATGTTGGTAAATCCTTCGAAGAGGGAGGGAAACCGGTATCCATTCTGGTAAGAAAGGCGAATGTTGTGCGCTTCCGTTGGCGAGTAAACAACCGATGCCCTGGGATTCAAACGGGCGTCGAAGTAGTAATTCTTATCGACCCGCAGCGATCCGGCCACCTTCAACTGATTGTCAAAAAACAATCGACTAAACTGGACAAAGCCGCCGGTTTTGCCATACACCAGGTTTTTACCGGCCTCGGTGGGGTTGATAAAGTAATTACCATCTGGGAACACGACATATCGCCGAAAATCAAACCCCGCCTGAATGTTGATACCCGTTTGTTGGCGAAACCGCTGCCAGAGTACCCGGGTCGGCTCGACCTGCCCTTCAACATGATACATCCAGGACTGTACCCGAAGCGCTGCGCCAATGTCCCAGTTATTGATGTCGCGGAGTTTGGCAACCAGATCATTAAAGGTAGGCGTACCCGGTACCGGGCGACCTTTGTCGGCGATGGCGCGAGCATCCCGCAAGGCGTCTGGTACCGCCAAACCCGCTTTGGTATCGGCATTGAACTGATTGGTAAAATCAGAAAACCACTGATTATCGGTCTTAAACGACTTGTCGATGTTTTCGGCCATCGACCGGATATTATAGGAATCACCCGTGTTTTCGTGGGTTTGATACGCCCTTAGCTGCACCGAGGGTGTTGTTAAGGTCAGGCTGTGCTGCCCGAGCCGGTAATTCTCCAGCCGAAAGCGATTGGTGCGCTGATAGACATTATTTAATGTGGACCCCTGATAGGTGTAGGCCAACTCGACGGTTGGGGAGAATCGGTAATGCAACGATAAATCACCCCGCAGATTCCGGAGGCCATAATCGGTGGACTCCGCTTCGTAATACCCCGTTCGACCGATGCTATACCGTTTCCCGCCTAATGTGATCGTTCGCCGGTTGGCCGCTTCATTCCCATACCCATTGACGGGATCATACGCGGGATTATCGGCACCAAACAAGCCCAGGGAAGCGTTGCCGCTGGGGTTCAGATCATCCCGGTTGCCAGCTACCCAGTCGTAGCCCCGCTGATACACCAGATTCACCTTAAAGGCGAATCGATTACCAATCCGGCGGGCATACCGGAGGCTGGTTTCGGAATAAATCTTGGGCGATATGGCCGCATCATTCACATGGTTTACGCCGGTTTTCTGGCCGATGCTCAGGCCCTGCGAATCGAAGGGATTACGGGTTAAAATATTGACCAACCCGTTCAGCGCATTCATGCCGTACAGCGCGGAAGCAACGCCGGGCACCAGCTCAACTTGCTGAATGTCCAGGTCCGATGGAGCAAGGGCACTGGCAATTGGAGCGCCAATGTGGGGAGCCTGGTTATCGCGGCCATCGACGAGTTGAACGAAGCGAACGTTGGTGGTAGCCGCAAAACCGCGCGTATTATAAACTTTGAAGCCTAAGCTCGAGGTAAGCAGTTGAACACCTTTGATATTCTCAATGGCATCGAAATACGAGGGTTGGGCTGAGAGCCGAATACGCCGGGCATCAATTACGTCAATGCTGACGGGCGATTTGAGAATATTTTCCGCGACGCGGGACGCCGAAACCACTATTTCATTGAGTTGAACCTTACGCAGCGAATCGTTGGGCGTTATCGTGCTGTCGGGCCTAATAGCGGCCCACAGCGTTGAACTCATGAAGATAAAAGAGAAGAAAATGTATTTCATGAAGGGCGTTATTTTCAAACAAATATAACCCTTTAGTCTTCTCATTGGAGCATAGAGTTGTATTAAGCCGCTCACCAAGCGGGAAAAGGGTTCCTAGCTAGCGGAATGAGGTTTTGAGCCAGAGTTGGCCCTGATAACGGCACTGAAGCCGAGCTACATTGTGCTTATAATAAAAAACGGCGCTGTCGATCAATCAAACGCTCTATTTATAGAAAGATAACGTTTGATTGATCGACAGCGCCGTTGCCGACCAGACCTATCCATATACTCAACACGAGTTCTCCTCATCCATACTTTGTTGGTATGAGCATTAACCAACCAGGCTCAGGCTGCCCTTCATTCATCCCCGCCTTGTCTACGGTGAGCGTATCGCCCAAGTGAACCAGTACATATTATCAGAGGTCGCAGAGGTTGGCATTACCGCAACGTCTGTCGTTCCTGATCCAGCTCGCAATTTATTTAGTTCTTGCGGGCGTCTGTCGTCAAAACTATAGTCAGGGAATGAGCCTTTCCGCTCTGAGGGTGTCAAACAGATTAAAGAAAGAATCACGGGTATCCTGATAAACGGTAAAGCCCAGTTTACGGCTTTTCGACATATCCGTCATCACTTCGAGGGGGCGGCCTAAATCCAGATCCGTGTGCCAGGCAGATGCCAGACGGTCCAGATCTGGCTCTTTTAAGCTATACCTGGAAGCGATAGATCTCCATAGCGGACCGTCAGCAGCCATCGCTGTTTCCAGCGGGTGAATGATACCGTCGAATCCTTTGGCTTCGACACCAAACCAGTCAGCCAACTGTAGCCAGAGCCAGTTCCAGCGGAATACATCGCCGTTGGTAACGTTAAACGCCTGATTATGGGCCGCTTCGGTAGTAGCCGCCCAAATCATCTGCTGAGCCAGAACACGGGCATCCGTCACATCAGACAGTCCATTCCATTGCGCGCCGGAACCCGGAAACTGAAAAGGTCTACTGGTTTCTTTACAAATGGAGGCATAGACGGCCAGCGTTGTCCCCATGTTCATCATATTGCCAACCGCTTTACCAATTACCGTATGCGGCCGGTGAATACTCCAGGTAAAACCATCCCGCTCAGCAGCCGCATATACTTCATCTTCCTGGGCATAGTAGAAGTTCTCGATTTCCAGTCTGGGGTGCTCTTCCCGTACCGGCGTTATGGGTAGTGTCCCTTCTTTAGCATAGGCTTCAAACGGACCCAGATAATGCTTAAGTCCGGTTACCAGGGCCACATGCTGCACTGTTTTCGTTGGCGCCACTGTATCCAACAAGTTACGCACCATTAGGCTGTTGACCCGGATGTTTTCGGCTTCTGTTTCATTACGCATCCAACTGGTAATAAACACATGAGTCGGACTAACCTCGGACAGAGCGGTGGCCAGGCTGTCCGTATTCAGAAGATCCGCTGAAATAGGGGTCAATCCAGTTAAATCTGTTTTTGGATTGCGGGCCAGCCCATACACGATCCATTCCTCAGCGAGCAACTGTTCGGCCAGATTACTGCCAGTGATACCACTGACACCAACAACCAATGCTTTTTTCTGCATAGCTAAACTTTACTTTTCGGATTCTTCAAAAGGATGATTCCTTTTCAACCTAAAGTGGTAAAGTCCGCATTCTGTTCAGCATTCTTCGTTTGTGCACGCCAGAATTAAATGTAAATAAAATCTAACCTTCGTCTAACACGACTTGTTTAGCCATTATTCTATAGGAAATATAGTTTAGTGCAACAACTATTTACTCAACGACAAAATACAACCATGATGAATGATCATCCCATAAGCAGACGCCAGGTGATTGGCGGAATTAGCAGCGGTTTGGCCGCTACCGTCGTAGCCGCTCCGGTATTTGCCACTTCTTCGCCGGGAGAAGCCCCCAATACGGTTGCTCCGGCCGCCCTGGTCGATCCAACGACTAAATATCCAAAGCCTCCGTTTAAAGCCCAGCCACAACCATGGCCGGGGCTAGCCAGCAAAATGGACCCTCGCCCCGATCATGGGGAAACCAGTTACAAAGGATCAGGGCGTTTGCAGGGCCGCAAAGCGCTGATTACCGGTGGAGATTCAGGCATGGGCCGTGCTGCGGCTATTGCCTATGCCCGTGAAGGTGCAGATGTAGCTATCAATTACCTACCCGCCGAAGAACCTGATGCCAAGGAGGTAATCGATTTGATCAAGAAGGAAGGCCGAAAAGCAATCGCTATACCAGGTGATATTCGGGATGAAGCCTTTTGCAAACGATTGGTCGACGAGGCCGTGAAAGGGCTGGGCGGTCTGGATATTCTGGTTAGTAATGCGGCCCGGCAACAGAGCCGCGAATCCATCCTGGATGTCTCGTCGGAGGATTTCGATGCAACGATGAAGACCAATATTTATGCTCCCTTCTGGATCATCAAAGCCGCATTGCCTCACTTACCGGCTGGCTCAGCCATTATTGGCACAACCTCCGAGCAGGCTTATGATCCCTCGCCAAATTTGTACGACTATGCCCAAACGAAAGCGGCCACGATGAACTATGTCAAATCGCTGGCCAAACAGCTTGGCCCAAAAGGGATTCGGGTCAATGGCGTTGCGCCGGGGCCCATCTGGACACCCTTACAACCGAGTGGTGGAGCTACGCAGGAAAAACTAAAAACCTTTGGTGGGAATACGCCACTGGGCCGTCCCGGACAACCAGCTGAACTGGCTTCCATCTACGTTCAACTGGCAGCTAACGACGGCAGTTATGCTACAGGTCAGGTGTATGGAGCAGCAGGCGGTGGTGGTCAGCCATAGTGATCAGGAATTTATGTAAAGAAAAGCCGCGTTGGGTCACTCCTGACGCGGCTTTTTATTTATGGACTACTGGAATAAATCAGCCGCTTCCTGATTAAGGTAAGGGCTTCTTGGAGATGTAAACAACGCCCCGTCCGTTCTGGCTATTGCAGAAGGCGAAGTTTTGGCCCCGCCCACAAACCGCATCAGTACCGGAAATATAGAGTCGCCCCTGCTTGTCGAGATACAAACTATGCAGTTGATGGAGTTGGGGCAGATCGATTCGTCGACCATCAGATGTAGCCACACCAGGCGTCTCAAACGCACCCGTTGTGGCCGTTGGACCACCTAAAAAGACTTGATTGATCTGGTACGAGATACCCGTAGAAGCCGTGACCGGGTTAATAGCGAAGGTACTCGTTGCGCTCGATGGCTCAAAAATAGGATTTCGTCTTGTGTATTGCTGCCAAGTCTTGCCATCGTCAATACTGAAGTTATCAGCATTAATCAAATAGCGACTATTGAGTAAGCCATTCAGGGTAAACAGTGTGTCCTGATGTTCCACAACACCAAACATACCGAGCGATTGCCGATAAACCTGTTGCCAGTTTTTTCCCTGGTCAGTGGACCGGAACAGACGGTCTACCGTGGTAATCAACAGTGTCTTGTTGTAGTCACCCCATACGCCCTGAATCTCGCGGTCGATGGGTGATTTAACGGTGTACCAATCGTTGTATTCAGGCGACACCGTATCCGATTCGGGCTTTTCGCAAGAGAGGATGCCCAAAAGGAGGCCACAGAAAAGTAGTGTTTTCATACGCATTAAGGACACAATAGACCAATAAAGGCAGTTGAGTTGTTACTACTTTTAAAAGTCAGTATATGTTAATTATACCCTTAACCCAGGTTGAACACGAACTCATTGATCACTTTTTTTACCGGTGAATCTGATGCATAAAGAACGTCAATGCCTCTACGTGCACATCCACATCATTGGGATAGTCGTGTTTACCTCCAATAACTTTCAGCAAAATAATGTCTGGTTTTCCGGCGGCCCGGTATGTGTACCGTTCAATGGTTTTGCCGTCCTGCGGGTCAACATCGGGTAGCTTCTCCATGGTGGGCTTACCCTGATAATGCGCCAGCCCAGCCCAATAGGCCAGCGTGCGGTCAGTCGACAGTACCACGCCCATGTCCATGTTCTTGCCTAAAACGACCCGGCCTCCCTGGTAGGGGTTGATCGGGTCCTGCGTGCCATTGATGATCATGATGGGCACCGGTTTACCCGTCGGTACACAATCCATGTTCGTGCTGTCGGGCAGATTGGCAATGATAGCCGTAACGGCCCGAAAAGCAAGAGGCATCGTCAGGGCCAGTTTGTAGGCCATGTGCCCACCGCCCGACGTTCCTACCACAAACACATGATCTGTATTGACGGCGTAGCGCTGGTGGAAATATTGAATCATGCCCTGAAAGAAAGCCTGCTCGTTCACATCCTCCTGGTTAGCTTGAGCCGGTGACGACTTTCGGCATTCATTCCAGTAGTGCTTATAGCCATCGGGATAAACAACCAGCGTATTAACTTGCTTCGCCTGTTGTTCCATCTTACCCGTTGCCTTCATCATGCCCTGACCATCCCCGCCTGACCCATGCAACACAAAAACAAGGCTGGGTTTATTGAGCGAGGCCGACGGCTGGTTAAAGTGAAACACCCGATAATGCCCCTCTATGAGCAGCGAATCGTGTGTAAGCTGGGCGGCTACCGGATAAGAAATCAGACCTGTCAACAGCATACATATGACGAAGAGCCTGGAGAGAATAGACATAGACGTGAGTTTATTCGAACGAGTCATGTTGCAGATATTGGTGGTATCGCCTGAGTGGTTAACGTTATTTGTTTATGAGACAGGCTAACTCAATCAAGCACTACACTCTATAAAGCTACTCAGTCGGCGCAGATTCAACAACCCTCTTGCAAAGCCGGTTGCCAACCACAAAAATGCATTTCTGATCGACACCGACCAGGTCGAACCATACAGATCCTGCTACAACTGGGCCCCAAATAGTTGGCAGTAGTAGTACCGATTCTGTTTACTGGGGCCGGCAATACCAATGCCGATATCGGTTATGCCACTGGTCAGTATGTTTTTTCGGTGCCCTTTCGACTCCATCCATTGATCGATGACCACAAACCGGCCATCCAGGCGGGTATTGAGGGCAATATTTTCACTCAGTTGCCGAAATGAATAACCAACACGTTTAGCTTTATCAACTAAGGTCAGCCCGTTCAACGTGTGGCTCATTTGGTCTTTGGCTGCCATTAGTTCGGCGTATTGTTGAGCCGCCTGCATCAACTTAGCGTCCTGGGTCAACGCGGGTAAGCCTTTACGGACTCGCTGCTGGTTAGTGGCAACCAGAATGGCTTCCTTCTCGCCAGGTAAGTCAGCGGTTAGCACGACATCCACGGCATGATGTAAGGGCTTGAGAGGAGCGTTTTCTTCAAGAAGTGATGTCTTTAAGCCTAAACCTGTCATCAGCCAACCAGACAGGATAATGAAGGCAACATTTTCTACTAAATTCATAGGCACTTATAAACTATAACTCAGCATCAGCTTTCGTTCTAAAACAACGAGCTTACTCGGTAAAACAGGATGTAATGTCCTGAATATATCTTAGGTGTCGGGCGGGCGTCCTTCCAGGCTATAGAATGAATGTGGCAAGAAAAGCAGATAAGCTTAGGATGAAGGCATTCAGACAACCGTTACCGTCTCCACTGAATTTAGGTTAAGTGGTGATGAGCGAATCAGGCTTTAGTTCCATAATTGATTCGCAGCTGTCAGGATGATTGGTTGTTTGTCCGTAACGACTATCGTTTGTTCATGCTGTACAGCAAAACTGCCTTTGGCGATTAGTGTCCAACCATCCCCCTTTTCCTGAGCATACGTGGCGTTGGTAGATAAAAACGTCTCGATGGCCACAACCGAATTTGTTCGGAAACGCGTTTTATTGGACCGATCATAGTAACATAAAATCTCAAGCGGTTCTTCATGTAAGCTTCGACCTATTCCGTGCCCAGCCAGATTCTTGATGACCCGGTAGCCACTTCGCCTGGCTTCAGTGTCAATTAAACGCCCAATCTCAGCTATTTGTACTCCTCCTCGGATGTGACTAATGGCTTTGGCCAGGATTCGCTTCGAAGTTTCTACTAAGTCACCACGCTGATGAATGTCTTTCCCCAGGACGAACGATCCCCCATTGTCTGACCAATACCCATTCAGTTCGGCTGATACATCAATATTAACTAAATCCCCTTCCTGGAGAAGCCGTTTGGCCGAAGGAATGCCATGACATACCTCCTCATTTACACTGATACAAGTCCAACCCGGAAAGCCATAAGTGAGCTTGGGTGCCGAACGGGCACCATGCAGTTCCAGCAGTTGTCGCCCATATTGATCCAACTCAAACGTCGACATTCCTGGCTGGGCATACTGTTGCATGCACCTAAGGGTGGTGCCAACGACTTGGCTGATCTGCTGCATACCGGCCAACTCCTCTTCAGTTTTCAATGACATAGCTTTTTAGTTTTATGATTAGGCAAAACTAACATAAAATAGGGTGCTCTGCTTTGCGTGCACTAGCTAAGCTGGCTTCCTGCGTTCACGAAATCCCTGAAATGGCCTAGTAAATCAGCACCCTTGAGTCGTACTCAAAGTGCGTTAAAATTGGTTCACCTATAACCAGTTTGTGTGCCACCTCAGCCAGACGTCACATAAGCCGCTATTACTGGCTGCAAACGCGGCAGGATGGCTTCAATCTGCGTCTTTTCTTCCTCGGTCCAGTGCCGGGCACGCCCAAACATACAGGGTTGCAGAATTCCCCACAGTTGATTGTCCGCCTGGATGTGCGCATGAATCAACGCCCGGTGGCCGAACGTTTCCCGCTCAAACTGCTGATTGAGTACTTCTGGACCAGCCATGTCAACATCATCGACATAAACCGACGGTTTCATAGCCAGCCCGGCCCGAATCAGCGGGTCCTCCGTCGGCAACTCATCCGTATCGGGTTGCCAGGTGGGCTGTATCGTATTTTTGTCGGGAATCTGCGGGTTCCTGCGCCAGCAGAAAGCGGTTCGTCCCCGCTCCTGCTCAGGTTGCCGCACGTAAAGAAAACAACGATCGGCTTCCAAGGCCATTCCAACGGTCTGGACCACCTGATTCAACGTATCGGCCGGGGAATGACCAGCGCTCAGGAGTTCTTCAATGGTTGCCGATAAAGCGTGTATAGGGATCATGGGTGCTTAACCCCTAAGCGCTGATTAGGTTTACAACTTATGCCGTTTGTCGAATCCATAGGCAACCCCAATCCGTCGCCTGCGCTACTTAATTCGACCCAATACCTTGTCAAGTTCGACAGTAGCCGTCAGATAATCGTATACGGCCTGGAGGTAATTTGACTTAGCCTGGGTAAGCGAAAGTTCAGCATCCGTCAGCTCTAATCGGGAAGCAATGCCCTGTTTCCAGCGGTCGCGGGTGATTCGGTACCCCAACTCGGCGACGGAAATTGTCTGTTGTTGAGATTGGATGCGTAGCCGGGCTTCCTGTACATTTGCCAGCCCTATTTTCACCTGTGCCCGCACAATCTCCTTCAGGTTAGCCAGCTGTTTTTCAGTTTGTTGGCGAGTTACCTGCGCTTGCTGAATACGGGAATTTGTTCGAAAACCAGTGAAAATTGGCACACTGAGCTGCAAACCCAGGTAGGAGCTTACGGGCCATCGGTAATCACCGAGCCGAAAATTATTGGCTTGTGACTGAGACAGTACCGAGCCAATCGCAGCTAACTTCGGCTGCTTCTCAGCTGCCTGCAGCGCAATTTGCTCCCGGTTTAGCTGCTCGATTAGTTCCAGCCGACGCACTTCGGGCCGGGCCTGCACCGCATCGAGAAAAGCATCGGTTCCCGGCGAGACGAATAAAGCATCGTCATACCGCAGCGAATCCTGCAAGTCTATCTCCTCCCGCTCGTCCAGCCCCACGGTGCGCTTCAGCACCGTTTTTGCGATGCCAATTCGATTCGTCAACTGAATGAGCGTTGGCCGCAGGTTTTCGACCGTCACAAAAGCGCGTAGCGTATCGACGCGCGAGGCCCGTCCTTGCGCCAGCAGGGAGCGGGCGTCTTTCAGGGCCTGCTCGTTGCGGGTAATACTTTGCTGTTGCAACCGGAGTTGTTCCTGCGTGATCAACACGTCCAGATACGCTTTTTTCACATCCGTAACGACAGTCGCCCGGACATCAGCTAGCGCCTGATCCGTGGCTAATCCATCGATCTGAGCCACTTTAATACCCGAACGAACGCTGGTCTGAAACAAGGGTTGGGATACCGCCACGCCACCCAGGAACGCATTCGCCCCTCCGACCCGAAACGTGGCTAACTGATCGTCGCCTAACCCCACAAAGCTACCGGGCAGGAACGAAACTTGTTTGTTGAAATAGTACAGGTACTGCGCCGAAGCGGCTACAGTGGGCAGACCATACCCTCGTGCTTCCTGTACTTTCTGAGCGGCTTTGGCTGTTTCCAGCGTTGCTACCTGCAAATCGCGATTTTTGTCTATCGCCAGTTTAACGGCATTGTCCATCGTCAGTTGGCGAACCTGGGCTTTAGCTAATTGTAAGCTCAGAAAAGGAATTGCCAGGAAAGACGTAATGATATACGTGGTGTGTCTCATAAAAATGCTATTGATCAAAATGGAACCGCACCGGTGCGCCGGGCCGCCGGGCCGCCGGGCCGCCGGGCCGCCGGTGCGGTTCTATACAGATTAGGCTACTAGTTCAAGCTCCTCCGCTTTTTTCTTCGGAACCCGCGAGAAGTAAGAATACACGGCTGGAATAATGTAGAGCGTGAGCAGACCCGCAAACAATAAACCGCCGACAATGACCGTACCCAGCGAGTTTCTACTGTTTACGGTGAGTGCAATCGGGATGGTACCGAAGATCATGGCCAGACTGGTCATCAGAATGGGCCGGAATCGGGAGGCTGCCGCTACTTTAGCGGCTTCGCTGGTGCTCAGTCCGGCTTCTTTTTGCTGGTTGGCAAACTCAACAATCAGGATACCGTTTTTGGTAATCAAACCGATGAGGGTAATGATCCCGATCTGACTGAAAATGTTCAGGGTCTGTCCAAACAGCCACAAACTCAGCAGAGCACCGGTCATCGCCATGGGTACGGTCAACAGGATGATAAACGGGTCGACCAGGCTTTCAAACTGGGCGGCCAGCACCAGATAGATCAGCACCAGCGCAAATACAAAGGCAAACAGCAGACTCGACGAGCTTTCGGAATAATCCCGCGATTCGCCCGCCAGCGACGTTTTGATCGTTGCGGGCAGAACCATTTTGGCAATGCGGTTCATTTCCGCGACGCCATCACCAATGGTTTTGCCCGGTGCCAGGCCAGCCGATATGGTTGCCGAAATGGATTGATCATACCGGTAGATGGCGGCCGGGCTGATGCTTTCCTTGAACGAGACCAGGTTATCCAGCGAAACAACATCACCAGTTCGGGTCCGCACAAACATGGCTTTCAAATCATAGGGTGTATCGCGGTCCTGTTTCTGCAACTGGCCGATTACTTCGTATTGGCGGTCATTGTAAATAAAATACCCGTACCGCTGGCCACTCAGCGCCAGTTGCAAGCTCCGGGCAATCTCAGCGACGGAGATACCCAACTCAGCCGCCTTATCGCGGTTAATCTGAAGGACCAATTCTGGTTTATTCACCTTCAAATCCGAATCAGCGAACCGCAGAATCGGGCTTTTACGCGCTTCCTCCAGAAACTTCGGTAACACGGCCGTAACAGCCGCCAGGTTCATGCCCTGCAAGACGTACTGGACGGGCTGGGCCTGGCCGAATCGGCTCCCGATGGTTGGCGGCTGCACCGGAAAGACCATGACACCCCGGAAATTCTGGATGTTTCGGGCGTAAGTCGCAAAGACATCGGCCTGGGTCGTGGTGCGTTGGTCGGCTTTTTTGAGGAATGTGTTCTGAATGGCAATATTGACCGGGGCCGGTGGGCCAAATGTCAGGGCCAGAATCGAATAAGACTGGAACATGCCCGCCGTCGAATCGATCGAGAATTTAGAAATCTCGTTCATATACTTTTCCATATACTCGTACGACGACCCTTCCGGCGCAATGACAGCCAAACTGATTTGCGAGCGGTCTTCCAGCGGAGCCAGCTCCGAAGGGAGTTGCTTTCCAATGACATAGATTAGCCCGAACGTAACGATCAGGGCGGGAAAAGCCACCCATCGGTAGTGCATAAACCAGCCCAGCGACCGTTCGTAGCCCCGGTTCAGGGCCACAAAATAAGGCTCCGTCTTGCGATACAGCCAGTTGGGTTTGTCATGCCGTTTCAGCAGGTACGCGCTCATCATCGGCGACAGCGTCAGGGCCACAAACGCCGACACCAGCACCGACCCGGCGACAACCACGGCGAACTCCTGAAAAAGCTTTCCGGTAATACCCGGCAGGAACAGAATAGGTAGAAAAACGGCGGCTAACGTAATGGTGGTCGAGATGACAGCAAAGTAGATTTCCGATGATCCTTTGCGAGCAGCCTGTAAAGGCGACATGCCTTCTTCTACTTTGGCGTAAATATTCTCCAGTACCACGATGGCATCATCCACTACCAGACCAATCGCCAGCACCAGGGCCAGCAGCGTCAGAATGTTGATGGAGTAGCCCGCGATGTACATAATGAAGAACGCCGACACGATGGACACCGGAATGGCTACGACCGGAATGATCGTCGACCGCCAGTCGCGCAGGAAAAGGAACAGAATCAGAATCACCAGCCCAAACGCCACGAACAGGGTTTCTTCCACTTCCGAAATCGAATCCCGAATCGGCTCGGTGAAGTCTTTCCCGATGGTCAGCTCATAATCGGCTGGTATTTCTTTGCGCAGCTCCTTCAGTCGCTTGTAAAACTCATCGGCAATGGCAATGGCGTTGGCGCCCCGTTGAGGTTCAACGAACACACCAATGGTCGGTGAATTTCCCTTGAGGCTATTCAGAATGGCCGTCCGTTCGTTCTCCGCTCCCAACTCAGCATAGCCAATGTCCCGGAACCGAATGATACTGCTTCCCGCCTGCTTGACGATCATGTTGTTGAAATCGTCCTCATTCGTTAAGCGGCCCAGTGTCCGAACCGTCAGTTCGTTGCGGTCACCTTCGATCCGGCCAGAGGGCAAATCGACGTTTTCTTTCCGTAGCGCCTGTTCAATATCCGACGGTGTCAGCTGATAGGCCGCCAGTTTTGCCGGGTCGATGCGTAGCCGCATGGCGTACTTCTTTTCGCCGGCAATACCGACCCGTTTCACGCCCGGAATCGTCTGCATACGCTCTTTAATGACGGTGGAGGCAATGTTACTTACTTCCAGAATGCTGCGGGTTTTGCTTTCCACTGCCATGAAGATGACAATGTCGCCACTGTTAGCTTTTTCCACGATGGGTGGATCAACGTCAGCGGGCAGCAGACGCCGGGCTTTGGTTACTTTATCCCGCACATCATTGGCGGCTGCTTCCAGGTCTGCATTGAGGTTGAATTCAACCGTGATCACACTGGCCGCTTCCTGCGAGACAGACGAGATGGTCCGGATGCTGTTGGCTTCACCAATGGCCTCTTCCAGTGGCTTGGTAATCTGGTACGCGATTACGTCGGGGCTGGCACCGGGATAGGATGTGGTGACCGTAACAATGGGGGAATCTGTAACAGGATATTCGCGAATACCGAGGTAGGTCAGTCCGACGAAACCAAAAAGTATAATCAATACAGAGAGTACCCCGGCCAGCACTGGCCGCTGAATACTAATTTCCGATAAACTCATGTGGGGTATTTTTAAAACAAAGAGAAGGAGAACAACGAGCGTGGCTAATTAGTCAATTGTCGATGCCGTTACGGGTACGCCCGTGTCCAGACGTAGCAGATTGGTCGTTAACACCGTATCGCCGATCGATAAGCCTTCCAGAATCTGCACCGTTCCTTTGGTCCGACTTCCGGTCGTTACGTCCCGGCGTTCTGCTTTTCCATTTTTAACTCGGAACAGAGAATACCCTTTGGCGGTAGGGATCAAGGCTTGGGTCGGTATCCGGATGCCATCCTGAACGACGTGCAGCGCAAACGCAATCTTAGCCGAAGAACCAGGCACCAGTTTGCCACCTTTGTTTTCGCTGATGGCCTTAACCAATAAGCTCCGGGTGTTGGCTTCCATCTTTGGCTCCGTGGCGGTAACCTTTGCTACGAATGGCTGACTGCTGTTTTCGGTTGTAAAGTGAATGGCCTGACCCGGCCGAACCTCCGACGCGTATTTTTCAGGAATCGTGAAGTTGACCTCTACCCGGCTAACATCGTCGATCGAGCTGAGAACCGTCGATGGAGTTACGTAAGCACCAACGTCGACACGCTTAAGGCCTAATTTACCCGCAAACGGAGCCCGGATTTCCGTTTTAGCCAGATCCACGTCAATCATAGCCATTTCAGCCTGCAACACGTTCAGGTTGGTCAGGACTTTGTCGTATTCCTGCTGATTGATTGCTTCCGTTGCCAATAGTTCGCGGAAGCGTTTTTCATCCAGCTTCGCTAATTTTTCCTGAAGCGCTACTCTGCGTTTTTTAGCGAGCAGATCGGCGTCGTCTAACTTATAGAGCAACGTACCCTGGCTTACAAAACTACCCTCCCGGGCATAAACCCGGACCAGTTTACGGGCCACTTCACTGACGAGATCGACCTCTTGATTCGCCTGAATAGTTCCGGTGGTTTGTAGTTCGTCGGTGATGGTTTCGCGTTTTACGACAAAAGCATCAGTAGCTACCCTGCTTTCGGCCACCGGTGCCGGAGCCGCAGTCTTACCGCTTGTGGATGCTGATGGTTTATTAGAAAATAATTTTGGCGTGACTAGAAACAGAGCGATTGTCAAAACGATCAGGCCTGCAATCAGGGACTGGGTTCGAAAGTTGAGCGTTTTCATTTTGTGTGAGGTTGTATTGTTTTAATGTTCTACAATTATCGAACTTTAATTGTTTTATGGTTGTCGAACAAGATGACCTCGCAGATGGTTTCTCAATTCTGAAAATCTATTGAATTTTTTTCCCTAACCACATTGTTGTGTTAGCAAATACTGTAGCTACTTCATTAACTAGTAGCCGTGATGAAGTAGCAATCAGACGATTTTAATTTATGAAACAGTACCAACATCCTACCGCTGACCAGATCACCTTGCCGTGTGTGCTCCACGCCCTTAGCGACCCCGTACGGTTAAATTATGTGCAATGTCTGGCTCAGTCTGAATGCGAACAGTCATGTGGCGCCATCCCAACTCCCGTTGCCAAGTCGACTATGTCTCATCACATCAGGGTGTTGCGCGAGGCTGGCATTATTCACATACGACCCTTCGGCACCCAAAGCCTGATTTCATTACGATCTGATGAACTAGAGAAAAAATTCCCGGGCGTTTTAACCTCTGTGCTGAAAGCCGTTAAAAGCACCGATGTTATCGAGCAAGTTTAACAGGAGTACGATCAAACGTAACCCAAGTTCTTAACCGGTAAATGAGTGCGTATGGCAAATCAACTGGTTTGCCATACGCACTCATTATAATTGATAATCAGTTCGATTCCTCCCTTCTTTCCTTGTTGCCATTCATTTAAACGGCCGTTTGAATGGGCATAGCCAGCGTCCAACTTTTTATTCCCAAGGGTTAAGACTGATGGCAAAACTTGCCAAAACCTGTCGACGCTTCGACTTGTAAGAGTACGTTTCGCAACAAAATGACCGCCACGGCAGTCTAGCGACTAACCAACCACAATAGGCCTACGGCAGCATCCTCTTCGATTTTCTGAGCCTCAGAGCGACTCATTGCCAACCACCAACGATTCAAGAGATGATTACTGGCCACTGGTGGTAAAATCTTTGGGGCATCCGCTTGCCACCAGCACCTTTGCTGCCAGTAAGCAACCGGAAAGCCAGCAATGGCTCATCAATCTACATCAACATGCTACACCCAATCGCTTTAAAGAGCAACGCAGCACACCTGAAGACGTTGCTTGACAAAAGCAAAACGACCCTTTATCTGGTGGCTTCCCTAAGCGTCTTTTCCTGCCAGGAAAATAGCCTGGTCAATCCCGAATTAACGCAAAGCCAGACCTCGACAGTCGCCCTTGCCCAGGCGATGGGAGCGCCCAAGAAATACAAACTCACCAAATTTGGCGAACAAAAGCTGATTTACTACCCCGATGGACGGATAAAGGGGTATGTGTATCCCTCCTATGGCCTCACCGCCACGTATAGCTACAACTACACGCCTGGCACGATGTACTCCTCAGGCTCAATCGATGTGATTCTCCATGCGCCCTCTCCCAATACGGTGAATATTAATCAAACCTACTGGTTCAATGAGAAGGGGCACTGCTACAAATATCAAGAAGTTGACCATCAACCTGCTGGTGACGTAACCCTCATGTTTATCCTGGGCTACAACCCCAATGGGCAGTTGGTTGATTGCCTGCAGTGGCTTAACGGCAATGTCAGGGGACGAGAGCACTACGACTACAACGCCGATGGGGATTTAATTAAGATTACGAGCTTAGATGCCCAGCAGGTTATCTACCGGACAGCTATCTTTTCCTACACCGATGCAAACGGGGGAGCTCCGGTGGATGATTTATACCCGGTGAGCTCGAGATGGAGTGATCTTTATGAAGGATTCCTGCCTTATTTTGGCAAGCCGAGTAAGCACCTGATCCAATCCGTTGTTGAAACTCTTCCAAAGAGTCCGAATCCTACAAAGCATATTTACTACAGCTATGTACGGAATGCCGATGGGTATGTGACCCAACGCAAGGGTACTTACAAGCTGGGCAGTGAGCCGTTCGAGACTACGCCGTATGAGTACGAGGTTACTTTAATTAAAATTCCCAATTAAGGAACGATGGTTATCACCTGTTCAGGAGCTCTAGCTTTCGTATATCGTCTTGCTCCTAAAAAGTCGCTGGTCGCCAATGATCAGCGACTTTTTACTATTTCCCTAGCCGAGTGCTACGGTTTAGACTCAAGATGATGTAAACACCGCCCAACAGAGCCATTCTCGTCAAGTTCATTAATTTTGCTTCCAGAGGAAGTGATATAGGTTTGCTACCGTTAATTTACTCCCTTAACAGTCAGACTATCTATTTAACTCGTCCATGCTTACGCGCTACGCCTACTCAAAACGACTGAAGTTCTGTTTCTTTTTGCTGGTAATTACCAGTTGGAATATGTCTGCCATGGCTCAGCAACCCGCCAGTGGAGGGCAGGCTCGCCAGTCGAAACCAGCTGCAACGACAGTCGGCGTGGAGCCAACTGCCTATTCTGCGGATAAACGGATTGTGGCAAAAGGGCAACTTTTGTTTCAAAACAGCTGTTCGCCCTGCCACAACTTTCTGCAGAAAGGAATTGGACCCAACCTTGGGCAGGTCACTACTCAGGTGTCAGCTACCTGGCTAAAACAGTTTATCCGGAATGCGCCGGAAAAGATTAGCCAGAAAGACGACCGCGCAACCCGACTTTTTAATGAGTACAAGCAGGTCATGCCTGCTTTTTCCAACCTAACGGAAACTGATTTGACCGCCTTACTGGCCTACATTCATGCTAACCACAAAGCCGAGTCGCTTGCCAGTTCAGCCGAAAAGCTGGGTGCAGGCCTGGAAAATCCGATACCTGCCAAGCTCGCCAAATCAGGTTTGCGACTCCGTCTTAGCGAAGTGCTGACAGCCCCCGCTACGTCAACAGCAATTCCGCATGCCCGGATCAACAAAATGGCGGTCTTGCCTGGTCAGCCTGACCGGGTCACGCCTGACCGGGTCACGCCTGACCGGGTCTTCCTTCAGGACTTGCGGGGAATTCTTTATGAGTTGGTGGGTAATGAACTGCGCGTCTTTATGGATATCCGGAAAGAACGGCCGGACTTCATTCCAGCACCGGGTTTAGCTACAGGATTTGGCAGCTTCGCCTTTCACCCTGATTTTTACCAAAACGGTCTTCTCTACACCACTCACACGGAAAAAGCGGGAACAGCACCGGCCGATTTTGCCTACGCCGATACGATTCCCGTCCGGTTGCAATGGGTGCTCACTGAATGGAAAGTAAACAAGCCAACCGAGGCTATTTTTTCTGGAACGGGTCGCGAACTGCTGCGCGTCAACTTCGTTTCGGCTATTCACGGACTACAGGAAATCACCTTCAATCCACTGGCCAGTCCAAAAAGCCCCGACTATGGCCTGTTGTACATGGGTCTGGGCGATGGCGGGGCCACTGAAGAAGGCTATTACTTTCTGTGTAATGACAAAAGTCGAATCTGGGGTTCGGTCGCGCGAATTGATCCCAGGGGGAGAAATAGTACAAACGGCCGGTATGGAATTCCGCCCGAAAATCCATACGCACAGGATCAGAACCCGGCTACACTCGGAGAGATTTTCTGCCGGGGGTTCCGCAATCCAAACCGCATTAGTTGGTCTCCTGATGGTAAGATGCTGATTACGGACATTGGTCAGCATAATGCCGAAGAACTCAACCTTGGCATCGCCGGAGCGGACTATGGCTGGCCACAGCGGGAAGGTACGTTTCGAATGAATCCCCGGGGCAACATGAGTGTCGTTTACCCCCTACCTTCCGACGACTCTTCGTCTGCCTATTCATATCCGGTAGCTCAGTATGACCACGATGAGGGAAATGCTATTTCGGGCGGGTTTGTGAATACGGGAACGTCACTGCCCCTGCTCAACGGGAAATACGTGTTTGGCGACGTCGTTAACGGACGGGTATTTTTTGTGGAAAGTGCTGACCTTAAAACCGGCACTCAGGTTCCAGTTCAGGAAGTTGACCTGGAAGTAGACGGTCAGCTAACCACTTTTCAGAAATTAAGCGGCAGCAAAAAAACGGATCTCCGCTTTGGTATGGGGTTGCACCACGGGCTTTATTTGTTTACCAAAACTGATGGCAAACTATACCGGGTAACGGATTGTTATCAACCCCGCTAGCGCAAATCCAGAGATAAGGTCATTATTACCAATGACTTAACTAGCTTTATTTACGCCCAACGCACATTTTTGGCATGCCTCTTCCGATCCGACAATCGTTTTGTGCGGTAGGAAAATAAAAACAACCTTAATATTGTATCAATTGATACAATACATATCTTTGCATCAGATTAGCGCTGGGAATCAACGTACACCATGGCAGGAAGACAGAAAATATACGATGAAGAAGCAGCTCTGGACGCTGCCATCAGGGTATTCTGGGAAAAAGGCTATGACAACGCGTCTTCCAGAGATTTGCAGACAGCGATGGGAATCGGCATGGGGAGCTTTTACCTGGCCTACAAGGGAGGAAAGCAGGAATTATTCAGAAAGTCGATGCAGCGCTTCTTTTCGGTCTATCCAAAAAATTTTTTGGCCATGCTCGACACCTTTGAGAATCCGTTGGAAGCCATCAGGCAGTATTATTATGTCCTGGCCGATCCAGAAGGGATGTTTGGCCAGTTTGGTTGTTATTTCAGCAATACCCTTTTCCAGGCTGACGACAAGGAGCTTAAAGAAGCGGCCGTGCAAAATATTTCCACCGTTTCTGACGCCTTCTATCAGGCCTTGATGCGGGCTAAAGATGCCGGAATCATTAATCCGAAGATACCCAGCGAGCTATGGAAAGTTTACCTCCTGAACTTATGGACCGGATTGAATACAACTAAATTGATTGAGAAGGATACATCGAAACTGAAGGCGATGATCGATTTCAGTTTGCAGGTCTTTGATTAGGCTTTTTTTTAACCCAAATTGTATCGATCGATACAATATTACAAACGCAGTACATAATCCGTTTAGCAAATGAATATCTCAAACAAAACAGTGTTGATTACCGGTGGTGGATCAGGAATCGGGTTCGAAGTCGCCAAACTATTAAGTGCTCAGGGCAATACAGTCCTCCTTGTCGGCCGAACCGAAAGCAAACTCAAAAAGGCCGCAGAAGGGCTACCCAACACGGTAGCTATTCGATGCGACATTACCAATGAAAAAGATGTCAACGAGTTGATCCAACGGGTGTCAGAGGAGTATCCTGACTTGAGTGTACTCATCAATAATGCTGGCCTTGCTTTTGCCTATACCCATTCTGAAAACGCGGGCGCTTTTGAAAAATCGACAGTCGAATTTGCAACCAACTACTTTTCGCTGGTTCGTTTGACCGAAGGTTTTCTTCCGCTCCTGAAAGCGCAACCGGAAGCGGCCATCGTGAATGTAACCTCCATTGTTGCCTTTGCACCGTCGGTCCGGATACCCTCCTATTCAGATAGTAAGGCGGCTGTTCACTCATACACGCTTTCGCTCCGGCACACCTTAGCCCAAGACACATCAATCAAAGTCTTTGAATTGATGCCACCGCTGGTAAATACCGAGTTTTCAAAAGAAATTGGTGGAGAGCAAAACGGCATTCCACCTATTGAGGTCGCACAAGGCCTGGTAGACGCCATTGAAAAGGACGAATATGAAATCAAGATCGGTCAAACGGCCGACTTCAGAGCGTTCTATTTGACGGCCCCCAATGAAGCCTTTGCCCTGATGAACCAGGAGTAATCAAATGCCGATTGCAGGCAGAAAAGCACGTTCTCTTTTCTGCCTGCAATCGGCATTCACTAACAATTAGCATGTGCCCCTTATTTGACCGGCTGATCGGGACGCCAGTAAGGTTCGCTTGCTGAGATGAATTCGATCGGGGTGTCGGTGATAAACCCTTTCAGCCATTCGGCACAGTATTTCATACCGGCTTGCTCCGAAATCAAATGCCCTAGTATAATCAGGCCCTTCTTCTGGCCAGACGTGATGGCGTCCTGCACATATTCGACCAGTTCCCATTCATGTGTCTCTCCCACAACCAGCACATCGGCCTGCGCCAGATACGGAACTCCCGGCATCAGACTAACATTACCCCAACTAGCCATAACCCGCCTGACGGGCATTTGGGGATCGCCGATTACGCGCATCGTTCGAATGCCTAATTTCGTACTCATCCCCTGCGCGAACCGGGCCAGCGAGGTTTCCGGAAACGTGAACAATCGGGAATTTTGCGAGTCGTTGTTCTTCTCCCAACCCAATTCCCGAACCATTCCTGTAGCAATGCCATCCGGTCGGCGTCCGTGCCAGTGATCGTGAAAATGAAAGACAGCCATGCCTTTCTGCTGGATAAAATCGCGCTTCAGCTGATACAGTGAATCCTGCTGAACAGGCTCTGTACGATCCTGGTGGGAGTAATAGGTTGGTTCGTGCGTGATGACCATATTCAGGCCTTTGCTGGCGGCCCGTTGCAGCACATCCAGCGTAGCCATCATGGTGACGGCCACCCCTTTAACGGGTATTTCCGGAGTGCCTGCAATCAGATTGTCGACGGTTTGCTCGCGCCATGGAATTCCTACATTAGCTTTGACACGATCAATAACCTGACCAACTGTAAGCAAGGGAGGGCTGAAGGGCCTGCCAAAGGTAAGACCCAGTGAGGCCATCAAAAACGTGCGACGGGATGGATAGGCATTCATTTTAGGTACCGATTAACACAATAAAATTGCCTTACTGGAAAAATGAGCGGTTCTTGTCAGAGATTTGTCCGGTAGAACGTAAACATGACACTTATTTATCAAATGGCTATGCTCATGTTTACTTAGTTAGTCCGCTATTGGGTACCGAAAAGCCACACAGTACTTCATGAATACGCCCCTAATTAACACGATCATCACTGAAAACCAAGCCTTTCAACGCCTAAAAACGACAGATGGCCCAGCCCCATTAATGGTCGGCTTTGTCGGAATAAAAACGCTGATCACAGATTTACTAAAAACTGACCCAGATAACCTGAGTATTATCGAGGCCCTTCATCTGCTACAGGACCAGGGCTGGCAAGATGCTTCCAGTATGCTGGATCATTATGAAGAAGAGCAGCAAGAGAAGTACCAAATCGCTTTCTTCCGCCTGCAGGCGTTGGTTGCCACTGCGGTGAATACCATTCAGGCTTCATAACGCAAAGGCAGTGAAACGGTGTCCCACCAATAGCGCCGAAAAGTATAAAAGCAGTTCAGCCAGTCGTGAAAGCTTCCGGGTTTAATTATATAAGAGGCTATACTGAAGCCATAAGCCAACTCCATATCTTCATGAGCGGCCGAAGAGCTGAGCACCACCACCGGCATTTTCCGGTAAGTAGGGTGGGTTTTGATAAACTCCAGTAGGTCCAGACCTTCTGACCGGGTCGGTAAATACAAATCCATAAGGATTAGCAGCGGCAGCTTCGCATTATCTCTCATCTGAGCGTCAACGTACGATCGTACCTGCATGGTATGATTCAGCCAGGTAGGTTCTACTTCGGGAAAACACTGATTCAGGACAGCCCGGATGATGAGCCACTGATCCGCATTATCTTCGATAACTAAGATAGGAAGTCGGTTGGATTTTCGTTTTTGCCGAGTAGTTGCTTTACTCACGTATGTTGCAAAATAGCTTGAATGGAATCTATAAAACTTTCACGTCAAGGCAATAAGTGCGCTAACGCCCTATGCTGAACGGGCTGGGTTAAGAAAATGTTTTATGTCGCTGCCTGTGGTCGGGTGAATTCTGTTAAGCGGCACTGGTGCCCAGCCTTTGCGCTTACCTATGGGTTCATAAGTTCCAGCTTCGCAAAAAAGTCTGTAAACAGTAGCGGAATATCCAACTGGGAATAAACCCGGATCGGGCGCCCCACGGGGTTGTAGTCATACCCTCCCTGCGAATTGATTCTGGGTGCGAGTTTGAGAGCATATGTACTGGAAGAAGGGTCAGCCTCGAAGGACGACTGTAAGGCCGTTAGCAAGACCAGAGGGCTATCGCCCAGAATGTATGTTTCGCCTATGGCTACTTTATAGCGCTGCAGGCGAAGCATCAACTCCTCAAGCGTATTAGACAGGTAAGCACCCACTTTCCCACGTGGCTTGACCTTCGTTAGCAGCAGAGAGTAAGGAAGTAAAGCTTGCCGGTACGCATTTCTGGGAACCTGCCAAATAGGTAATCTAGTTCGGTTAAAAATGGTCCTAGCGGCTGAAAGATCAATGTTCAGATTGTACTCTACGCTTGAGTAGTTGGGTGGCGGCAGAGCCAAATCGGGGTATTCGGGGCCTCCAATCCAGACCAACGTCAGTTTGTCGGCAATCTGGGGAGCCTTCAGAACGGCTGAGGCTATTTCGGTTAGCCCGGCTCCGCAGAGAACATACAGCGGCAACTGCGTGTCGGTCCGTAAGGCTTCGTTTATGATCAATGTAACAGCTTCGCTTTGTACAGGTGTGGTGTCATTGGCCATGCCTGTGTTTGAGCCAGCCATAACCGGAATTGGGCTTTTGATCGCCATCAGTTGTAGAACCTCCCGGGCTTTTTTAGCTGCATTATCGGCTTGAGTAGACGAGTTATCAAACCCGTCGCCGACCCGGAGGTGTGAGCCAATAATGCCCCTTATGTCGACCGAAGGGGACATCAGCAAGTGAACCAGTTGGAACAAACCATCGGGGTCTCCACTAAAATCATTATCGACAATCACCCGCATTCGGGGTGTAACAAGGGTTCGGCCACTGGCCTGTTGCCCCCTGGAAGCCATAGGAGCAACTAGCAGGAACAGCGCCAAAACCAGGCAGACGCTTTTATAGCTGATAATGGCTGATGACAAATAATCTGTTTTCAAACGACGGCTAGATTGGGGTTGGTCAGGAAGCAGGGCGTCTGCTCAATGTGATTGTACAACTGGATTAAGGTAGCAAACGCGCGACAAATCAGAACCTACTTATAGGCTGCCTGAAGCTGTTCATAAACGTCTTCCCGAACAAATGTACGCTTCATACTTTCGGTAGAATGGACTAATACATAACCAGCATTTTTCAGTTTATCACATGCTTTTTTGATTCTGAAATGAAACCGTTTGTCGGTAGCGTTATGCACTTCATCGAACTCGACCAGGATTACTTTTATATCCAGTTTATCCTCAATTATTGTATCAATAACGGTGTATTCAGCCCCTTCAATTTCTAATTTAAGCAGATCAATTGCTGAATGCCCAAGCGTTTTCATCAGATTACTTAACCGGTCGACTGGTGCCTCCAAATAATCACCGGACTCTTTGAATAGATAGACAGAACGGGATATATAATTATCTTTCTGGGGGGCAAAAAATTTTAGTGTTGTTTTCTGATCCCAAACGCCAACTTCGACAAATGTCATTTCCTGTACTTCTTCTGGCGTAAGCTGATAGGTATAAGCTCCTTTACTGTAAGGGGCCACATTATGAATTGTCAGCAAATACCCTTTTTCCGCATATTCCTTAACCAGTGCGAAGTGATCAATACCTTCAGGAGTAGGGTCGAAAATAAATATACGGGCATCATATTTCATTTTAAGCTCAGCATCGAACGAAATATCTGCGCCGGCACCTACACAATAACAAACTGACTCTTTTGTGATAAAAGAGTCGGGAATATGATAGCCGTTGTACAAAGAACCCAGGTAAATCAATCGAGAAAGAGGTTTAATCCCTTGTTGAGGGTGTACACCCATTAGTTGTTTAACTAGTTGTATAATTTTTCCCATATGCATTAAATAACCTTGTGGAGAGCAGAAACTATGCCCGAAAAACAAAGCGACAATTAAAAAAATTAAACTACTAAATACAAGCGAGTATATACTAACAACGTTTTTTTTTCTTTACGAATAGCTCTTTTCGTTACAAACTTGTCACCAAAACATTTATCTACCTTTAATCACACGGGTATAGCCCGAATCGCCAGTCCGGCATCCAGGCGTTGGCCTTACCAATTGGATCATTGACGGTAAGACAAGACCCACTACCTCGAAATGTTAATTTAAGTAGCTGTATATAAGCACAGCCAAAATGGGGATGACCTTAACCGAATACAACCAGATTCTTGCCAGCCATAAACTGGTTCTGGTCGACATTGGCTCCAACTGTTGTGGCTCGTGCAAGAAGGTGAAACCCATTCTGGAAACCCTTTGTCAACAACACAGCGATGCGCTGAAAATTGTTGAAATCGAACTGGAAGAAAGCCCGGCGCTGATCGCATCGCTGAAAACGGTTTCGTCTTTCCCCTACCTGATCCTGTACAAGCAAGGCGAAATTGTCCTCAAACGCGCTGGCCTGACCGAGCTAAAAGCCGAACTCGACACCAAGCTGGTTGCAGCAAAGTAAACGCCGGTAACGACTTAATTCAATCGCGTAGCGATTGGATGTTTGTAGTACATGTGAGCGGTCGGCATTTAAGCATGCCGTAGGTATACGACCCGTAACACTCGTTGCGTACCTAAAGGCATGCTGGGATACCGACAGCCTACATTTGTTACAATCATGTCGTACCTACGGTACTTAGCTCGTTGAGTATGAATAATCAATACTCGCTATTCCCATTAAACGCAGACATCAATAAACAGACGCGGCAGGAATTTGCTCCGCCTTCGAAAAAGCAGATCGGTAATCCGTTTCAATCTTCGCCAGTTCGGCGGATTTGTGCTGGCGTCTAAGCGCCTTGTGAAGCCCTACTAACGACCAGCCATTACCCGGATGGTGCACCAGGTCCTGACGGTACACGGCTTCGGCCTCTTTCACTTTGTTTAGTTGAAGTAAATAAGCGCCCAGGAACTGCCGGACGGGTAAGGGCCAATCGGCAGGTTCGGTATAAATCAATTGATCTTCGAGGGAAATAGCCTGCTGAAGGTTGGTGACCGCCTGTTCAGGCTTCTTTTCAGCAAACAGAATGGCCGACGCCAGAATATGATCGGCAATTTTGGCCACCGGGAGCGGAGCATTGAACGGTATCCGCCGTTTTTCGAGAATGGGGTCTTTTAAGCGTTCCTCAAGCAGTTGGCTCTGCTTTTTGGCTTCCGCAATTTTTCCTGTACCGACCAGGGCCATGCCTCTCGAAAAATGATCCAGCAGGCTGGCATATGCCCAGGTTTCGCTGGGCTTCTCCGTTGCTAAAATTTCACTCCACTTACCCAGCCTGACCAGCGTCAGTGAGGGCAGCATATACAGGTATTGATCATAGGTATTCTCGGGCACAGGCGACACCGATTTGCGGCAGCGGAGGGCATCGGTCAAGCCCGTTTGGTACATACCCCCGCTTAGGGCGCAATACGTCTGGACAGCAAAATAGTGGGGCGAATGCTTCACCAGGCTAAGGTTGGCCGCCAATGAATCATAGATCAGCAGATTGTCATCTGCATCGTCGTTAACAGTCACCCCTTGCGCAAACAGGCCATTTCGCTGATACTCGTGGCTTGCCATGTGCACCATATGCGCGACACCCGGAAGCAGGGTTTTAAGTTTGTCGGCGTTGGCCAGCGCTACCTGCGGCTTCAGGGATGCTTCGGTCAGGTGAATCTGATAATGCAGGGCGGCCGGATGATCAGGGTGCTCATTGAGGACGCTTTCGCACAGGTCCACTACCTCCTGCGTCCAGGCTTTTGGGGTTCCCTCGCTCGTCCAGAAATCCCAGGCGTGTATCAGCATTATGGCATCTACATACAGCATTTTAATATCCGGGTCGTTACCTTCGGACAGAAGTTGCCGGGTAGCCGATGCATACGCCTGATTGAGTTTTTTGCGATCAGCGTTTGTCGCAAAATCGTAGCGGGTATTCATCGCCTGAATCAGCTTTTTCTCTTTCGGGTTGGCATTCGCAATCAGTTCGTTCATGCGTGCCACAATAGCGGGCATGTCTGCCGGAACCGTGTATGTATGAGCCGCATTGTAATAAGGACCTCCGGCCAGGGCCTGCCCCCAGAATGCCATCGGGCAAGCGGGATCAAGGCGAGCCGCTTCCTTAAACGAAGCCATCGCTTCTTTCATGTGGTAGCTGTAGTACATCGTCAGGCCCTGATCGAAATAAAACTGAGCACTGTCGCTACTGGTCGTGATCTTATAAGAGTGGTTTCCCCACCCCGGCAGGGGCACGATGAACTTCCCGTTTTCCATCGGGCTGATACGTCCATCGGTTCCATAGCCACAAACGGGAATAGCGTCGTTTCGGTCAAAAACAAGGCTACGAGCCGAATTAAACAAAAACAAAGCCGCCAGAGGAGCAGCGACCAAGGCTATTTTAGGAGATTTACGGCGCTTCATGATAGCGTGATTCTATAAATACGGGTAACGTACACGTACCAGGGTGTGACTCAAGCCGGTCGCGGGTTAAGCTGTGTTGCGGCAGGCGGTTAACTAAGCCACTCCTGAGCAGTTAAATGTAAGCTGTTATTGGCAAACTTTACTCATCTTCACCTAAAAGCTGACAATCAACATGTTCGTTACTGACTGGCGAGATCAACCAATAGCTTTGCAGAGCACGTCAGGTGGGTGCATACAAACCAGACGCAGGTTGACCTTGATTACCGCTCTGCTGACAATAGCACTGACCATCTGCGTGAATCTGGGGGTACGAGCCCAGATAACGTCTGACCTGCCGTTGAGTATTACCATCTTATATTTTGATCAGAGTAGTCATCAACTGCGGCCCAACGTGAAAACGATGCTGGATTCAATTGCCCAACAACTGGTAGAACAACCAAGGCTGATGGCTACCGTAACCGGTTATACCGATAATGTTGGCAAGCGCGAATTAAACATGGCTTTAGCTAAGCACCGGGCCAAGGCTGTCGAGCAGTATCTCAGACAGCATGGTGTTCTGGCAAACCAGATCGCAGCCAGTTGGGAAGGGCCTGATACAAAGGCATCAGCCGACGGCCCGGAGGCTATAAAAACAATCAGCAGGCGCGTTGTCGTTCAGCTTTCTCCCCGGTAGGGTCACTGGGCAGATACCAAAAGAAAGCAGCCACTCGTTCGAATGGCTGCCTTGCTCTGGTGTGGGTAAGGGTGGGAAGGAAATGAGCTTAGTTGATGGCCACCAGACGACTGGGCGCACTGGGCTGGTTGGTCGATAACGTCACTGAGTACGTTGTCACCTCCACACCATTGCTCATCTGAACCTGATAAGCTCCGTCGGGCAGATCACTCAATGTCAGCCGAAGGCGGGCTATCGTTTCTTTCTTGGCCACCCGCTGAGTGAACAGCACTTTGCCGGCTGCATTTACTAGCTGAATGTCGACCACACCCGTCGCTTCTTTATCCACGGCAATCTGAAGCTTGCCTTCTGCGGTGGTGTACATACCCGTTTTGTAACTAGCCACAGGAGCGGGACGTCCACCGGGATTGGTGTTGGCCAATGAAGCCGAAAAAGTAGCCAGGGTTAAGGCAAAAGCAATGACGAGGGGATTGATGAGGGCTTTCATGATGTATGTGTTTGTATGATTTATTTTTCCGTTTTGGATAGGTCAAAGGTCGGCAGGTTAGCGGCCAGGGGCTGTCACAAATGAGTCAATCGCTGACACTTTTGAGAATTGCGGCTCAATTGGACTGCTAATGACTCAGGTGAAGACTAGTTTTACGATAAAGCCAGCGGATAAAGAGCGGGATGGCAGCTGGCCTCAAGCCCATGATCGTTTCGGGCGGCAGTAAAAGCCCACGAAAATAAATAGATAAATAAAGGTTGTTCCGTTTCAGACTGCACAATAAAGTGGCAGAACTACCGTTTTAGATCTGTTACGTTGCTTTTGCTCCACAGCTCCTACTGTGGAGCTTTTTTTTGTTCGACCGTCAGCGATCAATTCTATGTGACAATGATCTTCCTCTCCTTCTGACGCATCCACGCTGCTCGCTACGCCGAGTTAGTGAGGGCAGGTTCTCAAACCTTGCAAAACTCGATCATGCCTTGCGGATCGGTTAACTCAAGCAGCTTTTAAACTCTAAGCCGACACAGGCAGTTACTAGTTGGCTAATGGAGTATAAACCAACAGAGCCATGGACGATAAAACGGCAAAAAAAGTAGCCAGGATTTTCTTAGGAGGTGCGTTAATCTTTGCTGGTGTAAGCCACCTGACCTTTGCCCGGAAGGCATTCAGAGCGCAGGTACCAGATAGCATACCGCTGAAGAAAGAAGACACGGTGTTGTATTCGGGTGTTGCCGAAATCGCCTTGGGTAGTAGTCTGGTGCTGACCAACGAAAAGCATCAGGAAACTGTAGGAAAAGTAGCCGCTGCGTTCTTTACGGCCGTTTTCCCCGGCAACATTGCCCAATTTGCCAATCGGCGCAGTGCATTCGGGCTGGATACGGATCTGAAACGATTTGTTCGTTTATTTTTCCAGCCTGTACTGGTCTTCTGGGCCTTGAAAAGCACGCATAAGAACTAGCTGACAGCCAAATCATTCGTCAGCACGAATCGTAGAAGCACGGCCCGTACGTCTGAAGTGGTTGCTTGCTGGCTGAATGACATCGTCTATAATGTATCATTCATAACAATAAGCCTGATCGACGGGTTAACCCTCTTGATCTCACCGCGTAACCTACTATTTCCAAGCCTTTTATAGTCAATCCCTGTATCTCCCCGGACGTGCATGAACGAAGACAAGCAAGTGCCTCAACTGACCGAGGACGAAAAGAAGCTATTTGAAGAATTGATGCCAGAGGACCTCAACGAGATTCTTGACACAGGTGTAAACAGGCGTCACTTTTTGAAACTTATGACCCTGGTGGGTGGTGGCATTCTGACGGCCCAGTCCGCCGTTGCCGAGCAGGTATTTACCCGATCCCTTAACGGTCCAGTAGTAGAGCACGCACCAGCAGTCCTGGAGAACGGGGTCAATGTATCGTTCAACGTCAATGGCGAGGCTCGCAAGCTAACAGTTGACTCCAGGATGACCTTACTGGATACCCTACGGGAACGACTCGAACTGACTGGCTCCAAAAAAGGCTGCGATCATGGCCAGTGTGGGGCTTGTACGGTTATCGTCGATGGTCGACGCGTATTGTCCTGCCTTACGCTGGCAGCAAGTTGTGAGGGCAAGACGGTTAAAACCATTGAAGGCATCGCGCGGGGTAGTCAACTGCACCCGGTACAGGCCGCTTTTTTGAAACACGATGGCTTTCAATGCGGCTTCTGTACGCCTGGGCAAATCTGTTCGGCGGTGGCGCTGATGGAGGAGGCCAAAAATGGGGAAGCCAGTTATGTAACGAAAAATGTTCGTCAAAAACCGGGACCCGTTCAGTTGTCAACTGAAGAGATACGGGAGCGGATGTCCGGCAACCTGTGCCGCTGCGGTGCCTATCCGAACATCGTAGCCGCGATTCAGGAAGTACACAGCGGAAAACCCGTCGAACAGATCTGGCAATTTGTCGGCTAACCTCTTACTAATTGCACCCATGAGACCTTTTAAATATACAAACGCCAAAGACGCTTCCTCGGCGGCAAAGCTCCTGACGGTTAACCCGAATGCCCGGCTTCTGGCGGGCGGTACAAACCTGTTGGACCTGATGAAGGAGGATGTTGAACGGCCTGACGAACTGATCGACATTACGCGGCTATCGCTTACACAAATCAAGCCTATTTCGGCGGGGGCCAATCAGGGCGGCATTTCCATTGGTAGCCTGGGCAAGAATACGGATGCGGCCAATCATCCGCTGATTCGTCAAAATTATCCGCTGCTTACCCAGGCGATTCTTGCGGGAGCATCCGGTCAGATCAGAAATATGGCCACCAATGGCGGTAATCTGCTGCAACGAACCCGCTGTCCTTACTTCTATGACGTCGCCATGCCCTGCAACAAACGGGAGCCGGGAAGTGGTTGTGGTGCTCTGGAGGGCATTAACCGGATGCACGCCATCTTCGGTTGGTCCGAAAAATGTGTCGCGGTCTATCCATCTGATATGGCCGTTGCGCTGGCCGCCCTGGATGCCGTCATCCATGTTAGGAATGCAGACGGGCAGGAACGGACGATCAATTTCGCCGATTTTCATCGACTCCCCGGCGATTCGCCCGAGAAAGATACCAACCTGAACCATGATGAGTTGATCACCGCCATTGAACTACCCAAAACAAAATTGGCCGATCATGCCTACTACCTCAAAGTTCGTGATCGTGCTTCGTATGCGTTTGCGCTGGTTTCGGTGGCCGCTGCCCTGGAAATAGATTCGTCGCGGTCCGGCAACCGGATCGTTCAGGCTCGCATTGCGCTGGGTGGCGTAGCGCATAAGCCCTGGCGGGCGTTTGCAGCCGAAAAAATGCTTATTGGGAAAGACGCAACGGAAGCAAATTTCAAGCTGGCAGCCGATGCCGAAATGGCGAATGCAAAGCCGTTGGCCCACAATAAATTCAAAGTCGAATTAGGCAACCGAAGTATCGTGAGAGCGCTTCAACTCGCTCTGGAAGGCAACAAGGCCTAACGTCCGTAATCAACCATCGCCATGCAGGAAAGAAACAAGATAACCGGTACGCCGGTCAGTCGTATTGACGGTATCCTGAAAGTGACCGGCAAAGCCGATTACTCGACCGACCACCCGGTGAAGAACGTTGCCTACGCCGTTCTGTTCAAGAGCACCATTGCGGCCGGATCCATCCAAGCGATTGATGTGGCCGAGGCCGAAAAAGCGCCGGGTGTTCTGGCCGTAATCACCCACCTCAACGCCCCAAAGCTCAATGTAAAAGGTGGTCTTCGGGGAGGGGCCATGCTCCAAAGTCCAACCATTGAGTTTTATGGCCAGCACATTGGTCTGGTCGTTGCCGAAACGTTTGAACAGGCCCGCCATGCATCACATCTAGTTAAAGTGACGTATGCGAAAACAACGCCAAACGTCGACTTCGAAAAACTGGCGAGCCAGGCCGTACCCGCCAAAGACCCGAAAGAAGAAAAGCGGGGCGACACCCAGGCGGCCCTTGGTTCGGCAGCCATCAAAGTTGAAGAGGTATACGCAACCCCGATTGAACACCACCACCCGCTGGAACCCCACGCCACGATTGCTGAGTGGAATGGCGACCATGTAACCTTATACAATAGCTCGCAGATTGTCAATGGTGCTCAGAGTGCAGCAGCCGCAACACTGGGCATCAAGCCAGAAAATGTCCGAATCGTTTCTCCCTACATTGGGGGCGGATTTGGTTCCAAAGGTGGACAATGGGCCAATCTGGTGCTGGCTGCCGTTGCGGCAAAGGCGGTCAACCGTCCCGTAAAAATGGCCCTGACCCGCCAGCAGATGGTAAATTCGGTCGGGCTACGGCAACGGAATTACCAGAAAGTGAGTCTGGCTGCCACGAAGGATGGTAAACTGACCGCGCTGTCGCACGAGATCACGACGCACTGCGCCATACACGATGAATTTGTGGAGCCTTGCGGAGATTGCTCGAAAGTCATGTACGACGTTCCCAACTCGCTCATTAGTTACCGGGTTGTGCCCATGAACATGATTCTGCCGACCTACACACGCGGTCCGGGAAAATCGACGGGAAGCTTCGCGCTCGAATCGGCCATGGATGAACTGGCCTATAAGCTTAAAATGGACCCCATCGAGTTGCGCTTGAAGAACGAGCCGGAACGCGACCCATCCAGTGGTAAGCCCTGGTCGTCACGCAAAGCGGTGCAATGCCTGAAAGAAGGGGCAAAAGCCTTTGGATGGGAGAAGCGGAAGCCGGAGCCTCGCCAGAACCAGGAGGGCAATTACTGGATTGGCTACGGTGTGGCCTGCGGAACCTACCCCGCTCACCAGCGGCCAAGCTCGGCCCTTGTAAAACTGAACCGCGAAGGAAGCGATGTTACAGCAATCGTTGAATTGGCGGCTGCCGATTTAGGCACGGGAACCTATACCATTTTGGCCCAAACGGCAGCCGATGCCCTGGATCTGCCCTTAGCCAAAATAAGCGTTAAAATCGGCGACTCCGATCTGCCGCCAGCTGCTGGTTCGGTGGGTTCGGTGGGGGCAACCAGTTATGCCAATGTGGTCAACGATGCCTGCCTAAAAATCACCGACGAGCTGATCGCCCGATCGGGCAAACAGTATTTTGCCCGGCCTACAGCTTCGCAGCTAATGATTTCGGAGAAGGTCAGCACCTACCAGACCCGAGTAGAGTCCAAAGCACCAGACAATGCAGAAGACTATTCGGCGCATAGTTTCAACGCCAACTTTGCCGAGGTACGGGTCAACAAGTCGACAGGTATGGTCAGGGTTTCTCGTTTTCTGGCCGTTACAGGAGCGGGCAAGATTCTGAATCCCAAAACGGCCCGTTCGCAGATTATTGGCGGAAACATCTGGGGTATTGGGATGGCACTTACTGAAGAATCGGTTGTTGATCCGCGCTGGGGCAACTTTGTCACCCGTTCGTTAGCGGATTACCACGTTCCGGCTAACCTGGATATTGGTTCGATGGAAGCCATTTTCATCCGGGAAGAAGACACGGCCTCCAACAAGCTGGGCGTAAAAGGAATCGGGGAAGTAGGGATTGTTGGCGTGGCAGCCGCCGTTGCCAATGCGATTTTTAATGCCACGGGTAAGCGCATCCGGGAGTTGCCCATAACTCCGGATAAACTGTTGTAAAGCGTTCGTTCCTGTCAATGAAGCGGTGCTTAAACGGATAAGCACCGCTTCATTGACAGGTTTCATTTCGGGCTCTGTTTATCTGGTTTCCGGCGATTGATAGTCGAGAATAAGTTTTAGGAGACGATCCGACTGGAGGGGCTTCGTCAGGATGCCATTCAGCCCGTTTGCCTGAACCTGCGTCTCGATGTCTACCGTTGTATCCGCCGTCAGGGCAATAATGGGCAGGGTTTCGCCCCGCTCCCGCATCCGTCTTGCCGATTCATAGCCATCCATAACGGGCATCTGTAAGTCCATCAATACCATCGTATGCCTGGCTGGGTTCAGCAGTTCCAGGGCTTCCTGCCCATTCTTGGCCACGTCAATCTGTCCGCACCATCCTTCCAGCAATCGTTTGGCAAACAGGACATTTAGCGGATAATCCTCCACGACCAGAAAGGACATGCCCAGTAGGGGCTTCCTGTTAGCCGGGGGCGTCGGCGGCAGGCCGGACGAATTGTTTGAAGCCTCATTCATTCGGTCAATAATTAATAATAAAAGACGTACTTCAATATTGCACAAATTTTAAATCACAGAGGACACAGAGACTAAATAATTAAAGACCAATGCTTTATACCTCCGTGTCCTCTGTGATTTAAAATTTAATCTTATTATGCGTACCTATCGACATGACCCAACAATATAGCCAGACTGAACGAGCAAGAACGATGCAAACCGGATCAGTCGGTCACGATATCTTTCTGAAGGCTCGCCAAAGCAACCTGCATCGTGGGTAACTCGTTTTTGAGCATCGATACATACTGGTTAATCAGCGCGTCAATTTCGGCAGCATCTTTCTGCGCAGCGATCTGCTTTTCCAGCGTGTCGATCAACTGACTAAGCTGAGTCAGGCCAAAGGTACGGATGGGCACTTTCTGGGTATGAATCAGCGAGCCAATAGCCGCAATGTTTCGTTCGGACTGAGCCTGCTCGATCTGTGCCAGCTCAGCGGGTGTCTGCTGTAAAAACAGATCTAATAATTCAGCAGCAAACGCAACGTCGTTATCCACCGAACGGAGTAATGGCTCAATTGAAAAACCAGCGACTGGCTTTATCGGCGCTCTGGCCACTTCAGTGACAGGCGATTTACCGGTCGATGGGGTGTATTTCCGCATCACCCTTTGCAACTCCTCGATCTGGAACGGTTTTGGGATGAAATCATTCATGCCTGCCTGTAGGCACTGCTCCCGCTCACTGGCCAGCGCATGGGCCGTCATAGCAATAATGGGTACGTTGCTTTGTAGTGTGGTTCGAATCTGGCGGGTAGCGGTATACCCATCCATGACAGGCATTTGAATATCCATCAAAACCACATCATACTTTCCCGTCTGTAAATAATCGAGCGCCTGCTGTCCGTTTTCAGCAATCTGGGTTAAATAGCCCAACCGTTTGAGTACCTGTAGCGCCAGTTTTTGGTTGATCAGGTTATCTTCTACTACCAGAATTCTGACTTGCTGACCATCAGCAGACAACGGTTCCATAGACAGGCCGACGGTGGGCTCCTGCACGTCTGTTGTCACTTTATAAGGAATCTCGAGGGTAAAGCACGAGCCCTGATCCGGCACACTCGACACCTGGACCCAACCACCCTGCATCTCGGCGAGCGATTTAACAATACTGAGTCCCAGACCCGTTCCGCCATAATAGCGGGTAGTAAAGTCATTGGCTTGCCGAAACCGGTCAAAAATGTGGGGCAATATATCGGGGGCCATGCCAATGCCTGTATCCTGTACCCTGAAGCGCACACGAACCGAGTCGGCCGTTTCTGCTACCTTATCGATTCGGGCGGTTACCTGCCCGTACTTTGTAAACTTAATGGCATTACTGAGCAGATTCAGCAAAATCTGCGTCAGCCGGGTTGGATCGCCCAAAACGACGGCAGGTAGCGTTGGATCGGTTTCAACCACCAGCGACAGGCTTTTATCGGTAGCTACGGGCAAAATCATGGTTCGAATCGAATCCACCAGCAAATTTAAGCTGAATGGAATGGACTCCAACGGCAACATACCCGCTTCGATCTTGGCAATATCCAGAATATCATTGACAATGGTAAGCAAGTTTTTACCGGCCGTCCGGATATAGTGCAGCGATTCTTTTTGCTCCCCATTCAGGGGGGCCGCTTCGAGCATTTCCGAGAAGCCGAGTATGGCGTTGAGGGGTGTCCGGATCTCGTGGCTCATATTGGCCAGGAATTGTTTCTCTGTGTACCGGGCTTCGTTCAGGGCATAAGCAAACCGAAACGCCAGCACCAGCGATTGTAGAAAGAAAAAGCCCAGATAACCGACAAACAGTTCGATCATCAGCGGAGACGTCAACCCAAAGTATTGACTAAGAATCAGGCTAAAAACGGTTAATAGCAGGCCGGTACTCGCCAGGGAGAAACGGGCACCAGGTCTGCGTTTGCGAAAGGCTTTCCAATACACATATACTGCATAGCCAATATAGATTACCATCAATCCCAGGAACGGGTCCATTAGCCGGGTGAAGTAGATCGGCGGCAACACCAAAACGGTTACCGCAAACGCCAGACAAAGCCCGGTCATAGCCTTGATAATCCGAGGGTGCGTGTCTTTGGGATATAACGACTGGGTGTAAATGACAAAGAGTGCGATGGCCAGATACAGAGAAATGTACTCAAGCCGAACACTGATACTCCAGGGTATTTGAGGCAATAGGTTATGCAGGGCATAAGGCTCCGTACCGATCAGCCGGTAGCTGTAAGTCAGGCAAAACAAGCCATAATACAACATGGGCCGGTCCATGAAGCTGAACGCGAATAAACCCAGAAAAAACAAGCCACTCATCAGGACAAAACCGGTCAGAAACACGGACATGGCCTGCTCTAGAGCCAGCTTTGAGGCCATCCTTCCCGACTCGCCCAGGATCATTGACTTCGTAACGCCCCCTTTGGCGTGCTGAAAATTAGCCAGTTGCAACAGAAGCGTAATCGTATCGCCAGTAGCGGGTAACGAAATCAACTGAGTAGACCAGCGCGGTTGCGTTGTCTCAGAACTTGTGGTGGGATTTCCGCTATGGGCGGCCTCCCTCCCATTAATAAATAATCGATAAGCTGTGTTGAGATCGGGCACTTCCAAACTAAGGGGCACCGATCTGCTGGGTAATAAAACCCGGAGGCTATAGGTAGCCACACCTTGACCTGGTAGTTTTTTCTGTTGCCATGTACTGTGGGCCCAGAGTTGGGGGAGGCTTGTGTATTCGAACGTCGATTCAGGCTGATTGGGCAACCGAAGCTGATGCCAATACCATTTCCACTCACCCGCTAACTCGACACACTGCTGCGTAAAATCTACCGTCTTCAGATCGAGAACTCCCTGATGAGCAAGGGGTTGTTCCTGGGCTTGTGCGACCGGCATACCCATAAACAATAAAAGCAGTGGAAGCAGTATTCCCTTAAGGATTAACGATACAACATCGACAAGCCTTCGCTGCCGATACAAGCGGTTCTCAGGATTACTCGTAAACCGGACGAGGTCATTAAAGTGGCTATACGACACTGGTAGAGACTGTGTATAAGGTAATTAATCAGGCGGATTCTGAAGAAGTTGAGTAGACACCAGATAATAAAGTTACGAATATATATATACTTCTTGTTATCTAAATAAAAATAACTTGAACTTATAGATGTACTTATTACTAATAAAGCACTTATCGATAAACAACTAGTGTTGGTGCAGGATAGAGAATTCGTACTTCATCATGCACCAACGCTGGCTGCTTTCCAGGTGGTTTAGGATTCTATTGAATAGCCATGAGCCAGGTACCTACCCGCAGGAACCGTCTACGAATAAAACATAGGTCAATAATGCATTCCAGGCCAGTAATCAAATCCATAGCCGCATGTCCCGTTTCCTGACCCAGCGTTAACATAACTGTCGTTCGGGTAGCTAAATCCTCAATAGGGCTGATGCTGATAAAATTTAAGGAAACCGAGCCCTAAAAACTTAAGTAGCCTGGTAATGATCGATATCTTTTTTGAAATGCAGGCGGAGTTCCTGCATGGCCTTCCGGGCCCGCGTTTTAACCGTTCCCACGGGTAGCTTTAACTTGTCGGCAACCTCCTGACTGGTGTAGTTTCGGTAATACATCAGCTCTATAACGGCCTGGTATTTAGGCGCCAGATGACTCACCAGCGTTTGGTTAACCTTACCTTCGGAGAAAACAGGTCTCACTTCTTTATCCGAACAGTCGTAGATATAGGCATTAGCAATGGTCCGGACCTTTTGGGCCCGTAGCTCATCCAGGGCTACGTGTCGGGTAATGGTTAATAGCCAGGTAAACAGCCGCCCTTGTTTGGGATCGAAGTGTTCTCTATTTGACCAGATTTTGATAAAGGCATCCTGAAGCAAATCCTCGGCTCGAGCCTGATCGTGGACTAAGCGCAGCAAAACCCCGTATAGGGCTGGTGAGTAGGCATCATAGAGCAGGGCAAACGAGGTGGACGTAGGGTCTAGCAAAGCACTTACTAAGCGTACTTCTGTCTGATCGGAAAGGTTCATGCAAGCAGATGAGTGGGAATGATGGTAGGGTGAGTACATCCTGGCTACGCCGAGATATACCGACGGGATATACTCATATCAATTAAAATCATGCCACTGTAACCTATCGGCGCATAAAGTAGGAGTACATGCTAAAAAACTCATTTTAAGCGCACACGCTGCCAAACCACGTTAATTTATTTGGGGCTGTTATTCCCCATAAACGTGGAAACTATGAGACCTTACCCAAACAGGTATATACATTATGTATACATATTTCGTTAGTCAACAATAAGGGTATGGTCCCATTAAGTAGGTCTTCTTTACCACTTGGTCATACACCTTTTAGTACTGACCCAATGATGTTCGAATTCTCGTATCGGATGTATTGTGTGACCATACGGCATAAGGCTTTGTGAAGACCATAGCTGTCTGGTCAAGGCTTTGCGTTCAGATTAACTGTTAAGGGCTCCTCGGTCTGTGTCTTCACAAACCGAGGAGCCCCAGGAATACAAGTTATCTTACCGCTTCGTCGTCAATATAATATCACCATTTGGGTACGTGATAGTAGCGTCGTTTTCGGCCGTAATATAAACTTCCTTTGGCTTATCGGTTGATGTCGTTTTCAACTCTCCTTTGAGGGCTTTTGAACGGGGAGCGATCTGGCCTAACTTCTTCACTGAGTTTTCATCCGATTCCATCCAGACAATGTACGTCTCTTTGGCTGGCGTAAGCTGTTTTGGCTCTGCCAGATTCATGACGCTTACGTTCAGAACGTAATTATTATTCTTATCTTTTTTTACGCTTACTCCCCCCGTCGCTGCCGGAGCAATGGTGGAATTGAGGAAGGTCATTTTGGGCGTGCATGCACTTAGCGCCACAACCATAAACAGACTATGAGCGATTGCTTTGATTGGTTTCATACTGTTGAGTGATTAATTACCCGGTAAACAGGTGGAAGCTTGCAGATGTTTCGCTGGCCGGGTGCGGAACAGTAACGCCCTTGCGAGTAGCATCACTGTTCTGCAGGACATTGACCAGGTTTTTCGTTTCCGAGGCTCACCATACAGTAACGGGTCCATTTATGTCTTTATCTCGTTCTAGTCAACGGCATAAATGACCGTATGAGCCTCCCAAACAGCGGGAACTTCCCATTTTTCCAGCATCCGACTAACGGCAGGTTCCGGCACCGGATGCTTTCGGTTTGCGTTCTGTTCAGCCCGGAGGGCGTTGGGCACTTCTACATAAACGATCGTTACACGAGCCCGGTAGGTCACAAACAAATCAATCAATTGTGCCCGCATGTTTCGGGTAATATTGGTAGCATTCCAGACAAATGGCTGCTGTTTTCGCAGGTATACCCGTGCCTGTTCCTTCGCGGCCTGCACCACTCGGCCCGTTCCGTGTCGGTCGGTCGGATCGATGCCCAACTGGCGCCGAATACCATCTAAACTCACGACGGGCCAATCCTGGTAATTAGCCAGAATGTGATAGTCCTTACCGACGCCCGGCAAACCGCTCAGCAAGACAACGTCGGTTTTAGTTTCATCGAACAACGCATAATCAGGTGCCAGATCGTCGCGTCTGAAATACTGAAACCGGGTTAAGTCCGACGCAAACGGATAGGGTTTACCAAAGCAATTCTGCTCGCGGCAGAACTCCTCGAAGAGATCAATTCGGTACAGCAAATCGGCCTGATCGGGGCAAATACGTCCTAATACATCCGCGCGAGCCAGCATCGCCAGCCAGGCCGTGTTTACGTCCAGACTAGCCTGCAACAAGGTCTGACGTGGATTTTCCTTCTCCAGCGCCCAGAGCGGCAGACCATGATAACGCACAAGTTTAGCTACAGCCTCTCGTGTGACAAACGGCGTTGGAATCGCATCGTAGAGCAGCAAACGGGCCGTGCGTTCGCCCTTTCGGGCATGGCCTTTGGCCGTAATGTGGCCATCGTCTTCGCGTACGGTCGTTGAGCGTTTTTCCACATCGTGGAGCAAAGCGGCCGCCCAAAGAATGGCCTGCTCATCCGTACTAAGCGCGTTGTAGGCCGGTAAATTGATCAGCGATTCGAGTACCAGGCGTGTGTGCGCGGCCACATCGCCCTCACCATGATAGACGGGGTCCTGCGGCACGCCCACCATAGCACGTACCCAGTCAAACTGGTTCAGAAGAGCGGGCCAGTCGGTGCGGTCGGTTAGTTGCCAGTTCATGCGTTCCTCCTTTCTCCCATCAACGGTGCACGTCGCCAGGTTCGTGTCCAGTGCTCGTCAGTCTGAACGTGCCCTTTCCGAACGTATTTAAAGACACGATGCGGAAACAACGCGGTCGCATAGGCGTCGCTATCCCGCGAAACAATGCCCTCCATTGCAGAGGGAGCGCCCGTTAACGCGTCAAATGACCCCAATCGACTTGTTTCTCCAGCAAGAGCCAGCACCTCGTTCTCAATAATTTGCGGCTGTAAAGGTGCTGTTCGGCGGGCTAGCTCGGGTACGGTTGGAAAGTCGAGCAGACGAGCATAAAATTGTGTTTCCTCCCACGACAACCAGACATCGTGTTCACGTATGGCGAAAACGAAAAAATGGGCGTCGAGCCGGTCGTAGGCAATGGAATGAATGGCGAATAAATTTTCACCAAAAATTTCCAGATTTCCCAGTTCATGACGAATCAGGGCCCAGCGTTGCCGCAGCACACTTGTCCAGGGAGATACCGTTGGGGCCGTATGCGAGCGGGCAAAAACGCCATAACGGCTCAGACAGTTGTTTTCACCATCTAGTTTCTCGGTATGAATCAGATTTCTGATTGCAAACAGGTCAGATGCGTATTCGTGATTGATGCGATCATCGCTGGTTGTACCGGGCGAAAAGGGATAATGGTACGTTCGCCCGTACTTGGTTGATAAAGCCATTTTTCAAGATGGTTTGGTAATACAATAGACATAAGCCCCCGGAGAGGAAGCTCTTCAGCAGTAAGCGTTGTCTATGGGCATTACATGGCTTCTCAAACGATTTATTGGCGCCGTTCGGGGTGATGGCGCGGCACAAAGGTAAGTAAATCGAACTAGCTTCTCGCAGGATCACTGCACTCGCACATTCCGGCAGAAGTCCACTGAATGCTTTTCCAGCAGTTCCCGGATACGCTTAAGCTTAATCAAACTTGTCTTATTCCCATCTTTTGCCAGCTCCATCGACAACGTGACACATTTATGCAGGTTAGATGTTGCTGTTTGTTTGGTGATTCGAAATGGAGTTTCCGGTAGGACAAGGCCGGAGAAATAAGCAATTAGCTCGTTTGTGTTCTCATTCATGAAAACAAATCTACATATTATATAAATAAAATGTATACCGAATAGTAAATAGTGAAACTAAAGTGGTGTTTAAGTTTACCTAATATAAAATAAAGCGCAAATCGGTTAGCCTATTTGGTGTGTATAGTTTTGTCATGCTGATCAATCCGCCGGTTCGGAAGAAAGCATGACAAAAACGATCAACTAAAAATGACACAATCGCTTCTGAAAGACGTTACCCCATTTCCTCATTATCAACGGCCATATGAACAAGCCTGCCCCGCGATTGTATTGCAACTGTGTAGTATAATTTAAGGTGGGGTACTGACAGCCGCTTTCTTTTAGAAAGCGGCTGTTTTGTTTTCAGAAATAACTATCGCTAAATCGACCAGGAAATAACCACCAAACTCCGGGCTACTTACAGGTTGTGGTCACGGTCAGGCTACTGTTATTGGTGGTGTTGGCAATCGTATAGGCTGATACTTCATCATCGCCACAAACCTGCTGCTTGTTGGTGTTAACCAGCCCCGTTTTACCATACGTTAGTGTTTCGCACTCTTTGCAGTTCTTTTTCTTGAAGGAGCCGCCTTCGCAGGAGGCCAGGGCCACTAGGGCGACCATCGCAATCAGGATTTGTTTCATCAGTCGTTGAGTTGGGTTAACTGTACGCTATAGCAACGCTGATACACCCGCAAATCTTACCTTTACGCTCTATTCTCTGATCCTTACTTCATTTGATATGTCTATCGTTATTCAGGTTGGTTTGGTGGGGTTCGGTTTGTCCGGACGGTATTTCCATACGCCGTTTTTATCGGTCAATCCGCGCTTTCGTCTAAAGAAAATAGCCAGCAGTCGGCCCGAGGCTGTTCATGCATTCGATGCCGCGATTGAGTGGGTCGCTACGGCGGAGGAGTTGTTTGCGGACCCTACTATCGACCTGGTTTTTATCTGTACCCCCAACGAAACCCACGTCGATTATGCCCGCCAGGCACTGGAACACAAAAAGCATGTAGTCATTGAAAAGCCGTTTGCGCTTTCCGAACAGGAAGCCCATCAACTTCTGGAACTGGCCCGGAAGCAGGAGCGGGTGGTTACGGCCTACCAAAATCGGCGTTGGGATTCTGATTTTCTAACCATCAAGCGCCTACTGGCGGAGGGGGCTTTAGGCAACCTCGTTGAGTTCGAAAGCCGGTATGACCGTTATTCACCCGTGAATTTGCGGGCGCAAAGCTGGAAAGAGCAAGCGGGTGCAGGACGCGGCAATCTCTACAATCTTGGACCGCATCTGCTCGATCAGGTCCTGCATCTCTTTGGCACACCCGATACCGTAGAGGCCACGATCCGGATCATTCGCCCCGATAGCCGCATTAACGACTATTTTGACATAAAGCTGGGCTATTCAGATAAGGCAGCCCGGCTGAAATCCAGCCTGTTGGTCTATCATAATCAGTTGCGCTACAGCCTGCATGGTACGGGCGGCTCCTTTATAAAAAATGGGTTGGATGCGCAGGAAGAACGGCTTCGCCTGGACCAGTTACCCAATGACAAAGCCACGTGGGGCACTGAACCTGACGATCGGTGGGGAATGCTTTACCGGGATGGCCGGACTGAACTCATCCCCAGTGAGCAGGGTAATTACATGCCCTTTTATGATAATCTCTACGAAGCTATCGTCAACGGCGCCGAGCCCGCCATAAACTCGACCGATATCTGGCAACTTGCCCGAATTATCGATCTGGCAGTGTTGAGTAGCGAGTTGAAGCAGACCATGCCTTTTTAACCTGGGTCAGCCACCTTTCGGGTAACATTATTAACGTTATTACTGAGTAGCGAAAACAAAAAAGCCCGCCCACATCAGGGTAGCCGGGCTTAAAGTACCATCAAATTAATTCAACCAATGATTTAGACAGAGTTAATCTGATTATGGTCACTTTGAGTACTCTCAATTCAAGTGCAACATCCGACCACCCGATGACGTACGGGTTATGTTTTTAATAGAGATTATTTTCATGCGGTATCCGATTGGGTGCCGTTTGATTTTTCAAATGAGGCCAATTGCCTTCCAGCGCAGAACTTACGTAAATGGGTACTCGCTGAAACTCGACTGGCGAACGCAAAAATCGTAACCAAATCGAATAGTCGAATCCCGAACCAGTTTAACAAGCCAGGCGGGTGCCTCCGGCGCTATTCGTACCGATTCGATCAGGGCCTGCAAATCGACGGCTACCGTTTCGAATACCCGTGTTGGATCGCTAAAGAAAAACGCATTGGGGTCTTTACTATCCTGCTGAAATTCATACATATCGATATAACAAATACGGAGTTCCCGTTCATGGGCAAAGGATTTCCGTTTATACATGCTGTTGAAAAATCCCTCTTTCACTTCGTTCATGTAGGTCTGATGATCAACGTAATTGACCTCCCCGATATGAAAACCAGCGGGCAACGCCTGTCTTAATTTTGTATACGTTGTTTGAATGGCAATGGTATCGTCCGACTTTGCATACAGTCGCCACATGGCTGCCGATTCACAATCACTGATGTGCCAGCAGTTTATGTAGACATACTGGCGCTGGTATTTTTTCCAGAGTCGTCCCAGTATAGCCGGCAATTCACCTGGGGTGCAGGTGCTCTTGCTTGTAAATTCGTTGCGGTGTTCTTCCAGCCGTGCCCGTATATCGTCCTGCCTTACCGACCCTTCAAAATGATCATCGAATTGATCGCACCTGGTCAGATGCAAGCTTCCCGAGTTAAGTAAGGCCATAAACCGGGTGAAATCCATGTAGCGCCAAAGGGTGGTGTTTACATCAGAAGGAGGGCGAAACAAGGTGCTTTCAAACTCGTCAAATTGTTCCATAGCAAAGCAGAGCAATGTTTGGGTTTCAGCTTGTATAGCTTTAAGGTATTGGATAGGTGTGTAATTTAGTACTAGCAGTATCGTACAACTAAACTATACAGATTGATAAAAACTACTTTAGCCAAGGGGTTCTTATTGCTTTTTTGATAATAATTTCCCCATTAATCATAATTTAATCAGTAACTAGCGATCCTTTGTCACTTATCTACCGTCAAAGCAGTTAGAAAATTTAAACTATACATTTCGAAGCAGAAGCCCGTAAAAAGCGATTAAGGTTCAATTAAGAAACAGAATTTTCTCGAACATTAGTCCTACGCCCGGGTTTGGCTTCATACTATAGTCTATTGATATGAAATCAACGGTAGATAACATCAAAAATCTTTGGTTCGGCGCGGACACCCCCATCCGTCAGAATAAAATCAAGTTGCATCCTGAACTATGGGCCGCCTGTCAGCGGGTCAACCAGCATTTCACGCCACCGTCGGGTGCGCTGCATATAGATCAGTACCGTAAATCAGACCGGCTGGCCTTCGCCCGTGCTGTCCTGAAAGAATTAAATCAGAAAGAGTCTGTCATGGAGCCCAGCATGTATGACATGGCCTAGAAGCCAGCAGTTGCCTCTTCCTGTCTTTTCCTGGTTTATGGCCTGTGTATCAAACAAGCAAAGCATATTGTCTGATACACAGGCTGGCTAGCTGTATACCTACACCAACCGCAACGCCGTGAATGAAGGTGTCATTATCTTATTGTAAAACCAGGTCTACCTGTTTGGTCTATAGCTTTGTTTGGTTAACTTTATCACCGAAATGACCTTAAAATAACCTTTACGAATGCTTAGTAATAAAGACGAAGCCCAACTAGCAAACGCGCTTACCCACGACATCAACGACGCGTTGAATCGTCGGATCGAAGAACGCTTTCGAGCTGCGCTGTTTCTGGCCGACCCTGGCCTGGACATGGCCACCGTTACCATTGTTAGTAACGTGGAAAATGATAACGAACTGACGATTGATGGCGTAGACGACGAGACGATCGATAAAGCCATGGTTATTTTTGAATCGCAGGCAGAGTAAGAACGCCTACTCCTCACTGCCAGCGCGCCCGCCTGTTTTCCACAGGCGGGCGCGCTTACTATTCTATAACGTCTAGTTACAATTTCTGGGTATACAGGAAGCATTACTTGGCTTTGTCGTCCACCTTAGGCTTTAGCGTGCCACGGGCAATCGGCTCTGGCTTCGACTTGGGCGTCGTATAACGCATGAGCGTCGCTACCGGAAATTCTTCTTTTGGCGACTTGGCAATCAATAGCTGATAGGATCGAGTGCCAATGACCAGATTAGAATAACTGATGTACCGGCTGGATGCCTGGATTAGCCCCCAGTTAGCCAGGGGTTCCTTCGCAATCAGGGCTTCGTCTTCATCCGACAGAGCCGCATAGGCCGTATCAGGCAGGAAGCGCTTTCCCGACACCCCTTCAATCACCGACACAACGGATGGTGGCGTAGCCGTTGCTGGCTTCGTTTGTGCCATTGCCGATACACCCAGTAAAAGCAAGGCCACTATGGTTAGCAATCGTTTCATGGCGTTGGGAGAAAGTAAGGCTTGTTTACGTATGTTTCAATGGCCGTTCGCCTATTGGTATACTATGTAAAAGAACCCCCGCCAGCGTTAATTGTTTTTATCGCTCATGCATGAGTAGCGTCGTTTAGGCCTGGAAGACACCTTAACAAGCCCTTAATGTGACATTAAAGGAAAATTAAAAGCCGAATAACAAATTTTGGTTAACACACAGACCAAAGCGGGGAGTCATAAATCAATTCAATTGACGTATTTGACGGCCTTTCCATCGACTTTTCCCTTCTCCAGACGAGCCATTACGCACGTTCAGGAAAGTTGGTTACATGCATCCTGTTTTTTGTTAGCCGACTGATTATGTAAATTTGGGGACATTACGCAACTATGAACGCTTGGGAACGATTTAAGAAACGGTTCATTCCGACTTCAGGTAACGACCTGGGATCAGTAGAGGAGGCTTGTTTCTGGAAGGTAGACATGCATTCTCACTTACTCCCCGCCGTTGACGATGGCGTCAAAGACCCTGAACAAACACTTACCTGTTTACGGCAAATGATGGGATGGGGCATTGAACGGATCATCACTACCCCGCATGTCAGCCGCGACTGGTATCCTAACTCCTCAACTGTTTTACGGGAAGGGCAGGCGCAACTGCAGGCCCTGGCAGATGCCAACGACTTGCCGATTCAGATTGATGTGGCTGCTGAATACATGCTGGATGAGTTTTTTCCGGATCTGCTCAACACCGATGATCTGCTCACGTTTGGTACCGAGCGTTATCTGCTCGTAGAAACAGGCTGGGCGGCTGCCCCACAACAACTGGAAGATATTTTATTCCGTATTCAAACACGTGGCTATACACCCGTGCTGGCTCATCCGGAACGCTATACCTATTACCATGGGGATGACGCGTCATTGGCCCGCATACGCGACGTCGGGTGTCTGTTCCAGCTCAACTGGCTGTCCTTAACCGGTCGGTATGGCAATAAGGTTCGGTCGCAGGCGCAACGAATCCTTAAAAACAACTGGGTAGATTTCATCGGCAGTGACCTCCATCGACCCGAAGATTTGCCGGCGCTGGGCTCGCTGTTTTCACTGTCCGACTACGACCTGCTCCGTTCGCAACCCTTACGAAACGCGTCTTTGCTAATCCCCTAATCCGTTTGGGCAGTTTAATACGTCAGTACTGATTCTGCATTTCGTTGCTTCCTATGAAAGCCGGGTCAATGCTGAACGATAAGTCATTCATGCATTTGAAGTGCCCAAGCGGGCATTTATCATGGCCTATTTTGGAGCAGGGCCGACAGTTGAGCGCCGTGTTCTCAACAATCAGGTGACGGGTTTTATACGGATACATGCCCAATTGGGGCGTTGTGCTCCCCCAAATCGACACAATCGGTTTTTTGAGCGCTGCCGCAATGTGCATGAGGCCTGTATCATGGCTGTAGACCATCTGCGCCCGCCCAAGAAGCGAGGCCGACTGATTGACCGAAAATAAATCACAGGCATTGTAAATCAAGTCGTCGCCCAGCGCGCTACAAATCAGTTCGCCCGTTTGGCGATCGTGCTGATCGCCCAGCAACACAATCGGTCTATCTATTTTTCGGCACAGGTCAATCATGCGTTCTACGGGCAGTCGCTTGGTAGCGTGCTGCCCACCCAGTGCGTAGGCCACGTAGGCAGATTGGTGCGTCGGCGGTAATTGACTAAGGGGCACCTGGTCTTCAGCCGAAATGAAATAGTCAAGCCCTTTTTCGTCGTTGCTGACGCCCAACGCACGAATGGTATCCATGTAGCGATCAACAATGTGTACGGGTGGCATCACATTGGCCTTGAACCGAACATAGAGCCACTTCTGCATATTGATCTTGTTGACAGTAACCGACCGCTTCGCCAGCATGCCTTTGATCAGGCGAGTACGTAAACTATTGTGCAGGTCAATGACCAGATCGTAGTGTTCGCTCCGTAATTGCCCGACTAACTGCATCAAACTATCATCCAGGTAATGGCACTTATCGATGTATGGATTGTGGGCAATCAGTTCCTGATACCGGCGCTTGGTACAGTAGTGAATCTCAGCTCCTTCCATAGTTTGCCGCAAACACCGAATCACGGGGCTTGTCAGCACAATGTCGCCAATAGACGAAAAGCGTAGGATGAGGATTTTCATTTGCAGTACATCTCTGCCCGGATTTTAAGTGTCCATTCGGGCTTGTCAACTAAATAATTATTCTGATGCAGGGGCCAAGTGGCACCGCCATCGGTACTGGCTCGAAAATCGTAGGAACGGCCCACCTTTAATTTGTAGGAGGCCGCTTTTCGATAGGTACGCGTAGCCGTTATAAGGTCATGCCATTTTTCCTGGCCAACTTCGCTATACTGGGTTTTGATTTGTGCCGGTAACGAGGACTCATCCAGTGTGGTACCGCCGGGGCAGGAAAAGGAAAATTCAAGTTTCATGACAGGGGGTACGGGTAAGGGCGCCAGGTTGATCGCTACCGGGGTTTGATCACAAGTGAGGCCCGGCCCCGATTCGGCAATCAATCCGCCTTTGGCGCCTTTGCCCCAGGCATCGGTTTCGTCGTATACCTGCAACTTCAGTTTCTTGTTTTTCGACTGATTCCCGATTCGGATGAGCGAACCATTGTTTACGTTAGCATAAAAAGAAGCAACCTGCTTGCCGGTAGCCACATCAATCAGCTTACAGAGGTAGTTCACATCTACCCCAGACAGCTTGCTGCTTACTTTAAAAATGGGTCCGGCATCGCAGATCGACTCCGTCCAGCCCACTACGTAGGCGGCTGCATTGGCGGCCTCGGCCTGGTACTGCAAGCGGCCCGTTTGTGCATTCTGCCTGACGACACCCGGTTTTTCTTCCTGCCAGCGATTCGTGAACTCATCATAGCTGTATAAAGGAATCGGATCGCCCGCCCGTATAGACCGGCCTTCGCTTACATTGTAGGCAAGCGGGTTCAGATCCATTGTCCACTGAGCAGCTGGCGACAAGCTTCTGGCTAATGCATACCGCTCATTATACAATTGAATCGTGACTGAACCAGCCACGGATAGAAGCCGCATTGTTCCCGGCGCAGGGCCTCCATCCCGCCCTGCCACTGCTGTCAGTACCCCCCCACCCGGAATGTAACTGGTCGCTTCATCGTTGCGGGCATTGGTATGGATGATGGCCAGCGTCAGGGCACCGTCTACTGCGCTTCCGTCGCGGTCAGCGAGCTTAGTCCCCGGCTGGAGGGTGACGGTGGCCCGATCAGCGTCGTTAGTTTGGGGCGCCGTTGTCACACTCAGGTTGGCCGCCACCGTCCCATCGCTGCTGGCGCTTCCCGTCGTGCGGGCTGCGTTGAGCGTTCGGGGTGGCTTGAGCATATTGATCCGCCGGATCGTGCGTGTTTGCCGGCTACCATTCGTGAGCACAACCGGTTGAACAACGGCTAAATAATCCGGGGCTTCGACAACAACGGTAAATTTGAAGGGATCTTGTGGCGAAAGGCTAGCCGTTGGGGAAGCTGCTACCAACAAATTCCCGTCGCTGTTAATTTTGAATTTTGTCGTGTTCAATGTCGTTACCACCTTAGGGGCATCAGCACCGGCTATTTTTACCAGATTATCGGTTGGTAACGGATTACCAGCCGGATCATAAAACCGACACTCCACAACCCCTTCCTGGATGGGATCTTTCAGGCCAATGGTTAAGCCATCGAGGGGGTTATGGCAGGACCCGGCGAAGACCACAAAAACCAGCAGGCAAACAAATGAGTGAAAGAGTGCCGCAACGGATGTTGAATGAGTAAAAGAGTGCCGCAACCCATGTTGACTGCGGGCACGCCAAACCCTCTTTCGCTCGTTCAACGTCCGTTGTGTCGTCGCATTCTTTTGATCGTTCACGTTTAGTTGAGTTTATAGGAAAGCGTTACATTAATGGAAGGCAGGTAGCGGTAATTCGACAGGTTCCGCTCCACAGTAGGCACCTGCTGATCAATGGTGGTTGTTTCCAGAAAACCCTCATAATCAAGCTGCACGCTTGGTTTTCCGATATAAAAAACGCCCATCTCGAAGCCAACTCCCAAACGTTTGTTGGGCAAACTCCGACCGAATCCCCAGCCGAGGTAACCCACAACCGGGTGCCAGCGAAACCCTAGATTGACGGTTCCTACATCTTCGGGCGTTAACTCAAGCCCGTCCAGGTTCAGGGTATTCTCGGCAGTGATGACAAACCGCATAGCCGGGTGCCAGGTGTACCCTAGTCCGCCCGTAACAAAAAACGAACTCCGTGGAAACGGATGCCATTTCAGGTTGGCCTGGGCAATCCCAATCATTAAATCAGGCTTGATCTGTATATACGAATCCGTGGCGGCTTCTACCCGAATAAGTTTGCGATAGGCAAAATACTGTCCGCCCACCCGAAGCGTCAACCGATTGGACCGACTCAACAGCCGATTGTAGTAAACGCCGGGGCCTGTCGTACCGATCTGAACACTAATTGATTGGTAGAATGACTGCGTGATTATAGAATCTGGCGGCACGAACTGAGCGGCTTTGAGCTCCTTCTGACTTAGCCAGCACACGAATGCACAAAGGCAAATACGAACCATAGTATCGACCAGTTTCGGCTTAGAGCCGTTAGTAAGCATACTGTAAATTTATATTTTTATTAATTTACATCCTTATTTTATCTGATTTGTTTTAAAAGTTAACTTAAAAGGATGAATATAGCGGAAGCAATCACCAGCGGCCTCCTTTCGTAGATGCCATTTCTATATGTTTACGTCTCGCTACTTATTAATCGCCTGCTTCGTCATCAGTAGTACTGTGCTGGCTTTTGGCCAAGAAAATGAACCCGATGAAGAACGGGAACTGGGCGTTATTGCCTTGCAAGGAATAAGTAAACCCACTTACATTACTCCCATTTCCACCCAAACGCCGGTTGGTATTGAGCTACGGTACAGCCGTTTACACATGCGTAGAGAATCCTGGCAGCAATGCCAGTGCTTTTTTCGGTCGGGTGTTTTTGTCAATGCCTATTCGTTTCGCAATCCGGAAGCGCTCGGCCAGTCGATTGGTGCCGGACTTTTTTACGAACCCATTTTGGTGCATCGGGCTCGCTGGGGCCTTTCCGTGCGCGCCCTGGCGGGATTAGCGTATGTGTCGCGCCATTACGATGCCATCACTAACCCAGGCAACCGCGCTTTTGGAACGGCCATCAATGGATTGATTGGGGCTGGGCTTTATGCCCGCTATGCCTTTGCGCCAGGCTGGCGTTTGCTGGCCGGGTTCGATTATAAGCACATCTCCAATGCGGGTGTCCGGCTCCCGAATCAGGGCTTGAACATACCGGCCTTAGCCGTTGGTATACAACGTTATATGGGTTCATCGACCTTACCCAATCCGCAAAATTGGCGTAACGTCGATCCGGGCAAACGCTGGATGTTCCGCGTGATGGCTTTAGGTTCCGTTAAGGTGCTGGAAGCCAACAAAGAGTACCCCGAACGAGGCTATCCCGTTTTTGGTCTGAACCTGATTGGAGGGTATCATTTAACCCGAACGCATGTTCTGTCAGGAGGAATCGAGCTCCTTGATGACCGCTATTTCAAGGAGCAGATCAAGCAATGGACAGGTCGTTACCAACCATATCGACAGGGCACCTTACTGGCGGGCTACGAATTTTGGCAGGGCCATTTTTCGTTTACGGCCCACATGGGCTGGAATGTAGCTCGCCCACTTTGGTACAAGCCAGCTACGTATCAAAAATATGGCCTACTGTATAGGTTTAGCAATGGATTTACGGGCGGGGTAGCCGTAAAAGCCTATGGCGATAATACCAAAAACTTTCAGGCTGTTGCCGGTATGACGTTTTAAGCAACTGATTTTTACTCGAGATTATAGGACTGCTGAAACCCTATTCAATGTCTAAACCTTATTTGAAAATAGCCAGTCGATTAGTTAACATTTTTATAATATAATTTACTAATTCAATATAATTAACAATATATGGATACTAATTATTATCTTTAAAAATACTATAATGCACCCTTAGTTTGTATATACCCCATCTGACCAACGTTGGACTAATTTGCTCGAACCAGCTTATTTGATCAGAAACACGGTCTGGGAGTTACGCAATCCTTTGATTCAATGCTTAATAAACTACTCTTTTCTCTCTTCTTTTCCCTCTGCCTAGTTTCGGCTCACCAACTAGTTGGACAAGCCATTCCCGACACGGTAACCGCACAGCAAAGCATCCTGGCTGAAGTAGGTGGATTCGGGTCCTCAGCCGCCCAAACCCCCTTCTGGTTCCGCTCACGACAGTATGGAACGGTCCCGTTAAACGGCTCCGCGGGTATTCTGCGCCTTGGGGTGACGAGGCAATTCGGCGATTTGCAGAACAAGCGTCAACTACACGCAAAAGTGTCGATTGAAGGCGTCGCGAATGTCGGCTCCAGTTCGCAACTCATTTTACCGGTGGCGTATGCGAGTTTATTTACAAAGAATTTTGAAGTATACGCCGGTCGTCGGCGGGAAGTATTTGGCCTCGTTGATACCTTGCTTTCATCGGGCTCCTATGCCTGGTCTGGCAATGCCCTTCCGCTCTATAAAATTCAGTTTGGTACGCGTGGTTATGTTCCACTGGGGTTCACAAAGGGCGTTGTCGCAGTAAACGGCATGTACGCCCACGGCTGGTTCAGCAATACCGATTCCATCCAGAACTCGTTTCTGCACCAGAAGGCCCTGTTTGTACGAATCAATCTTTTTCACAATCGGGTGCGGCTGTACGGGGGAATGACCCATGTAGCGCAGTGGGGCGGCTCATCGACTATTTTTAAGGACGGGATAACAGTGAACGGAAAAATTCCGAGCTCACTGTCCACCTACAAAGATATTATCCTGGTCAGGCAGCCTCCCAATGACCCAACGCAGTATAGCAATTTTGACTTAATCAATCAGGCGGGTAACCACCTGGGCTCCATTGATGTAGCCCTCGAAGTGGATACGGATCAGGCCAACTGGTATCTATATTATCAGCATCCTTTCGAAGATAAGTCGGGCGTCGCCTTCCAGAATTTACCCGATGGCTTGTATGGTGTTCGCTGGAAAAACAAACGAAACGACGCTCACACGGGCTTCCGCCTTACCCAGGTCACAGCCGAATTCCTGACCACTATGAATCAGACTAACTTCAATTTTGAGATTGGTAGCCGTCTGTATAATGGAGCTGATGATTACTTCAACAACTACCAGTACGTTGATGGCTGGACGCACCGCCAGCACGTTATTGGAACGCCTTTTCTAACCCGCTGGCAGGATTCGCGCGCGGATTTGCACGATCTGAAAGGAGGGTTTAAGAACCACGGGCTTATGGCTATCAGCAATAACCGCGTCGAGGTTAGCCATCTTGGCTTGCTGGGTCAATGGCCTTCCGGCGCGCAGCTACGCGCCCTGCTCTCCTTTAGCCGAAATTTTGGACGACCGATTACAAGTGATCCACGAGCGCCTTTTTCCCAATTCTCGGGCATGGCTCAACTGTCTTTACCTGTAAACTGGCTGGGCGGCTCTCAACTCAACCTGGCGCTGGCTCTCGACCAGGGTCAATGGCTGACCAACAACGTGGGTGGCTGGCTGAGTCTGCGAAAAGTTATTCAGAGACGATAAGAACGACTATACCTCATCCGAATGGTTCCTCATCCAACAGCCCCCCAGGCGTATGCCTGGTCTAAACCCCAATGGACACTGCTCATCAGCACTGGTCTGCTCCTTGTGCTGGTGTCGCATCTGGGATTTATGCCGCTCGATACAGGCGACGAAGCCCGGCGAGCCCTGGTTTCTCTGGAAATGATGCTCTCCGGAGATTACATTACCCCTACCCTGCATGGCGAACGCTATTTCAATAAGCCGCCGTTGTACAACTGGCTGATTATTGGCTCCTACCGCCTGTTTGGCAATTATTCGTCGTTTGCCCTTCGGTTTCCTATGCTTGTTTCGCTGGTACTGCTAGGGGTAACGATGTTTACTTTTGTCCGCAAATACAGCAGTCCAACGGTTGCCTGGGCCGCGACCCTCATGACGCTGACGAATGGCCGGGTACTGCTCTATGACTCCATGTTGGGCCTCATCGAGATCACGTTCTCGCTGGCCACCTATACGGCCATGATGCTGGTCTATTATTACGATCGGAAGCGTAACTACTGGCTGCTCTACCTCACAACCTATGCCCTTACGGCCATTGCCTTTTTGCTCAAAGGATTACCGCCACTCGCGTTTCAGGCGTTGACGCTGCTGGGCTGGTTTATTTACACGCGTCGATTTAAACTGCTTTTCCACCCGGCCCACTTCGTCGGGATTGGCGTCTTTCTCCTGATTACGGGGAGTTATTACCTGGCTTATTTCAGCCGAAACGCCATTCCGTTTCAGGATGTAGCGGGTGTTTTACTGACCGAAAGCACCAAACGAACCGGACTTGCTTTTGGCTGGGGACCAACGCTCCTGCATCTGCTTACGTTTCCATTTGAGTTCATTTACCACTTCGCGCCATACACCTTGCTGCTGGTTCTGTTCATCCGGCGGGGTGTCTGGACAATCTTGACAAAAAATCCCTTCATTGTCTTTAACACGTTGACTTTCAGCCTAACGGTGCTCATCTATTGGTCATCGCCACAGGCGTATGGCCGCTACCTGATCGGGTTAGTGCCTCTCTTCTTTACAGTTCTGGCTTACTTATACCACAAACATTCCAGCCCGGCTGATCGGGGGCGCTGGTGGGTGGAGCGGGTCTGGCTGATTCTGACCATCGTGCTGGCGATTGGTGCCTGGACGGCTGTTTTTTACCCAACCACACGTGTTCTACCCGCTGCCTTCTGGAAAACAGCCTTTCTGTCGGGACTGCTCGCCGGTTTAGCCTGGCTCATGAGCCGCCCGTCGGCCAACCGACTTGGGCTGTTGATCGCAGTTCTTGTGGTTGTTCGGCTGGGCTTCAACTGGCTGGTACTGCCGGGTCGGGCCACGAAACGCCAGTTTTATCAGGATAGTGCCACGCAGGCCGCTCTCCTGACGCTCGGACGGCCGCTATATGGCTACAAAACAACCGTGGGCGATGGTCCGGCTACCGACGTCAGCTCCTTTCACATCACCGCGACTAGGGGCGAGATCCTGCGCAGAACCAGCAAGAAAATACCGGGGGCTCTTTACATCGGCGATTCGCTCACCCTAGCCAGGGAGCGTTATAGGCCGGTTGGTAAACTGGTGCTGTTCGACCGGCACCCAGCGTCTATTGTTCAATTTGAGTAAACCATTCTCACGATGACAATCCTGATCACGGGCGGGGCAGGCTTTATTGGCCATACGCTGACCAACTATTTGCTGAACCAGGGGCATACGGTGCTGCTGGTGGACAATTTTAATGATAGCTACGATCCGGCTATTAAATGGCAGCATATCGAATCCCTCAGGCATTTGCCCAACTGGTCGCTGCTTCAGGGCGATATTCGCGACAAGCGATTCATGCGCCAAGTTTTTCAGGCGAACGCCATCGACGGGGTCATTCACCTGGCAGGATTAGCGGGCGTACGGGCTTCGTTGCAAAACCCGGCCGCCTATTTCGACCATAACGTAAACGGTACCGCGGTGCTTCTGGACACCATGCGCAACGCGGGCGTGAAGCGGCTGGTCTTTGCGTCGTCCTCATCGGTTTACGGGGTTCGGGCAGGGGGAACATTTCAGGAAACCGATTCAGCAGAAGACTCAGTGTCACCCTATGCGCTATCCAAACGGGCCGCCGAGCGATTGTGCCAGCAGCACCATCGGCTATACGGCCTGAATGTGTTTTGCCTGCGCTTTTTTACCGTGTACGGCCCCCAGCAACGGCCCGATATGGCCATTTCCCGCTTTATCCATCAACTCCATTCAGGTCAGCCCATTTGCCTCTTCGGAGACGGACGTAGCCAGCGCGATTACACATACGTCGATGATATTGTGCTGGGTATCAGCCGGGCCATAGAACGGGTAAAAGGCTTTGAACTTATCAATCTGGGCAGTGCAAATCCGGTTACGCTACTCGAACTGATCGCCCTGCTTGAACAGCAAACCAAACGGCGCGTTCCGCTCAACTGGTTCACGGACCAGCCGGGTGATGTGCCTTATACGCACGCTGACATCCGGAAAGCCCGCCAGCTATTGGATTATCAACCGACCACCGATCTGGCAGAAGGCCTGCGCCGAATGGTCATCAGCTACCAGCAAAACCATGTCTACCTACCAGCCCTTGATTAACCAGCCGATTACGGACCATCCGTATGTATCGGTCGTTGTGTGTGCGTATAACGAAGCGGGCAATAGCAAACCCCTCGTTGCCCAGATAACAGCAGCGCTACAAACGCTCGATTATGAGATCATCTACGTCAACGATGGGTCTACAGATACGACGCTGGCCGAGCTCTTAGCGATTCAACACGAGCGGCTGACGATCCTGGACCTTCAGAAAAACTACGGCCAGAGTGCGGCTCTGGCAGCCGGCATCAGCGCGGCCAGGGGCCAGTTCATTGCGACGATGGATGGCGATCAGCAAAATGATCCGCTCGACATCATCCCGATGCTTCAAGTGGCGGAAGAACGCGATGTGGACCTGGTGGTTGGCCATCGGCACAACCGACAGGACAACGCCTGGCTACGTCGCTTACCCAGCCGGCTGGCCAATAGCCTTATCCGGCGAGCCGTTGGACTACCCATCAGCGACAACGGCTGCGCGCTCAAGATCTTCCGGGCTGACTTTGCCAAACGGATCGGCTTATACGGCGAACTTCACCGGTTTATAGCCATCCTGGCCCACTTTGATGGGGCACGGATTGTGCAGGTTCCCGTGCGCCATCATCCCCGCCGGATCGGTCAGTCCAAATATGGATTAGGCCGTACGGGTCGGGTTTTGAGCGACCTGCTGTTGCTGGTATTCCTCAAACGCTACCTCAACAAACCCATGCACCTGTTTGGCGGCCTTGGCCTTTCTCTGCTGGTCAGTGGCCTATGTCTGGCGATGCGTTTTTTGTGGGTTACTGACGCAAACGTGAATGGGCTTGACCGGTTTGCGGTCGGCATTGTCTGGTTACTGGCTGGCCTGCAATTCCTTGCATTTGGCCTTGTTCTTGATCTCCAGATGCGCACTTACCACGAATCGCAGGGTAAGAAGAATTACATCGTTCGGCGCACATACCGTGCGTCAGTGCCAATGGAGTCAGTAGCGTTGTATTGACAATTGATTGATCGTGCGCACCCAGTTAAGTAGTCAAGTTGCACGTTGATAAAGCGGATAACTTTGATAATCAAGCGGCTAAAAGTCCCAGCTTTATCGAGGATTTATACGTGATAAGTTATAAACTCATATATGGCTTCACGAAGGCTATCAGGTTGCTTTTACCTGTCAGAACTACACGGTACCTTATCTACACCTGTTAATCAATACAAATTATACACATAATCCATTTTACAATACTACATGTTACTAAAAATAATAATTTTAAACAAATAGTTATTTTTATAAGCCATTTGCCTATATATTAGCATTGTAAACGGGTGATACACTTGCCATTATCAAGTATCACCCACGCCAGGTATGATAAATGCCTGAACAGAAGCGCTCGGCTCAGCCTGTTATGGCCTCTGTGCTTCTGTCTTATCAACGCCATTTATTCTGTAACCAGATCGGTCTTTTTCAACCTGTCTTTGACATAACTATGACTAAACAGTTCGCCACAACGCCCTTATTCGGCATCTCCTACGCGTCGGTTGACTATACATCGGCGACAGACATTATTATTCAGTACGCCGAGAAACGAACGAGTTTCGGCGTATCAGCGCTGGCCGTTCATGGCTTAATGGAATCGAAGCGCAATGAAACAATTGGCGGACACGTATCCCGGATCAACATGGTGGTTCCAGACGGGAAACCCGTTCAATGGGCGCTGAATGCGTTTAACAAAGCAGCACTGAAGGACCGCGTCTATGGCCCTGACCTCACCCGGCATGTATTAAAAGCAGCAGGTGAAAAGCAACTACGAGTTTATTTGTATGGCAGTACAGCTTCAACACTTGAAAAACTCAGCGAATACATACCCCGTGTGTTTCCGGGCGTAACGATCTGCGGTATTCATGTAGACCGCTTCCGGGATGCAACTCCGGAAGAAAAAGCGGAAGACATCAAGAAAATCAATGCGTCGGGTGCACATATCGTTCTGGTCGGCCGGGGTTGTCCGCGTCAGGAGATTTGGGTATCCCAACATTTGGGCGAAGTTAATGCCGTTATGATGGCCGTTGGAGCAGCTTTCGATTACTTCGTTGGCAACATAAAACGTCCACCGACCTGGATGCAACAGTCTGGTTTAGAATGGCTTTTCCGCTTATCGCAGGAACCGCGTCGGTTGTTCAAACGCTACGCTGTCACAAACTCCCTGTACATTTATTATGTCATGCGCCAGTTTATAATCCAGCGAACATCGCCGGTCAGCGCGCAGGCCTGATTGCCAGATTATCATTCAGTTTGTAGCCCCTTCTGCCTGTATATAGCACTATACAGGCAGAAGGGGCTACGAATTTCCAGCGCTTTGTAGTGGGGTACGCTATAACCAGTTCTCCAGCGAAAAACGAACAAAGGTCGGCGGGATGAAGATATGTTCTTCATCCCGCCGACCTTTGTTCAATACTCTTTTTAAACGCTAAACGGTTTGCTCCAACCGGGCAACCATGCTGTCGTGTATCTGCACCATGGTCTGATTCAGATCATAATTCCAGGTCCAGTCTGGATAATGGTTTTTGAATTTGTTCAAGTTTGAAATATACCAGATGTGATCACCGATGCGGTTTGTTTCTGAGTAAGTATAGTTCATTTTGTTACCCGAAATTTGTTCACAGAGGGCAATCGCTTCCAGCATAGAACAGTTCGCGTGACGTCCGCCACCCGCGTTATATACCTCACCAACCCGTGGATTCTGGTAAAAATGCCAGAACATATTGACCAGGTCGTAGCTATGAATGTTATCGCGAACCTGTTTGCCCTGATAGCCAAAAACAGTGTACTGCGTTCCCGTGATGGCACATTTCATTAGGTATGACAAGAATCCGTGCAGCTGCGCTCCTGAGTGATTTGGGCCTGTCAGGCATCCACCTCTAAACACGCCGGTTTTCATACCGAAATAGCGTCCGTATTCCTGCACCAGGATGTCAGCCGCCACCTTCGAAGCTCCGAACAGCGAATGCTTGGTATGGTCAATACTCATGAATTCATCGATCCCATCCTGAAAGTAAGGGTGGCTTTCATCGATCTCCCAGCGCGTTTCTGTCTCAATCAACGGCAGGTAATTTGGGTTATCGCCATAGACTTTATTCGTTGAGGTAAAGATAAAAACAGCCTCCGGACAATGCTGACGAGTCATTTCCAGCATGTTTAGTGTCCCGTTAGCATTCACGGTAAAATCGGTAAAAGGTTCGCGGGCGGCCCAGTCATGACTAGGTTGAGCAGCTGTATGCACGATCAGTTTAATGTCCGTACCGAATTCCCGAAAGATGGGATCAAGCTGGTTCACCTCCCGTATATCGGCAGGGCGGTGTATATAATTCGTATGAGCCTCCTGCAAGCGGTTCTGATTCCACTCGGTCGATGCATCGGCGCCAAAAAAGTATTGGCGCATATTGTTATCAATGCCAACGACTAAATCAAACTTATCAGCAAAGAAGGCAACAGATTCGCTACCAATCAATCCGGCCGAGCCAGTTATTAAAGCAATACGCATAGATGAATAAAAGTTGAGGTTGAACTAAGGAGCTATATGGGTAAAAACACCTAAAAACGTTTATAGAGTTTACAAGTTATGTAGCCTGGCAAGGGATGTTTACCTACTCAAACTTAATCAAAAAAATGTTACCAAATCATATTATGATAAACTTTAAGTATAATAAAATTACAGTTAGGGTATTTATTGTATTATTCAATTATAATGCTGACTTTAAGTAAGCTTATCTTTCTAAGCATCAACTTCATAGGCACGTATAATAAGCCTGCTTCACTAACTACCCAGACTAGGAATTAAAAAGCCTATAAAATCGTCGTTCGCCTAAATCAAAGGCGAAACGAGCCGCGTTTCTATAGCGAGCAATAAGAGAGACTTTACGGTAATTAGGCTTACAAGGCTGTTAACCTATTATTTACATTTTATCAAAAACTAACTTAAATCCAATTTCTAAAAGAATGCTCACTACCTAGCAAAGTGATAAAAATGAGAAAACCGAAAAAATCTGATAAGTATCAGAAAAACCGCTGATCCAGGTCATTCATCGAAAATGACCGATTTGAGGGGGCGTAGCAGGCGAGATTTGATCATCGAATCAAAAACAACTCGCCAAAATGTTACGGTCATCTACTTCGAGCAACCAAGTTTCTTCAACTTCTTCTTATAAAGGATTCACGGTTTTGTTCACTTTCGTCCTATTCAGCTTCCTGACGGCCTGCAACCCAAAAGATACTGCAATTGCGCCCCAAGCAGTAGAGTCAGCAGACCTATCAACAAGCGTTATGTCGACAAACCAGCTAGCTAATATGGTTGTCGACAGTAACTCGACCTTAAGATCTGTAGCTTCCTTTCCAATAGGCGCTGCGCCAAATTATCATCTTCTAGTCAACAGTAGTAAAGTTTACAATCTGTTCTCAAATCAATTCAACTCTGTAACTGCTCATGCTTACATGAACATTGAATACGCTCCAAGCAAATTCAATTTTAGTGAAGCCGACTATTGGACAAATTATACCAATAACAAGCAAATAAGAATGCATGGCCACTGCTTACTGTATCACATGGCAACGCCTGATTGGTTAAGCAACTATTCGGGTAGCACTAACGATTTTGAAAAAGTTATAAAGAATCACATACAAACAATTGTAAGTCGTTACAAAGGAAAATTCAAAAGCTGGGATGTCACAAACGAGATTATTACTGGTAACGGGACTTTAAGAAACACTTCGTTTCGAAAACTTTACAAAAATGACGAAGACTATATGAACTTTATAAAAAAATGTTTTGTATGGGCCCACGAGTCAGATCCAAATGCTCTTCTGTTCTACAATGATTTTGATTATGAGGTATCTGCTGCGAAAATAGATGCAGTTGTTAAAATGATAAATGATTTTAAAAAGAGTGGAATTCCTATTCACGGCTTAGGAACGCAGATGCACATTTCAATCAAAACTCCTGAGTCTGGTATTGCAAACTCTTTGCGTAAACTCGCTGACACTGGACTTCAAATTCATATTTCAGAACTAGATATTAAAGTAAATGTCCAGAACGAAACTAACTTCACCTGTACAAACGCACTTCAAAATGAACAATCATTGAAATTCTACAACCTAGTTAAGCTATACAAATCGAATGTACCAAGTTACCTTCAATATGGCATTACAATGTGGGATTTGAGCGACGCTGATAGCTGGTTAGTTACTGCACAGAAGCCAGAAATGCCAACTCTATTTGATAAAGAGTATAACAAAAAGTCTTCTTTTTATGGAATACTGAATGCGCTCAAGCAATAAGTATTAAAACACTATATTTATAGATTATAAAAAAGGACGAGGTTCAAAACAAGTTTGTATTATCTACGCTTGTTTCGAACCTCGTCTTCTATTATGCAGAACAGATTTTTAGATCTTCAACGCATAAAAACAAAATAGTGCTATAATCTTCAACTTTTAATCCTAGGTTTTACTCAACAGCTCATTGCGTAATGTTTCAACATAAGATGACCATGTATATTTATTAATAGTAGAACCTATAACGTCTTGAGACAACAGATACGTTTTAGGGTTTTCTTTGCAGGATGACAATAACAATGGTACCTCTTCAAAATCTTCATAGGTATAAACTAAACCTAGTCCGGAAAAGTCTTTAAAATTACCTCTATTCGGTGCAATAACAGTTTTCATGTGAGATAGACTTTCAGCCAAGGTACCTGAAGTCAGAACGCTTTCACCTGAGTGCGTAAACAATACTGTCCTTGACTGATTAAAGCAAATTGTAAGTTCTTCATCTGACACAAATCCAATCTGAATTGTAATGCATGACGACTGATACTGCTTAAGTTTATCAGCATATTCCTTATCACTGCAATTACCACATATTAATAATTTGTAACTATCCTGTAAACCTTTACTGTACAAAAACTCTAAGAAGACATCTACTCCCTTATAGGGAGACAAATTGCCCCATATTAAAGCATCGTACTTAAAATCCTTTTCACTATGGCCCTGATGAACTGTTGCTCGAAATGGATGGGGATAATAGATAGTTTTGTGGGGATATTTAGTTAAACTCAAGCCTTCTTCAGCATGGACAACAATTAAGTCACACTTGTCTACAATCCATTCTATAAACTCTTTTTGTTCTTCACGGGCATCTGCACGATGAGAAACTCGGTTATGCATAGTCCACACGATTTTCCCTTTCTTTAGTTTAAAGATTTCTATTAATCTCTTAAGAGCCCACACTTGTACACGCCCTAAAGGTCTATGATATAAATCTTCAGGCCAGTTCAGCATCAAAATATCAGCTTTACTTAAAAAGAGTAATAGATCAGCTGTACGTAGCCATTTTACATATGGGCTACGTATAACATCCGCCCCTATTACCTCCCAAGCTTGCGCTAAGTCAGTTATATATGGATTTTTTATTTTATCAGTTGTGAAGGCTAGGTTAGGCGTAATATATAGGCAAGGCTTTATCATAAAACTAGTTAAGTGATTCAGCAAGTTTAATAATAGGCGTTTCTATAATAAAGCTAGCTAAACTGTATCAGGTAGGTAATGCTCAGAAATACGAGCCCTTACTACAAGAGAAGAGTATATATCTACTTGCTCTTGTAACACTATCTCATGAGTATACCGCTTCTCATACTGGTCTCTTGAACGAACACAATCCAAGTCTGATATTTCATTGTTGTAGAGATGACTTATCTTCCGAGCTAAATCTTGCTCATCACCAGCAGCAAAAAAGCTAGCACAATCCCCTACAATAGAACGTAGATTAGGATTATCTGCGCATAATACAGGTGTGCCAGTAGACAATGCTTCAAGTATAACTGTTGGTAGACCTTCATACCATACAGAAGGGACAACGAGTGCTTTACATTGCTTTAGATATTCTACGACGACCTCCCTAGGTTGTTGTCCCAAATATTCGACCATTGGAAACCCTCGACTTAATTCATCAACACTATCCCGCAAAGGGCCATCGCCTATAATTTTTATATTTATAGGTGGTAACTTCCTAATCGAATCTAGTAAGGTACTAATTCCCTTTTCCGGAGACAGACGGCCGATATACAGAATAAAATTTTTCCTACTAGATGGTGTAACATAACCCAAATCTGATATAGAATTTGGCTTTACGGTTATCTGGTCAGATGATAAATTCAGTGATGATTGCAAAATTTTAGTTTTCGCAAAATCAGTCAAAACAACATACTTGTCTACTTTTTTCCAGGTATTGATTACTTTATGTAATGATGTAACTAATGTCAATTGCGCTGATTGTAGCCTTGAATTTCTGAAGCACTTATATCTAATTCCATCCAAAGGGACTGTTTTACTTACACAACGCTCACATGGAACTTCACCTTCTCTCATTAGAAAAACGCCACTACATACCAATCTGTAATTATGTAGTGTCATGACTACAGGTACACCTAATCTTTTTACTGCTGATATGATTGATGGAGAAGCGGTGTAAAATAAATTGTGTATATGTACTACATCTGGCTTGAAGGTACATATAGTCATTTCTACTATCTTAGCTGATTCGTTATTGTAAAATGTTTTTAAACCTGCAACTAGCTTGTAGGCGCCTTTCTCTTTAGAGAAACTTTCGTTATTAAAAATCAGAACCTCCACATCAAAACCAGCAGCTTTCAGCAAACTAACTTCTTGATCGAAGATAACGTCTTCACCACCATGTTGTTGATAACGATTATGTATAAAAAGTATTTTCATAATTATTAGAGCATTCATTTCCGGCTACATGCGCAAACCAGCGTAAGTTTTTAATCGGTTAAACACTCTTATGGGTATACTATATTGCATTCTAAATTGCCTTTTATATGCTTCTATAGGTGTTACAACGCTAGGTAATTCAAAAGTCCGTCGTTCTCCATTATCAAGCATTGTTTTGTATCTATTGTACACATTAGTATGTGTAGAATCTTCAGAGAACCCAATATTTTGTATTTTAGATTCTGTTGGATATATTGTGTATCCTCCCTGTTTAAACTGATTGTAGCACCAACGGATTGCCCAAGAGTTTATGGTGCCCTGCTGCTGATGACGAAGCATACGTGTCCTATCGCTCCCACCTTCGTTAAATCTACGTTGAGCCTCTTTATCCGTTTTAAATATATTATAATCAGAAACTTGCCAGTCAGCTAGTTGCCATCGATCTGCCCACGTAGCCCACCCCCATGAACCTGTTCGGGGAAATGTAAATGCATCAAATTGATAACCATCAGGTTTTTTAAAAGGCATTGAATATCCACTTATTGAAAAAATCTGCTTGTTGTTACTATAATTATTTAAGCATTGATTCATGAAATCGAGAAAATTATGACTTGGTATTAAATCGTCTTCCAATACGATTACTGATTGATAAATTTTTAATACTTGTGATACACCTCTTATAACAGAATCAGCTAGTCCTATGTTGGCTTCACTGTAATACCGCTCAACTGACTTAAAACCACTTATGTTATCCACTAAAAGCCTCACTTCATTTACTTTCGAAACATCATTAGGCCTTTTAGGTCCATCCACAAATACATATAAATTACTTTTTATTGCTAGCGAATTATGCTGTAAAGCCTCTATTGTTTTAGCAAGCGTATCTGCACGTTTATAAGCAAACAAGATTATTGGGCTCAATGGCAAATTTTCCATATTACAATGCATCTCTCAGTGAACTTATAATACAATATGAGTAGATATATTTAGTTTTCTAAATATTCTTCCCATACTGTATTTCAAATATATCCTTATATATACAAATGCGGAAAGTAATTATTTTTGTATAAAAGCTGGGACTCTCGTGTGCCTATTATCTTAGCAGGTACACCACCCGCAATTGACATTGGAGGTATATCCTTTGTGACAACAGCACCTGAAGCTATAACACTCCCACGACCAATTCGTACACCTGGCAAAATTGTTACTCGAGAAGCTATCCATACATAATCTTCTATTATAACATTTCCAGACTTCGTAGAATGGTAATCCGAATGTGGATCGTGTTCAAGAGTAAATATCCATGTACCACGTGCAATATCAACATTATTATGAATTGTTATTCTACCTTCCCGCCCATCCAATAAGCATCCTGGATTAATTATGCAATTATTCCCAATACTGATGTGGTTTCGTTTAATTTTCTTACTTAATATCTTCACGTTCGTGCATACATTTGATTTTTCACCCAGCTGAACGTAAAAACGAATAAAAAATAATCGAACGTTAGAAAAAGGAATTTTACAAAAAAATGCATTATATAAATACAATCGCAGTGATCTAGCAAACTCCAACAATGTTAGGCCCATCTCATCTTTTTTATAGAACTTACAATTAATAATGAATATTTAAACCCGAAGTACAACCAACTCAAAAAAGTATTCGCATGGCGCCTATTAAATATGAAATTCTGTTTAATATTATAGTTTGAACGATTTGAAGAGAGCACTTTTTTTAGATCATTTATATTCTCAACATTTGACAGACCTGAGGAATCGCGATTATTGTATATTTTGAGCATTGGCATAGCATACGACTTGTAACCTAATCTACCAGCTTTCAAAAAAAAGTCAATATCTCCATGATATTGTGGGAATTTATCAGCATCAAAATATCCTACTTCTGTTAAAATTTTAGCAGGGATTATTGTACCCATTCCACCTGACCAATCGATTAGTTTAATTTCATTGTATTGATTAGAATCTATCTCATTCCAACCGATAAGCTTTTTCTTACCTGTCTTCCTCGAATAATAGCATCCGTAATTAAAAATAGTATTTGACTCATTGAGCCAATATATTTTTGACGCAAGAATAGAGCATTGATATATTTTATTACTATCAATTACTGCTACTAAATCTTTAAAATATAAAATATCGCATTGTGTGTCATCATTCCAAAGAATAACGTAATCAGAATTTAATTGCTCTACTGCATATTTAGTACCTTTGTTTATTGCTCCTGTCCACCAAAGATTACCATCACCTTTCAAAATATGAATTTCTGGATAATTTTCCTTTATCCATTCTTCACTTCCGTCTGTAGAACCGTCATCGACAACTACTATAGAAAAATAATGTTTTTTTAAATTATTATCCCTCTCGTAATAAGAAAGAGAATCATACAGAGATTTAATTCCAACTTTTGTTAATAATAACCTATTATGAATTGGAATTATTAAAGAAAACTTTTTCATTTTCTAGATCACTTAATTATACACACATAATACATTAATTGCGCCTTCAATCATGAATTACTCATGAAGCAACTTAACTCCAATACCTTTCTTCGCCTAAGCCATCATTACATGATGATTATCTTGATTAGCCTTTTGCATGATTCTTACATGGTTGTAATTCTGCTTATTATGGTGTTTCAATGCAAGTCCAAAAAACATAAACGCATGAAAAAGAGAAAGTTCAAAAAAAACTTCGCTAAAAGAAACAATTAATATGCATATAGTGAATGGCAAAGCGAATAATGTATTTGTACCAAAAACACGGCTTATCTGGTAAAATGAATAATATATTAAAGCAATGTAAATCAAGAAAAAGAAAATTCCCCATTCGATAAGCAATCCCGTTAAGCCACAGTTTCTCTGCACAGTTTTATCTTTTCCCGCAATCCTTGAATCCCTATCACTCCCTTTACCAAATAGTATATACAAATTATCTTGAGATATTTCGAATAAATCTAATGTAGCACCTGCTATACGTGAATCACCCGTTAACTCTATATTTTCATCAACTTCAGTTATTTGCTTAGTTATTTTTTCTTGTAAAAATGGCATTTCATAATATAGGTATGCGCTAATTATAGCTGTACCAGCAAGCAATATTATTTTTAATATGAATTTTATTTTAGGGTTAATAAGAATAGTACTTGCTAAAAAAAAGAAATATGTTACAAAGACCGTAGTGGAAAGAGTAGTTAAAATAGTAATTGTAAATATTATACCATTTTTATTAAATAATTTTTTATAAATAATAAAGTTAAATATTTGTGCTATTAACAATAATGAAGCAAATACAGTAGGTTCCCAGAAAGGACCATTGTTTCTTATTGAATAAAAATTATAATCAAAGTTATATATAATTGGATTTACCCTAACCAGGTCTACCCCATAATACTGAGCGTGTTTTGCTCCCACCCGAAATATATTTGGAATTGAATCATCGATCGAATGAACAAAACTAGGACTAACTAACAGGCTAAAGAAAAAAAAGAAACTGACAATTGCAGTTATATACATTATTTTTATGTAAATATCAAAGAAATTTAATCTTAAATAGTATACTACGCATAAGGAAATTAAAAATGAAGTTACAACTTGTCTAAAAACACCTGTATCGTAATCAGGAAAATAAACAAAATGATAAAATTCTAAGACAAAAACTAATAATAAAGCATACAAACCTTCAATCCTTAATACTCTTAAAATTTCTTTATGTGAATAAAAAATACAGATAAGAAGCAAGGCTTGTCCAAAATTATTTCTGAAAAATGGCACAGTTGAGTATGCAATAATGAAATAGACAAATAAAATGTCTTTGATAGGATAATCTTTTATTCTAGCCTGCATATAATTATTAAATATTTGTTAGATTTTCTTCTTTTTCAATGTTAACAAATCCCTCTAGGTCATAAAAATATTCCTTTGCCCTCATCAGCGTTACATCTTCTTGGTTCCACCATTTAATTGACATTAAGTCATCAATGATATTTTCTGGAAATCGGTATTTTATTATTTTTATTGGACACCCTACTGCAATAGCATAGGGTGGAATATCTTTACTGACTACAGATCCAGCCCCAATAACCGCACCGTCACCAATTTTAACACCATCCAATATTGTTACATTAGCACCAATAAATACATCGTTTCCTATATGAACAGGTCTATGCTCTTCAACAAAAGTAGAATGGCAATATGTTATTTTGCTTTTCTTTTTGCTAGAATAAAACGCTGGATGAGTTGAAATTCCATTAGTAGGATGAATACCCATCCCACTTACAACATTGGGACCAATTGAGCAAAATTTCCCTATGTCCGTATTAGCCATAAATGCGTTGAAGCTAACATAACTCGAGTAACCAATATTCACATTAGTCAGCATATAATTACCATAAATTATAGCAGTGTCATCAACATTACAGTTGTTAGTCCTACACGCATTCCAATCCCAATAGAACTTATCATATCTCGACATCACGCTTAACAAATTAAGCAAGTTTCTTAGGGCCCAGTATAATCGTCTTATTATTTTCATTTATCCCAAATATTATAAGCATTCTGTTTAATAATTTTTTCACATTGTACAGAAAAAATTGTCCCCATTAATATAAATAATATTGTATTTGTTGCCACGATTCCAGGCAGACCAAAGTTTCTTCCCATAATTATTGAAATGGGTATATTTACAATTGCGCTGGCTGTGACTGCAATTAGTTGTAAGCGTATTTTACCAATTCCATTTAGAAGGTAGACGTGTAGCATTTGCCACATGTAAGCAATTACGTAAATAGCCATACATATTGACAAAGATAGTGGCACCTTAATATTATTACCTATCCAATATTTAAACAGATAATCCGACATAAACAGTATCATCAACGTAAATATCGAAAAAACAATCCATAGCTTTCGCATTTTATCAACACTGTTTTTCAACCAGTTAAAGTCACTTTTACTATATGCATCCGTAAATGAGCTCCACAAAGGAGTCATGATTATTGTAAAAATCATGATCATGACAGAGAATAGCTTATAACATACACTATATATTGTTACACTCTCAGGGCCAAGTATCTGACTTATTATGATATAACTCGTTTGAAATAATATCAATGCCCCGATTTGTATTAGAAAGAATTTACCACCCGTATTTAAAAGATTATATATATATTTAATTTTCACAAGCCTCCAGCTAGGCGACAAATTCTTAAGTTTATTCTTATACAGTACCCATGATGATATAATCAACGAGATAACAGGCATACTTGCCACAATTGTAACCAATGTCAACAAATCACCTGATTTTAGTTTTGTACAGTAAAATATAACGATTAACGTCAGAACTTGACCTATGAATGTAATAATTGAAGAATTTCCTGATTGATGGGTTGCTGTTAGTATAGTATTGATAAGCTGTGCAACAAATTGTATACAAAAACAGCTTACAGCAACCCACATAACTAGCTTTAACGTTTCTTCATTTTCTGTGTTCACATTTAAGGTGCTGTTCCAATTTATATAGTTATTCGCTATTGAAAATATTACAAAGGAGATTGTTGATATTATTACAAGTGCCACGTAAGTGGTACTAACATATTCTCTTGCCTTATTCATTTCTCCAAGAGCAAAAGACTTAGTTAATGTATTTTTTAGTCCATTTCCTAAACCTACATCAAAAAAGTTAAGCCACCCCAGTATTGAACTTATCGTGAGCCAAATACCATATTGCGTAGGCGACACGTAATCAATGGTCATTGGTACTAAAATTAAGCCTATTAATATCCCCCCCCCTCTGACCAAGAAAGACAGAGCAATATTCTTCTTAGCAATTAATGTTCTCTCATGCCCATTGATAAAAAAACCAGTAATCTTACCTTTTAAAGCAGCTACCATCTCTAATTATATCTTTTATTAAGCGTTCTGTATGTGTATAGATCAATATCTTGAGCGATTAGCGTAATTTCAGTGTGCTTTCTCGTCCCCCTGTAGTGTCTTAGCAATTGTCCACCAGCAAATTTTCAAGTCCAGCCCTAGTGACTGTCTGGCTATGTACCAGCGATCTAAACGGACTCGGTGCTCCATTTTTTGGAGCGTATCGGTTTCGCCCCGGCAACCGCGTACCTGGGCCAAACCCGTTATACCGGGCTTGACTATGTAGCGTTCTGGATAATTCGGTAGGGTATACCAATGCTGGGCATCCAGCGGAATGGGGTGCGGACGTGGCCCAACTACGCTCATGTCTCCCAGCAGTACATTTAAAAACTGGGGCAGTTCGTCCAGATTCGTTTTGCGTAACACCTGCCCTAACTTAGTAATGCGAGGATCATTTTTAGTGGCTTGTTGAAATACCGTTTCCGGCCGGCTAACCATTGTTCGGAGCTTGAAGCACCGGAACTGTCGGCCCCCGCGCCCCGTACGTAACTGAACGAACAAAATAGGGCCAGGCGAATTTAGCCGGATAGCCATCCCTAAGATTGGAATAAGCCACGACAGTACAAAAAGACAAACCATGAGCGAAAACGCAACGTCAAACAGGCGTTTACCGAGCATACTCTGCTCATCAACCGATGACACAAATACGTCGTCCTCTGCGTCGATGTAAGGCTTGGTGTTGGAAAGAGAGGCATTACTAAGCATACAAGTTTCGGGATTTGCTTTTCATGGATATGTTCTTGAACTAAGACAGTGCTTTACGGGCCTTTTTGTCCGACTTATCGTCCTCGTAATAGCCACCATAGCTGTAACTGTAGTAATAAGATTCTCCGTCACCTACGGCATTCAGAATGACGTTGAGGTTATGAAACCGGTTTTCTTTATACAGTGAATCAACCATTTTCAGGTACGTTTTGGGCGTTATGTCGTGCCGGACCATGTAAAGCGTTGCATCGGCAAACGGGGCAATTACCTGTGCGTCGGTCACTAGTCCAATGGGTGGAGAATCGACAATCACATATTCGAACCGGGCGCGCAACTCCTCAAATAATTTGCCCAGATAGGGACCATTGAGTAATTCCGATGGGTTTGGCGGCAGAGGACCACTACTGATCAGGAAGTAGTTAGGGAATCCATCTATTGGTTGCAGTACATCGTCCAGCGTAGCCTCGCCAATCAGGTAGTTGCTTATACCAACCGCATTGCGCATACCCAACGACATGTGAAGTTTAGGCTTCCGCAAGTCCATCTCCAGAATCACCGTAGGGCGGTCGACCAGGGCCAGACTGGCACCAATGTTCATCGACATGAACGATTTACCTTCGCCACTGATGCTCGAGGTGAACAACAATACCTGGCTGCCATTCGGATTACTGCGCAGGAATTGTAGGTTAGTGCGTAAGGCTCGTATTTGTTCAGCAATAACCGACCGGCTCTTCGATACAACAACCAATGCCTTCTTGCCGTCAGACTGGACAACCTCGCCAAGAATGGGCACTCTGGAGACATCTTCCACGTCTGACCGGCGTACAACCCGGTTGTTCAACATATCTTTGGCCGCTAGAGCCCCCACAGGGAGCAATAAACCAATCAGGCCGAACAGCATAAATGTTGTAGCTCGTACTGGCCTTATTGGCTTTTTCTCGTGCCGAGGCAGATCAACCGTGCGGCTATCAGGTAATGTAGATGCGTACGATAAAGCCGTTTCTTCCCGCTTCTGCAATAAGTACGTATACAGGTTGTTTTTGATGGCCTGCTGCCGGGTAATGTTGAGCAATGCCCGCTCTTTGTGCGGTACCGTACGAACCATGCTTTCCATTTTCCGATTAGTGGAAGTCAGTTGGTTTTTAGTACTGGTCAGTTGCTGCTTTATGGTCTGGATATTTTCAGATATGCTTTCTTTGGTCGACTTAACCTGGCCATCTAGTGTTTGTAGAAGCGGGTTACGCTCCGAGGTTGTCCGAGCCAGTACATCGCGCTGAAGTTCCAAATCAGTCAGCTTTGTTACCAAGCCTAGTAGAACAGGGTCACTTAAGCTAACTGAACCCGGCGTCGTTCCGCGGCTATCAGCTTTACTGTCGACATACCGCTCAATATCTTTCAGAGAACTCAGCTGAATGTTTACCTGATTAAGTTGGGCATCGTTAGCCTGAACCGTTTGCAGAAACGACTGTGCTTGTACACTCAAATCCGTAATGCCTTCGCTCGTTTTATACGATTCAACATCCTTCTCGACGTTGGTCAGTTCACCGGAAATTAACCGTAGGCGATCCTCGATAAAATCAAGTGTGCTAGCTGCAACCAGATTCTTATCGACAACAGCGGCCTGGTTGTATTCTTCGATCAGTTGTCTCATCAACGCTTCTCCCTTGGCCGGTACAGCTTCTTCGAGCGTGATCTGTAATACGGTCGACGCTTTGCTGGTTGTTTCAACCGTCAGGTTTTTCAAATATCCATTTACCACTTCCGTGCGGGGAGATACTACCACTTTGAGGGGCTCTAAAGAAGCTCTTAGTGGCTTGCTAGCAAAGACCCGCAGACGACCATGGGGCGTTTTTATTGATTGGTTGACCGGATAAACCTGGTCATCGATCCGTACGTGGTTGCTATTAACGAAACTAAGCTGCAATTTTTCTCCATATAGCGATGAAAATGGCTGCTCGACAACCAGCCGAATCGGTAGCTCGCTGTAGACCTCCTGATCGACCGTTTTCGTTGGCCGAAAATACTGGACATCCAGATTGAGCTTGTTGACCACTTTATCCATCAACGTGTAGGATTTGATGATTTCAATCTCATTCTCAACCGTTTTTTTCGGTTTTAGAATATCCATTTCTTTCAGGATGTTCTCGCCGTCGAGGCCTTTTTTGTCATCTTTGATGAGCAGGCTGGCCTGAACCTTATAAATGGGCGTTTGATAGATTAAATAGATATAGGCCCCAGCCCCAGCCAGCAATAATGACAAGACAAACCACTTCCAGTGCTTCAGATACCGAAGCAGTATAACACGCAGGTTGGGCTGATTTTCGGCGCCATAAACCTGGTAGGGCGTATACGAGTAGGCATTTTCAGACATAAGAGTATTAGTTAGTAACGACTAAAGATGATAGCTAGAAAAGAAAGCGCACTGAGAGCAATAGGTAATAATTGATACGTTCGATCGGCAGTGGCGACACGAGCTCTGCCAGGCTCAACATAAATGACGTCGTTGGGATGCAGGTAATAATAGGGGGAACGGAAGAGCTCCCGACTAGTCATATCAATGCGGGTAAAAGTTCGCTGGCCGTTTACTTCCCGGATAAGCAGCACGTTATCCCGTCGACCGTAGATGGTAATGTCACCGGCCAGGCTAAGGGCTTCCAGCATCGTGATTTTCTCATTCGGAATAGTAAAGAGCGATGGCCGGGCCACTTCACCCATGACCGAAACCCGAAAATTCTGGTTCCGTATATTCACGGTTGGCTCCTTGAGGTATGTCTTAAGTTCTTCACGGATCCGGTCGCTAGCCTGGGCCGTGCTCAATCCGCCTACTTTTACTTTTCCAATCAATGGTAATTCCAGAGTACCGTCCTGCCCAACCAGATAACCCGTCATTTCCGGAAGTGACGTCATAGTTGGCGTCATCATCCGATCGACCGGCATGGTTGCCGAGGGTGGGTTGAAAAAGGACGTAGCCTCTGGGCTTAAGCTACTTACCCGAACGGTTAAAATGTCGCCTGACTGGATCGTTGGTATAAATCGATCCATTAGTTTTATTGAATCGGCGGTGGTTGGCTGTCCCTGAAAATAGACCAGTTTCTTCGATGAAACACATCCCGATACAAGTGAAATTAAAACTAGCCCAATCAGTATAGGTAGCTTTTTAACATACGTAAGTGAAAGCATAAATGGCAAGCGTAAATTAGGGAAAGCGGAATAAAGCGATAGTAAACGACTGAACTGATAAGAATCCTACTTTGGCAATTGATCACCCTAAGTCCGGTTTGCATCAATTGACCTTCTTTATTATTAGTAAATTGACCATAGTTGATTGATTATAGCCCTTATTTCATTGTTATCACTTTTCAAATATATCTTATCTAAACTGTAGTAGCAAGAGATTATGGTATATATTATATTAACACTTTAAAAAAAACATAAACTAATATGCTACCATACTTATGATAGTGTATCTACTCTCAATTATACCGCGTTTACTTTCAGTTAGTTACAATTCTGCTAAGTATATAGGTAGATACTACTTACCATTTGATAGGTATTAAAACAGATTAGACTAGCTCATATGCTTATAAATAGATACAACAGTGTATCCTAAAGCCCTTTTTATATTATTCTTTGAAATTATAAAATATAACAAATATCCTATAAAAGGGCCGATGGGACGGTATTTAAAAGTTGCATATTTGCAAAATCCATAATCCATATACTATGAATTTACAATCTTCAATATATATATTACAAAACAGAAGCTGGGAATTAGTACACCAAACAAGATCGTGCTGTATATATAGAAGTAAAGACCAACACTTACTGCTACCATTAAAAAGTACAGGAAAGATCCCTCCAGGCACATTGGAAGCCATGTTTCGATCACCTTATATACAAAAAGAACCCACGACTCCTCAAGATGGGGAGCTTCCCGTCATTCGTGTGATTCTTGAAAAGCAGAGTAGTCAATCCTGGGGCCGGATTGAATGGCACGGTATGATGGCGATTGCTTCAGGAAATAGCACCGAAGCAGTAACGAAAAAATTGACCGTTCAACTGAATGAATTTGTGACGTATACGCGCACAGAATACCACAACCAACAAGTGCCCCCTACCGAGTTCGTTTTTGATTATCAGTATGATCTGACGCGAGTCAGAGAGCTTCTTCAACAGTTCAGAGTAACCAGTCTGGCTGAACATACAGCTATTTCGCAGGAATTGCTAAGTCAGTTTATGACCAATAAGCGCTACCCTTCTGGTCAACAGGCGCGCCAGATCGAATCATTGATTCAGAAATTTGGTCGGGAAATGCTCAATTTCTCTCTTCTTTAAGAAACAACGCGAGTAATGGGTATCAAGTAGAGCTATTCAGCCGATTAATGGAGCCATTATTCTCGTTAAATAGGTTTATGACGTACCAAAACAGAAAGAGTCTGGCATAAAAAAAGCTTCCATAGTAGTTGGAAGCTTTTTTTATGCATATTCATCAAGCATAGACAGAGGTTTTACCATTGACTTGCAGGTTGGGCTTTTGTCTGAGCACTCAGTTTTACAGCTTGGGAGTCAACGGCCATTTTATTTAAAGCCAGATAAATCACCTTAACCGCCCCCTCAATACGTTGCCATCCCTGTTCGCTTCGCAGGTCGATACCAACCATTGTATGGTTGTTCTGAGCCTGAATAGTCAAATAAGATAAAGCCCCCAGCATCACCGCCGAAACGGCCTGAATGTCTGGACCCTCAATGAATGAAAGCTGGTTAACCAACCGCATCAGTTCATCGTCCTGTGCTTTGCTGATGACATCGGCCGTTGGGTCGTTTTCAACGACATTGGCTTTTAGTACTTCGCGAGCCGCCTTCGATGTCCGCATATACCGAAACATCTGAATAGCCTGCCGATACCACACCTTCGCCAGATCATCATGATGAATCGGACGAATTTGATCCAGCATTGCTGGTGTGAACTGTGGGAACATCCGCCCCATACGCACATAATATTCCATTAATCCATCTAAACCACCAAAATAACGGTAGATCAGCACTTTGCTAATGCCCGCTTTTTCGGCGATCTGATTGATTCTGGCCCCTTCAAGACCCTGCTCAGCCAGTACATCCTCAAGGGCATTTACGATGCGCTGTGTGGTTTCTGCGCGGTTTCTTCTGATTTTTTCCATCTATAATCGGAGGCAACATTAGATACTTACTGCTAATGTAGAATTTATAGTTAACAAAAAGTCACCTTAAAACAACTATTTATTTTAAGTACATAACTATAATTAACAATGAACTAATGAACTTAAAGCAATTTATTTAGCATTTATACTCATTGTTTGTGGTATCTTCCCTTAGTCGTTGGCAGGCCTGCAAGCCTAAACCTACCTATCAAAACAGTTGCATCTTATTGTCAAAACAGGCTATTTTGTTTACCTGACGAACGGGACCACTGCAGGAATAGATCAATCAAAAAAGGGCCTCATTCGCTCAAAAGGGCCATTGCCCCCATTACTTTTACGAAGTAGCAACAACCGTTTTGTTAATTCTTCTGGCAGGGCTTACTTTGAAACCTGTTTTGTTTTCCGGCTTATGGCGCTTATTCTTTCCCTCGATACATCCACCACGGTTTGTTCAGTTGCTCTGCATCGTCAGAACGACTCATCCGCAAACCCATTGCTCGGCTGTTACGAACTATTTATCGAACGGACCTCTTCGGCAATGCTGACAACGCTCATCAACGACATCGTCGGGCAGGCTGGTTTCACCTTACCTGAACTGGATGCAATTGCCGTAGCTAAGGGACCGGGCTCTTACACGGGCTTACGGATTAGTGTTTCAACGGCAAAAGGCTTGTGCTTTGCTTTAGGCAAACCACTGCTGGCGATAAATACCCTAATGGCTATGGCTGAACAGGTCCGGCCCTACGTTCCAGCGACTCATTTGCTCTGCCCCATGATCGACGCCCGGCGAATGGAAGTTTATTGTGCACTCTATGATACCCACGGAAGGGAGGTCCAGCCGACAGCTGCAACGATCATCGATGAGCAATCCTTTGCTGACGAACTGACCCAGAGACCAATCATTTTTTTTGGCGATGGAGCCGAAAAATGTCGTTCCATACTGGGTGTTCATCCAAACGCCGTCTTCCCGGCGACCACAGTTCTGCCTTCAGCCCGCACCATTGGTCAATTGGCGATTGACGCCTTTGATCAGGGCCAGTTTGAAGATGTCGCCACGTTTGAACCGTTTTACCTGAAAGATTTCATGGCGATAAAGCCCAAAAAGCCGATGTTTTGAGCCACTGACGGCTCAAGTAGTTGAATGACGACGTCAATACGGTGTGAATGTGCTGTTTTTCCCCTTATTTCGCCCCGGCAACTACCTCCATCGCTTGTGCAGATCATCGTTGACATTGGCAATACCGACGCCGTTTTCGGATTATATTCTCCAAACTCCTGGCAGCACATCTGGCGGACACCCATCGGAAAGCCGAACCTCCAGCGCGATGAGCCCGCACAGTCTTACGAACGTCGGCTGCGGCTGTGGCTGCTCGAAGCGGGTGTTCCGCTTAGCGCGATTCAGGCAACGGTTCTGAGCAGTGTAGTACCCGATCTGACGCCAACGATGCGCGCCATGCTGGCTGACTTATTCGGGTATGATCCCGTTGTTGTCGGGCCGAGCGTTTATCCGCTCCTACCAATTGAGGTGCTGCGTCCCCATGAAATTGGTACCGATTTGGTTGCCAATGCTCTGGCAGCCTACACGCGCTACCAACGAACGTGCGTAGTCGTTGATTTCGGAACGGCTCTTACCTTTACTACAGTATCGGGCGAAGGAAAACTATTGGGAGTAGCCATTGCCCCCGGCTTAAAAACCGCTATTCGCTCCCTGTTTGCGAATACGGCGCAACTCCCCGAAGTACCCATCGAAGTACCTTCGTCGGCGCTCGGTATCAGTACGACCCACGCCATCCAGGCGGGCGTTGTGTTAGGGTATGAGGGACTGGTGCGTTCGCTGGTTAGCCGAATTCAAACTGAGCTTCACGGCGATTGCATTGCCGTCGCTACGGGTGGTTTGTCGGGCCGAATTCCCTCATTACAGGATGTATTTACGGATATTGTCCCGTCGCTGACATTAGATGGTATACGCCTGATTGGTGAGCTGGTAACCGCTTCACAGCAGTAACGGAGCCAAAATCCGTTAGTCTTCAGCTTCGGCCGACGGGCTTGGATCAGTGCTGCCAGACTTTGGTTTCTTGCGCTTGCGCAAAGCCTCACTTAGTAAATACTCAATCTGGCCATTCACGCTCCGGAACTCCTCCTGTGCCCAGCGCTCTAGTTCCTTCAACGTTTCGGGTTGAATACGCAGGACAAATGCTTTTTTCTCAGCAGCCATTTTTTTAAGGAGCGAAAAACGAGTCGTGAGAAGCAGAGAAATCTAAACCTCCCTGCTTCTCACGACTCGCTCCTGTTATTGTCTAATTATACAACGTTCCCGCATTGACAACCGGGCTTACCGATTTCTCACCGCAAAGGACGACCAGCAGGTTACTGACCATAGCTGCCTTACGCTCTTCATCCAGCGCAATAACACCATTTTTTTCCAGACGTTCCAGGGCCATTTCGACCATACCGACTGCTCCCTCCACAATTAACCGACGAGCGGCAATCATGGCTGATGCCTGTTGTCGTTGTAACATGGCCCCGGCAATTTCGGAAGAATAGGCTAAGTGACTGACGCGGGCTTCAATGATATCGACACCCGCCCGTTCGAGCCGTTCGTTCAGTTCTTCTTCCAGAAACACATTGATCTGGCCAGTGCTGTCGCGCAGGGTTACCGAAGAGGTTTCGTCTTCCATATGGTCGTACGCGTATGAATTGGCTAGCTTGCGCACGGCTGCTTCCGACTGGATCTGCACGAAATTCACGTAGTTGTCTACCTCAAACAAGGCCCTGGCGGTGTCCTTCACCTGCCAAACAACCACAGCCGCAATTTCGACGGGGTTACCCATTTTATCATTGACTTTCAGCGTCTGACCGTTCAGGTTACGGGCCCGCAGGCTGATCTTGACTTTATTATACAATGGATTCACCCACCGCAGCCCTGTTTCTTTGATCGTGCCAACATAATCGCCAAAGAAAGTGGCCGTCATTCCCTCTTTTGGATAAATGATAACAATGCCCTTCAGGATAAAAATACCGACAAACACCAACAGCATGGCCGGCAGTGGGCCATAGCTCTGGAACAGCTTAAAGAAAGCAACTCCAGCTAAAGCGAAACAGAGAAGGGCGACCAATAAAAACAGGTACCCAGAAACGGACGTAAGCTTTTTCTCCTGCATGACCGTAAATAATAGTTCAAGTAAGTAATATCATTTTGATATCACAATGATAAATAGCTTTTTGCTCACTTTCACAAAAATTGTGGGAACGGTCGGGCCAGTCCATCAGCGGGTCTTTCAATCCGTGAACTTTGTTTTTGACTAACCAGGCAAACGTATTCGCACCGTTATCGCTATAAACGCCAATCCTTTTCACTATTTTTGCCCCCTCAAAATACGGGTTAGCGTATTGACTAACCGACTCATTGACGATCATGCTGCTGAGTGAACAGGAAATAAATCGCCGACAAAAGCGCGAAGAATTGATGCGGATGGGCATTGACCCCTACCCCGCCGAGTTATTTGACGTAAACACAACCATTGCCGATATTCGAGCCCAATTCCAGCCTGATGGCCCCAGTAGCGATATTGAGCCTGAACAGGATCTTTCCGGCGACGAACGCTGGGGGAATGTTCAACTCGCAGGCAGGCTCATGGGCTTCCGTGTGATGGGAAGCGCGTCTTTTGCCGAAATGCAGGACTCGACCGGTCGGCTGCAACTTTATTTCCGGCGTGACGACCTTTGCCCCGGCGAAGACAAAACGCTCTATAATACGGTCTTCAAAAAGTTACTGGATATTGGCGACATCATTGGGGTTCGGGGTAACGTGTTCTCGACCAAAACCGGCGAACTGTCGGTTTATGTTCGGGAGTTCAAAATCCTGAACAAATCGTTGCGGCCGCTACCGGTGGTTAAAGAAGTAGTCAATGAGCAGGGCGAGAAAGAAACCTACGACGCCTTTACCGATCCCGAGCAACGTTATCGGCAGCGTTATGTAGACCTGATCGTAAACCCACAGGTACGCGATATTTTCGTCAAACGCACGAAACTGGTCAACTCAATCCGACAGTTTCTGAGTGAAAAAGGCTATCTGGAAGTTGAAACGCCCATTCTTCAGCCCATCCACGGCGGGGCGACTGCACGGCCATTTCGTACGCACCACAACTCGCTCGACATGACGCTGTATATGCGGATTGCCAACGAGTTATACCTGAAGCGGTTGATCGTGGGCGGCTATGACGGCGTATTCGAATTTGCCAAAGACTTCCGGAACGAAGGCATGGATCGTACGCACAATCCGGAGTTTACGCAGGTCGAGTTCTACGTGGCTTACAAGGATTATCTCTGGATGATGGACACCATTGAGGAAATGGTGGAAAAAGTAGCGCTCGATGTGGCGGGCACCACCAAAGTGACGGTTGGCCAGAATGTGATTGACTTCAAACGACCCTGGAAACGGCTAACCATGTTTGAAGCCATTCAGGAATATACGGGCGTGGATGTATCGGCAATGGACGAAGCGGAACTTCGCCAGGTAGCCGAAGGTCGGGGCATTAAGGTCGACAACACCATGGGTAAGTCGAAGCTCATCGACGAGTTGTTTGGCGATGCCTGCGAGCCCAATTTGATTCAACCGACATTCATTACGGATTACCCCGTTGAAATGTCGCCCCTGACCAAGAAGCACCGCAGCAAAGCGGGCCTTGTCGAGCGCTTCGAAGCGATCTGTAATGGGAAAGAGATTGCCAATGCCTATTCTGAGCTAAACGACCCCATCGACCAGCGGGAGCGGTTTGAGGAGCAATTGCGCCTGGCCGAACGGGGCGATGAGGAAGCCATGGCCCTGGACGAGGACTTTCTGCGGGCGCTTGAATACGGCATGCCGCCAACGGCTGGTGTAGGGCTGGGCATCGACCGCCTGGCCATGATTATGACCAATCAGGCGTCTATTCAGGACGTGCTGTTTTTCCCACAGATGCGCCCTGAGAAGAAGCAGGAGCAATCTGACGAAAGCGATTTCGTTTCGGCAGGCGTTCCGGTCGAGTGGGTTCCGGCCGTACAGAAGCTTGGCTTTATGACAGTAGACCAACTTCAGGCGGCAAATCCCAACAAACTGTTCAACGATCTGGGCGGTGTTCGGAAAAAGCTGAAGTTAACCGCTAAAATGCCAACACTCGATGAAGTTAAAGGCTGGCTGAACTAGGGGCTGGTAGTTGTTTGACCTCAGCAAGTCAGGCTCCTAATCTGATTGGTTTGTCATTCTGACGCTAGGAGGAATCTCGAACTTGCCTACAGGGTAAGACCAAGATTCCTCCTAGCGTCGGAATGACGAAAACATCCTGTTTCTTACTTAAGCTTCTGAATGAAGCCTTGACCATAAAAAAACCCTCATCTGATATCAGGTGAGGGTTATACGTTTCTGTAAAGACGCGCTATAGACTTAATAATCTGAATCTATCTTTTTCACCTTTACGGCGTTTAGTCCTTTTTTGCCGTCAACCACTTCAAACTGTACCCGATCTTTCTCGCGGATGGTAACCCCATTGAGGCCGGTGATGTGGACGAAGATGTCCCGGTTGGTATCGTCTTCAACAATGAATCCGTAACCCTTACTTTCGTTAAAGAATTTTACTACACCTGTTTGCATAAAACTTAAACAATTTAACAATTAAAAACTTAAAGGGTCAGTTACTAACAAAATTGCCAACCAAACATCAGGATATCTAAATAGTTTAGATACATTGTTAAAAATCAGCGAGATTTGTCGTCGCAAAAACGGAGATAGCTCGTGTAAACCATCGACGTCGTTACACTACAAAGAAAAGAAAAATGTTCCGACTTCAAGTAGATTACACCCTTTTTTTAGCTATTTTCACTGCGTTTGTATTGACATTCTGTGTAAACGGCAAACATTCTATAAATGGTTTTCGTTAATTTCTCTGAATGACGGTAAATAACTTTATACAGACTTCGCAAACTAAAGGCATGAATAAGATCAGGTATTTCGTTGAGAGTCAGGCATTTGGTGTCTGTTCACGACTGGGCGAGAAGATGAACATTTCGGCTAGCAGTATTCGATTGTATTTTATTTATACGTCGTTCCTCACCCTGGGCTCACCTGTCATTTTATACCTGATTATGGCCTTTTGGATGGAAATGAGCAAGCACCTACGTCGGCACGCTCACCCGACTATCTGGGAGCTGTAGTAGAGGATGTATGGTGTGTGATGTATGATGTGTTATATAACTACTCATACACCTTATGTCATATATCACACACCATTGATCTTACATTTCCTTAAACGTTTTCTTCTTTTCGACGAAGTATTGCCAGACAATACTGTACGGATAAAGAACGACTTCTGTCGTTTGCTGGCTTCTCAAAAGATTTCGCTGTCGATGAAGGCGCGGCAATTGGCCGTAAAAAGCAAAGTGAGCGCGTATAATAGCCCAGATATCGGGCCACTGTCCAACTTTCAGGAAGAGAAGAGAAGACAGCCCGTCGAGTACTAACCGAAGCATTATCTTAGGCCATAACCAGCCATCAGCGGGCCAGTTTTTATAGAGCATAAAGAGGCTATTGCGGTAATTGAGGTAGGTCTTGTGTGGATTCGATTTGTGCAGCGTTCCCCCGCCAACATGGTAGACCATTGATTGACCGCAGGCCCATACTTCATGGCCCAGCCGTTGTATGCGCCAGCACCAGTCGATTTCCTCCATATGTGCGAAAAAGGATGCATCGAAGCCTCCCGTCTGGTGAAACACATCTGCCCGCATGAACAGGCAAGCCCCTGTAGCCCAGAATACCTGTCGATTGTCGTCATATTGCCCAGTATCGGTTTCGAAGGTGGCGAAGACCCGCCCCCGGCAAAATACGTAGCCAAGCCAGTCGACGAATCCACCGGCCGCCCCGGCATGTTCAAATAAGGTACGCTGATCGTAGGATCGAATTTTGGGCTGGCAGGCTGCAATCCGTGGGTTAGCTTCCAGCAAAGCCAGCATGGGCGATAACCAACCTGGCGTTACCTCAATGTCGGAGTTAGGAAGAACATAATATTTAGCGCCCCCGTATTGCGTTCGGATGTGTTCGAGGGCAAGATTATAACCTCCGGCATAGCCTTCGTTTCGGGGAAGCTCGATAACGCGGACAGCGGGAAAATTGGCACGCAGAAAGGAAACGGAAGAATCGACGGAAGCACTATCAGCCACGTAAACCGGATGGCCATCGGCATTGGCCAGTACCGCAGGCAGAAATTTGGCTAAAAACGGTTGCCCGTTGTAATTAAGTATGACAATGGCAAGGGTATCCACAGAACGGGTTTGTAGTTTATACTTTACGGTTTACGGTTTCTGGTTTTCTATCAGGCCAAAAACCGTAAACTATAAACAACAAACTTACGAACACTTTCCTACATTAACCCATCCAGGTTCAGGCCGGGGATGTTTGGCAGTAGCCCTTCGGTAGCCTGCCGCAGGTGTTCACGGGCTTTTGTCTCGACATTACCCATCGCTTTGTTAGTAGCTGCTACAAGGAGATCCTGTAGCATTTCGCGGTCGGCGGGCGCGTTCGACTTTATGAGATCCGGGTCGATTTCAATTTTGAGGACATTCTTCAGCCCGTTTACAGTGACCTTTACCAGGCCTGCACCCGATTCGCCCGTTTCTGTCACAGCGCTGAGCGTTTCCTGAGCATCTTTCATTCGGGACTGAACTTCCTTCATCTTCCCGAACATATCCATCATATTCATACGTGTATTGGGTTAAGTATAACGCTGTAGGCTGGTCAATTAACCATGATTTGCCAGACAACTTGTTCCTATTTTATCGTATCAATAACAACGCACCCGTACGAACAGTTTTGAGGCCCGTCAGGTCTACGAGTTCGATGCGATACATGTATTGACCCGTGGCGGCATTCTGTCCATTAATTTTACCATCCCAGCCCTGGCTTTTATTCGTTGTGCTATAGACAACCTCGCCCCAGCGGCTATAGATGTTCATGATAAACTGGTCAACGTAAATACCTTTCGGCAGGAACTCGTCATTCATGCCATCGCCATTGGGTGTAAAAGCATCGGGAATGAGGATTCGGGCTTCCCGACGAAAGGTGTAATAGTTGGAATAGCTAATGGTTCCCCCATCTGAAACGGCAATGATGCGGTATCTCTGCGATTGCAGATTCGGATCATTTGGATCGGGTTCGTAGTGCGTATTGCTGCCAAGCTGAATTTCCTGTTTTGTTCCGTTCAATGAGTCGACAACCTCCAGGGTGTAATTGGCAACTGTCTCAGGTGTAAACGGTGAATCTGTATTCCAGTCAATTCCAGTACTCGATTTTGCTTCCAGAAACACCGTACAAACGGGCGTCGACGGTTTCGATTGCAGGCCGCAACTGTTCTGATACGTTACCTGATAACAATAAGAGCCCGCCGATGGGTTAGCGCTTTCGTCCGTATACGTACTCTTTCGGTCAAGGGTGGCAATGGGCTGGAAATTTCCCGACGAACCCGATGCCCGGCTGACGATCATAGTATAGCTGTCTGTCGGCCCAATTTCGGTGGGTGGTGTGGTGATTAATCGGGGATGCCCATCCTCAATGGAGACAAGAGCCGTACCGACATCGCCTGGCACATCGCCATTGATGCCATTCACACAAATGGGTGCCGATGTAACAATCGTTTGACCAGCCCCCGAAATCGTAGCAGCAATTGAATAACAGTACTGGGTTCCGCAATCAATAGTCGACGCATCAGAATAGCTGCTGGTAAATGGATTAGTTATAGTTCCCCCAAAAGGAGCATTGTTTCGCATAACGCGGTAGTAGCGAAATTGCGAGGTTGCCGATAAGGTTCCTTCATAGCGTTTCCATGTCAGGATATTCTGTTTGTTGACCGCCTTCACATCCAGCACCAGACTACAGACTTCGTCTGATTTCTGAGAAGCGGTGCTGTTACAGGCATCCTGCGTGACGAGTTGAAAGCATTGTACCTGTTTGGCATCCGTCTGAACGGTAAATGTACCAACGTCCGAACCCTTCTGACCCGTAGCGGTATAAGTCCCGTTTACTTTCTGGTAAAGCTGGACCGAACTTCCTGTACTGGTCTGATACTTGATCTCAATCGCCTTATCGCCAGTGGTGGTCAAAGCGGTGATCACCGGCTGGGTAGCGGCTGCTAGCAACGTGATGGGTTGGCTGGTTTGTGGCCCGTTGCAAAGCGGGGATGCGATCGAACCATAGACACCTTCTACGGTTATAGTCGGTGAAGCCGATGCGCCACTATTATAGGTGTGCGATGGGTTAGCCTGCATCTCGGCCCGGCTTTTCTCATCAGCTACGCCATCACCCCACCGAATGATGTAACTATCGTACTGACCGAGTGTGGAGGGATCTATGGTCACCGTCGCCCTACGGCCAAGGCAGGCCTGAACGGTAAATTTAATAGGGTCCAGCGGCAGTACAGTAACGATTTTGCAGGCCAATGCCCTGGTCCCGTTGATAGTGCCTACCTGTAAAATAGTATATGACCCGGGCTTCGTATATTGAAAAGGCCCAAGTTCAAAGTTGGCGGGAATACCTTTCCCATCGTATTCTTTTATATAGCCAATATTTAGCATGCCAGTTGGAATACCACCCGTAACCCGAATGGCCGTTCCAACACAAACTCTGGATTTATCAAGCGTAAATCCACCCGTAGCGGCACCTTGCGGATCTACACAGTAATTATTGTTGGGGTCCTGGGCAAAAACTGATTTAATTGGAAAGGAGATTAGAATAAAGAAAGCCACTAAAAAACCAGCTAATCCGCCAGCCTTCACTCTTGCTCCAATCAGCCACAGTCGTAAAATTCGCACGAAGAGTAGATTTTTATCGTTCGTATATATAAGTCGGTTCTATACCTGAAAACGGCTTCAGTCGACATTTTCGCATCCCGCGAAACGTATCTTTCTTAAAATCAGTTTTCCATTCAAAATCCAACGGAATCACTGCACCTCAAAGATACCTGCATAGACACGCATCAACCAATAAGATGAGCAATAATAGTACCAACTCTGAAACCACCGCCCAAAATCCGGGAAATACTATCGACCTAAATCCCATTCGGCTGGATCGTATCGAAGACGCCATTGCCGACATCAAGGCGGGTAAGATTGTCCTGGTGGTCGATGATGAAGACCGCGAAAACGAAGGTGACATGATCTGCGCGGCCGAGATGATAACCCCTGAAATGGTTAATTTCATGGTTCGCGAGGCCCGCGGCCTTATGTGTGCGCCCCTTACCCAGGAACGTTGCGACGAACTAGGTTTAGACATGATGGTGACCAGTAATACGTCCGTTCACACCACGCCGTTCACGGTATCGGTCGATTTGCTGGGCAATGGCTGTACAACCGGCATTTCCGCTTCCGATCGCTCCAAGACTATTCAGGCTCTGGTAGACCCCAACACAACACCCGATGATTTGGGCCGACCCGGTCACATTTTCCCACTACGTGCCGTAGAAGGGGGCGTTATCCGTCGGGCAGGACATACCGAAGCGGCCGTTGATTTGGCCCGGCTAGCCGGTTTGTCGCCGGTGGGTGTCCTGATTGAAGTCTTGAACGAAGACGGCACCATGGCCCGCCTGCCAGAGCTACGCGTGCTGGCCGACCGTTTCGGGATGAAGCTCGTCAGCATCCAGGATTTGATTGAATACCGGCTCCGCACCGAAACCTTAATCCGTCGCGAAATTGGCGTGGATATGCCGACTGAATGGGGCCACTTCGATCTGATTGCCTACAAACAAAGCAATACCGGCGATACCCACCTGGCGCTGATAAAAGGCAGTTGGGAACCCAACGAACCAGTGCTGGTGCGGGTACACTCGTCCTGCGTTACGGGCGACATCTTTGGTTCGTGCCGTTGCGACTGCGGGCCACAACTCCATGCATCCATGAAAATGGTTGAAGCGGAGGGAAAAGGCATTGTTGTGTATATGTTTCAGGAAGGGCGTGGCATTGGCTTGATCAATAAACTGAAAGCCTACAAGCTTCAGGAAATGGGCCGCGATACGGTTGAGGCCAACCTCGATTTAGGCCTGCCAATGGACTCCCGCGATTATGGTGTAGGTGCACAAATCCTGCGCGACCTTGGCGTTCGTAAACTCCGGCTCATTTCAAACAACCCGAAAAAACGGGCGGGCTTAATGGGTTACGGGCTGGAAATTGTGGATACCGTCCCCATCGAAATCCAGCCGAATCCGCACAATGAACGCTACCTGCGAACAAAACGCGACAAAATGGGTCATACGATTATGAATGAGCCCGTAAATGAAGAGCAATAAGTTGGTTTGTGGTTTATGGCTTGTGGTTGACTGACGCTACAGTGTTCGTGGTGGCACTGGCGAAAGTAGTACACCTGCAGGAGCCAACCACAAACTGTAAACCGAACAACCTATATAATCATGAACAAGCAATCGTTTAAAGAGCTTATCAACGGCGACAAACCAGTATTGGTTGACTTTTACGCCGATTGGTGCGGGCCTTGCAAACAGCAGGCTCCTATTCTGAAGCAACTTACCGAACGCTCCGGCGACAAGGTACGCGTGGTTAAAATTGACGTCGACAAAGCCCAGGCGGCTGCCCAGCAATATCAGATTCGGAGCATTCCGACCATGATTATGTTCAAGGATGGCAAAATCGTCTGGCGCCAGTCGGGTGTTCAACCCTTGACTACGCTGGAAGGCTTGGTCAGGCAGTTTGGCAACTAATCATTTAATTCAGTGGTTCGTGAGGTCGGTGTTCCGATCCTCACGAACCACTTACCCGGATGGCCTTTGCGAGAATGGCTTGTGTGGACACAGGCCTGGGGAAGTTCAGGGCAAATAGGTTAGATTTTTGTCATGCTGACGAAGGAAGCATCTTCGGTAGGTTTCTTTACGATGCTTCCTTCGTCAGCATGACAAAAATAAGTGACAAAGTACTCTACTGTAAATTAGCCTGAGTACTTACAACCGCAATCGTCTTATTTTGAATTTTGCGCCAGCCCAAAGCTTTTCAGGTTGGTGAGTGCCGTGACGTTAATAATTTTCCACTGCCCATTAATTTTCTCAACGGTTCGCGACTCTTTCGATGTCGTTTTGCCGTGACTGTCCACCAGCGTCTGATCGTAGGCAACAAAGGCCATATTCCCGTTCTGATGAAGGGTATAGTTCGAATTTTGCACGGTTACCTTATCCGATACTTTAGAGCTTTTGAACTGGCTGGCAAACTGCTTCTCTAATTTGTCCCAACCCTTCACCAGCATAAAATCGCCCCCATACAAATTGGCCGCAAAATGAATGTAGGGCGTATGGGCCCAGGCATTCGACCACTCTGCTTTATCGCGCTTAAAAAAGCCTTCAGTTTCACTACGCAACACACGTTTAATGGCATCGTCGTCAGCCTGAGCTAACACACACACAACGGAACTCAGCACTAGGGCAGTTACCAAAAGGAGCGTTTTCATGACCAGTAAGTGTTTAGTTACCAGTCAAGTTATAGAACTATATTAAATTATACAATCATTATTTTGAACTTTTAGTATACAGATAACAAAATACCAATCGCATACGCTTAGTACTCCATCAACTGACGAATTAGGTATTCTGCCCAGTGTTCAACTAGGGAAACCCCCTGGTCATACGCTCGGCTACCTTTTACACATTAATCAATTTTTACGAAAATAGGGAAACACTTGGCCAGGTGAATAAAGAAACTCCGTGACTTATTCACCTTTTCTCGTCTATGAACCTACCAAATCGGGCTGGTAAAGTGCCTGCTCGTGTGTTTCACTAAATACTTCGATTAATGAAAAAATTGATTTTCAGCTTGTTATTATCAGCAGCCGGATTAGCGAGTGTACAGGCCCAAAGTAATACGCTGTTGGTGTACGGAACCGTCAATTATACGACTACGAAGGTAGACGGTACAACAGGCAATACTTTCAGTCTCTCACCGGGAGTAGGGTATCAATGGAATGATAACTGGACGGGCGGTCTGAATTTTAGCGTAGGCAATGCGAAAACGGGCCTCGATAAAACATCTTCATTTTCGGTTGGTCCCTTCATACGTTACACGCAACCGTTAGCCGGTGTTTTTGCCATTTATGGCCAGCTCAATACAAACTATTTGTCGGGTAAAGTCGCAAACGTCAACTACAATGGGTTTGGCGCAACTTTATTTCCGGCTATTGGCGTGAATCTGAAAAATAGTTTCGCCCTGAACTTCTCCTTCGGATCAATCAATTTCTCGTCTCAGAAATTCGATGGAAGCTCGTCGAACGCAACCACCTTTGGTATTGCTTTCGGTAGTGGAGCCAGTTTCGGTATTTCGAAAAACTTCGGCTTAGGTAAGTAGTTCTCCATGGGCCGTATCGGCACAGCCCATAACTTAGTTAGTACGTGGCTGACGCGTCAGGAATCCAGATGCGTCAGCCACGTATCGTTTACGTCTCGATTAATCTGTCCAGTCGCCGAATCGACTGGACCATCGACCGAACGGTATGGTAGTTGATTTTCCAGGAATGGCTCATGTGCGTCCAGATTGGCACCCCCTGCCGCGTCATTAAGGGCCACCACTCCCCTACTTCGTGGTTCACCATTTTATCCAGCACGAATCGGTGCACATTCTCGTAGGCTTTCCAGTACTTTTCGTCGCCGAAGATGCGATAGGCGTCTAAAAACCCGATGAGCACTTCGGCCTGCTGCCAAAATTCCTTTTCCCGGTCGTATACGTGCCCACTGTGCGCCCCTTCGACGAATACGCCCCCAAACTCCCAGTCGACGCCATGATCAGCCGCATGCGACAAGGCTTTCTGTAATTTGTTGAAATAGGTTTCGTAGGGAATTTCGAGTACGTCGAGCGCATGAAGCAACAACCAGGCAAACTCCGCATTATGGCCATAGCTGGTGTTGTCTTCGGCTTCCCGCTTAACGCCATCTTCGGTAAAGCGATCCCAGCCCCAGATAATGTCGAATTTGATTTGGGGCGCTACCCGCCAGTCGGCCCAGAACTGCGGCACACCTGTTCCATAAACGGGATGCATAATTCGCCCAACCAATAAACTAATCACCTCCAGAAGTTTCCGGCGATGAATGGGCTGACGCGTGCATTCGTATAAACTCGTAAACGCTTCCATCAGGTGCATATGGGCATCAAGCGTTTTCCGGTTTCCGCCGGCAGCGCCTGGTCCTTTAAGCGTCCAGGCCCGGTCGAACATCTCAAAATAACCGCCATAGCAGGTATCTGATGCATATTTCTGCAGCAGATCGAATACTTTTTCGGCGTACTCGACCCCGCGCAGATCGCCCGTTGCGAGTGTATATTCGCTCAGGCAGTAAATGGCGAAACTCTGCCCATACACGATTTTCTGATCGTTCAGCACCTCACCCTTTCGGTTGGTCATCCAGTAAAATCCGCCATGTTCATTGTCCCACATGCGGGTCAGCAGATAGTCAACGCCATGCCGGGCCAGATCAGCAAGAGAAGGCTGGTCTTCAGTTTCCCCGCCATATCCCGCCCGGTGTGCCGACGAATACGTATAAATGGAGCGGGTTTGAGCAATCAATGATTTCTCGTCTTCACCCGAATCACGCCCGTGTTGATCGAAGTGCGTAATGAAGCCTCCGTTTACGTAATCGGCGGTTCGGGCTGTCCAGAACGGTAACAGCTCGGTGGTGAGGTGGGTGTGCAGTTCCTGACGGCACCGCAGTAAGGTTTCGTTAGTCATGGTTAGCATGCATGGCGTGCAACGCCAGAATTTCGGATAGGCTGGCCGTGCCCGTCTGGTTTAGTTTCTGAACGGTGACGGCAGCCGCCAGGTTAGCGATTTGCACAGCTTGTGTGGGTGCGGCTCCGGCTCCCATACAAGCGGCCCAGGTAGCGACCACGGTGTCGCCTGCGCCAACGGTATCGAGTTCGCCCCTGAGCGACAAGCCTTCCGCCCGTTGCGTTTCGCGTTGGTCCAGATAAAGCATGCCCGCCTGACCGCGCGTAATGAGCAGCGGCCCACCCGACCGTTCGCGAAAGGCGTTTCCGTGGCGAGTGCACCAATCCAGATCAGGCGATTCGGGCGCCTTGATCTGTAGAAAATTAGCCAGTTCGGTTGTGTTCACTTTCAGCGTGGCTCCCCGTACCTGAGTTCCCATATCGCGCATATCAGCCAGAAACCGGACAGTTGGAAAGCGAGCGATCAATTCGTTGAGCACGGCCATCCGGCTTTCGGTCAGGAGCGGACTGGCAAACTGCTGGTTGATCACCACCACATCCAGATCGGTCAGAGCCTCCTCCAGTCCAGTAATCAGTGTAGCGAACAGGTTGTCAGCGAGTTGGTTAGCTACCCCGAAATCAATCCGGTTCGCTTCCTGCCCATTCAAATTCGGCTTGGTGTATAAACACGTGTCCCATCCGTCAGGAACGGTATACAGGTGTCGCGTATCGACACCGAGGGTGTTCAGCAGGTAGTGCATTTCGCGGCCAAACAGATCATTGCCCACACAACCGATCACCCGGCAATTTGCTATACCAAGCGCCATCAAATTCTGCACAACATTACCTGCAGCGCCGAGGGACGCTCTGGGATGACTCCCCCAAAATACATCCCGCTTGGTTTCCAGAGAGCGTTCGCCGGTTTGGGTTTGAAGGGTAAAATAAAGATCGAGGGCAAAGTCGCCGATAACGCCCACCCGTATGGTTGAAAATCGTTGGAAGAGCGCCGTTATGTCGGAAGCAGTCATTCGTTCAGGCCTGGAGTTAGCTTGCCGTTATAAAACCAGTTCTTATGCGTTGACTACTCACTGTGGCACGGTTTGGCCTGGCCAAACCGCTGCAATTGCGAAAAAACAACTTAAAACTGTGTCTACTGCTTAATAAAATCATACGAAATCAGGCTCTTGCCGTTGGGCATTCGGTAGGTCTGCCGCCCCTCAAAACGCAACGCTGGTGTTGTATGCTGCAATAAGGTCTCTTCGGCTAGTTCATGGGCAATGGCGGCCACGGGCTGAAGCGTCGTTACGCCCGTGTTGCTCACCCAACCGCTATCGTTACTTCGCTGAAGCACAACGTTTAGCAGACCTCCCCGCCGGAGCGTTTGTCGGATGCTGGCAAACGCGCGGTCCAGATCGACGTATTCCAGAAACAAATGGCAGATAATCAGATCGACCGAGTCAGGAGGAATTGGAACGGGATCCTGATTAATATCCGCCTGCACCAGAATCAGTTCATTCAAAATAGGCTCGTATCGCTCATAGCAGACAGCCAGGTAGGCCGTATTAAGATCTATGGCATACACGGTCCGGGCCTCCACAAAGTGGACAAACCCATTGCCGGTACAGGCTCCATAAACCGCTACTGTCTGCGGATAACGCTGCTCCACTTTCTCTTTGGTAATCTCGCTCATCAACGCCAGTTGCTCAACGGTCTCGTGGTTCATATGGCGTTCATAATCAGCGTAGGGAACCTGGCTCCAGGGATTCATAGGCTTTCGTTGGTAAAGGGTACGCAGGCCACAAACCACCCAAGTGGCTTTGCGGCTGATTTTATCAGCTTTTACTGACTTGGCGACCAATTTGTTAAATTATCCACTTAGTTTAGCGTTAAACCCCTGAGACTTTTGCCGAAAGGGTTGCTGCCGAACATCAATAACGTAGCAAGGCAGACGGCAAAAGCCCTATCCCTATAACCATGGAAAAAAGAACTTTTCTCAAACTATCGTCTACTCTTTTGGCAACCCCTGTATTATCTCCGCTCGTTGGTCTGGTGGCCGACGAAAAATTGAAAAACTGGGCTGGTAATTACGAATACAGCACCGACCGGCTCTACCCGGCCAAATCAATTGGGCAGGTTCAGGAGCTTATCAAAAAATACCCAAAGGTAAAGGTGCTGGGCACACGCCACTGTTTTAACGGAATTGCAGACAGTAAAGACAATCTGCTTTCGCTTAAAGCAATGGATGACGTGGTGGCCCTGGATACAAAAGCCCATACCGTAACGGTCGATGCCAGTATGAAATACGGTCAACTGGCCCCTTACCTGGATGGGAAAGGATTTGCCCTGCATAACTTAGCGTCGTTGCCTCATATTTCTATTGCCGGTGCCTGCGCGACGGCAACACACGGGTCTGGTGTGAAAAACGGAAACCTGTCGACGGCGGTGTCTGGCATGGAAATTATCACTGCGGCAGGTGAGATACGGACATTATCCCGTGCTAAAGACGGTGATGCCTTCCGGGCCGCCGTTGTCCACCTAGGCGCGCTGGGCGTTGTAACGAAGGTCACCCTCGATATTCAGCCTACCTTTCTGATGCGCCAGTATGTCTACGAAAACCTGCCCATGGCGCAACTCAAGGATCATTTTGAGACTATTGCATCGGCAGGCTACAGCGTAAGCTTGTTCACCGACTGGCAGAAGGGCCGCATCAACGAAGTCTGGATCAAACAGCGCATCGATAAAGGGGCTAAGGTCGAACCCGCGGCTCCAACGTACTTTGGGGCTACGCTGGCTAAAAAGAATGTCCATCCCATTGTTGAGCTTTCGGCCGTGAACTGCACCGAGCAAATGGGCGTGCCCGGCCCCTGGTACGAACGTATGCCGCACTTCCGTATGGGCTTCACGCCCAGCAGCGGGAAAGAACTCCAATCCGAGTATTTCGTTCCCCGAAAAAATGCCATAGAAGCGATTCTGGCTGTTGAGCGGCTCCGTGATCAGGTCAGCCCACACCTGATGATTTCGGAACTGCGTACTATCGACGCCGATAACCTCTGGATGAGTCCCTGTTACAAGCAACCCAGTCTGGCGATTCATTTTACCTGGAAACAGGATTGGGCCGCCGTCCGGAAGGTACTACCACTGATCGAAAAAGAACTGGCCCCCTTCAGCCCAAGGCCGCACTGGGGCAAGTTATTTACGATGGCTCCTGCACAGCTTCAGTCACGCTACGAAAAGCTGCCCGCGTTCAAACAGATCGTGCAGGAATATGACCCAAAGGGTAAGTTTCGGAATGCGTTCCTGAGTACAAATCTGTATGGAATTGTGGGTTAAGTACGAGCCCGGAATTCAGTAAAAATCAGTACCAACGGTCAGCTTACTTTATACCAAACCAAGACCCGCTTTTTCGACCGTATGATCGGCAAGTTTTCTGCCGATCATACTCTATTTCCCTCTCAAAGAGTGCCCCTGAGCTTATTAGCTAAGTGTCCAGCGAACTCACCGCAAGTCGCCTACCACCAGATTTCCATTTTCCTTCTTATCGACTCCATTGAGCAGGGTTGATGCGTTTTGCCTGACTAGCCAGCTGAATGTAAGCGGCTAAAAACGCCCATAGGCAGCTCCGGCCTGATTCGGCCTCGCTCGGGCTATCCGGATAGCCCGATCAGTTTCCAATCCCAATTTAAGTTGCACCAGATGGATGCCTCGTGGCGCTAAGCAGGGCATAATGTCCGGCGAAAACCATTCTATTTTATTGTACTATACCAAGCTTAGAGGAAACGGTCTCATGAAGTTTGAACCGTAAAATAAATATGCTTTTTAATCTCCGTCTACTCTAAAAAGAGAAAAATCCAACTCTCCCCTCAGCCTCTTGCATCGATTCTATTCAATCCAGATATAATGAAAAATCAAAAATAGGACAATTTTTTAGCGAGAAACAAGGCTTTTGGTAATCTATTATATTGGAACAAAGACCATAATCCCATAAATAGAAATCAGGGGATCGTCTTTGAGCAATTCTACTTATACAACTTGAATTCTGATCATTATGAAAAAGGCATACGTATTTATATTCTCCACAATTTTTGTACTATTCTCATTAACCTCTTCCAAGGCTTCTTACCCGAAAGTTATCTGGCATGCGGGTCATGTAGAGCTTTGGGATAGAACCGATCTGGAAGGTGACTTATCCTACAACTGGGCCGCCGAAATGGTGTCCATCCGTCAGGAAGACGGCCGGGTTCGTACCTTCTCAGCCAATCAGGTGGCCCGGTTCGGATGGTTCGATTATTCACAGCACAAGCTGAGAAATTTTGTCGCGCTGGCAAATCCCGCAGATAAAGGCCTCATTAACCAGGTGTTTTATGAAGTCTGCATGGATGGTTCATTAACTGTTGTTCGTCGGCTACGCCAGTCGCACGGCTTATTGAAACGCCTGCTTAGCCATCCAACCCACGCCACGGATCAGCCCAGCTTGACGGAAAATATAGACCTCTTCGACTACTTCGTGTATGATGCCGGTCGGCTGTTGGCCCTGAATCGGTTTTATACTGACATTTACGAGCCACTCATGACGACGTTTAAGAAGGAAATACGCCAGTATGTTCAGACCCACAATATAAACGACCGTCTACTACCCGGACGCCTGCTGTTGATCGATCGCTACAATTGGTTTGTGCAGCACGATTCGAAAGCCGCTTCGGTCAAGGGCGTGGCGGATGCACCCAATTGAGCCTGTTGCTGACGCGAATGTGGTCCGTGAGGACACGGTCCACACATTTGTCAGCAATACTATCCGACAGGTGGGTCGTGTCTCCGAGCAGAAGACAACTATTTCTGCTAAACCACTAGTATCTTTGGCGTTCGCCCGAACTGGCTGCTCCGGCCAGTACATATAGAACGAATATGCTCAACACTCCTCCACTCGATTTGGCACCCATCACCCGGCATTTGCGGGCCATGTTTGGCTCTCGCTTGTTAGTAGCCGCTGTTCACCACCTCCATGTGTTTGACCAGTTAAGCGATGAGCCGCTTCCATTAGCCGAAATCAGTCATCGGCTAGGCCTTGGTGAACGCCCGGCCATGGTTCTCCTTCCGGGCCTGTGCGCTATGGAACTCCTTGATTACGACGAAGCGGGGCGGTTAGCCATTACCGAGTTGGGTCGTTACCTGACGCAGTCACAAACGCCCAACCTGACAGGCTACACGGGTTTGGAGAAAGACGATGCAGGGGTTATTGAAATGGCTGCCCGGCTTCGAAACGACGGCCCTTTAGACACAGCGGAGGGTATTTCATTTGTGAAAGAAGGGGAAGGCCCCTCGCCCATGGACGATCCCGAGCTGGCCCGCAAGTTCACGCTGGGCCTGGCCGGACGAGCCAGACACCTGTCGCCTATCGTCGCGGCAAGTATGACAAAGCGCGAAGGTCATCTACTCGATGTCGCTGGGGGTACAGGCTTTTACACCTACGAATGGTTATTGGCCAACCCCAACTCAACCGCGACTCTATTCGACCGTCCTGCTGTACTGAACGTAGCCGCCGAAATACTGGCCGAATTTAGCCGCAGTGGCCGTCCGGGAGCCAGTGGGCTGTCGGAGCGGGTAAGCTTTCTGCCGGGTGATATGTTGACCGATGAACTTCCGCAAACGGATATTTTACTAGCCGCCAGCCTCTTCCATGACTGGCCCACGCCAACCTGTCAATTGCTGGCGCATCGCTTTGCCTCGGCCCTGCGCGCGGGTGGAGAGTTGTGGGTGCACGATGCCTTCCTGAACGATACACTCGATGGGCCGCTACCCGTAACCGACTACTCCGCCCAACTTTTCTGGGGCACCAAAGGCCGCTGTTACAGCCGGGCCGAATACAGAGGCTGGCTGGCCGACGCTGGTCTGAAGCCCACGTCGGAAAACATTCCTACGCAAATGGACTATGGGCTGATCTGGGCAAAGAAATGATTGATGACGCTCAATGGTCTTTACCAAAGGTTTTCTCCCCAGCTTCAACGGGCACCGTCAGTAGGTTGTTTTTGGGCGGGATTGGACACGGATAACCTTCTTTAAAAGCGCAGTAAGGATTGTAGGCTTTGTTGAAATCCAGCGTCACACGCCCGTTCTGAATATCGCCCGTACGTAAGTCAAGGTAACGACCGCCCCCGTAGGTTTCCTGCCCCGACGTCGCGTCCTTAAAAGGCAGAAACAGATAATCGCGGTATTCCGGAATCCGAATAACATTCAAATTTCGATAAAGGGTTAACTGTTGTGGCTTACCCTGGAGCATGAACGACAGCAACGCATAGGCAACGTGTGGTCTTGTTTTACCATTGTAGGTTGGCATTTCGAAGGGTTCTGCGTTGGGTATCCGTTCTACCGTAGCCGTTACGCGATAGGTTGAGTCGGCTGCGTAAAACTGGACATACGACAAATCGGCCTCGGCGGTCAATGGTCCACCCGCGGAAGCCATAAGATCTTTTTTGTAGGTCTCGCGATGTTTGGCAAGCGCTTCAGCAAAAGGAGTTTGCCCCATGGCTACTCTGGCAAACAGACAAACCAGCAGAATCAATAAAAGACGCATACAGAATGGAGTCAGAAAGGCTAAAGCAGCCAATTTACCGGCTACTATTCTGACCAAAGATAAGAAAGGATAGTGAAGGTCAGCCGGGTAGTCTTGGGACTAATCTGGCTGACCCTCACGACTCTTACTGTTTGAGCAGTTTCAGGCTGGATATGTGTCGGCCATCGGCTTCGATCCGCAACAGATACAGCCCCGTCTTGAACTGACTCACATCAAGTTTAAGCTGGTTTGCCACCGAGGTGTAGCCTAACGGTTGTGTCAGCCCATCCATAGTGGCGACACTTACCTTTAGCTTCGCTTTCTGATACGCAGCCGGAATCGTTACCAGCGCATAATCGGCCGCGGGGTTAGGTAATAACCGCCACGCCAGCGCTTCCTCTTCAGCCGATAAGGAAGCAAGTCGGGCACCCGTATTGCAATATACCGTCGTGGTTTGGAACGGATTAGCCGCGCCAACAATCTGCAAAACAACCTGATGTGCTCCAGCCGTAGCCAGGTTGCCCGGTGCGTCATAACTAAACGCGTGTTGGCCATTATCGCCAAAAGCCGATGCCAGATCCTGCCGGTATGTAGTTGCGGTTAAGGTAGTTACCAGAGCGCCATCCCAGCTGACGTTTACCTGCACCGAAGCATTGGGGGTGCCTGCATCCCTGGCCCAGCCATATTGCCGGTTACAATCGGAGATATCGACCCAGCCCTGTGGGCTTACCAACGTTGTAGGCGCGGGCGTCGGCGTTGGTGCAGGTGTGACAGGCGTAGGCGGAGTAACAGGTGGCGTGGGGTCAGGCATGGTGGGCGTGGGCGGCACAGCGTTCCCGGCACAATTGAGGGTAAATGTACCGCCATTCAATACGTAATTGCTGTTCTGAACGCGAACCATCACACTGATATCGCTGCCAGTTTTCAGGGCATCGGGTGTATCGAAACTATATCCATGATAGCCATTGCCTTTCCCTGCCGCTACCAGATCGGCCCGAAACTGAGTAGCCGTTTGCGTCGATACAACCCGGCCACCCGTAACGACCTCAATCACCACGGGATCATTGCCCGCCGAGCTATTGTAAACCCAGCCATTCAGGCTCGAGCAGCCCTTTCCATCTACGTAGCCTTCATAATTTCCAGCCGCGGTTATCTGCCCGTCATTAACGACTAGTGTAGCTGTTGTTTCTGCAAACAGATTGCCGGGATCAGTCGCGCGAATCCGAACCGTATAGGTTCCGGCTTCGGAAGGCGTCCCACTAATTGTCAGACCCGATGCCGACAAACCCGCTGGTAAACCACTGATTGTGTACACTAGTTGTGCATTTTCGGGATCAGTAAAGGTATTGGCTGGGATCATTAGGTCGTACCGTTGATTTCGGCTTGCAACGCCCAAGTTTACCGTAGCCGCTACCGTTGGTGCCTGGTTCGAAGAGGGAGGCTGGCTGGAAGAATAGTACTGAATAACAACCGACGCCGAAGCCGAGGCTCCTGATGCATTTGTGGCGACTATTGTAGCCGTATAGTTCCCGGCATTACCGGAAGGCGTCCCAGTGAGGGTCAGGCCGGAACCCGATAAACCCGAAGGCAGGTTTTGCCAGGAATACGAGAGCGCTGAATTATTCGGATCAGAGAAATTAGCCGGTAAAGAAGTATTGACGGGACTTCCCAAGGCAAAGCTCAAGGCTGCATAAGGCGTCGTTAGTATAGGGCTCTGCGATGGTCTGTCGCCCGTTCGATGGGCCGTAAACAGTTCCGAAAACTCCCCTGTCCAGGCAGGGGAGCTGGATTTGATCCGCACTTTCACCCGGCCATCCGCCCAAGTCGGCAGCACAAAATCCAGCACGTTACCGATTTGGCTGCCGGGTACGTTACCCACCAAACCGCCCCCTTCGGTATATACATCTATGGTATACTGATTGCCGGAGTTGATGGGTGCCGTAACCATGTAAGGGAGTTGAATATGCTCACCCCCGTTGCGATTGATTGGGAATATATAACCCGCCGTAATGCTGGGCGTAGTGGCCGGCTGGCTTGGCTGGCATTGCGAAAAGAAGGCATCGGAAAGCGCCTGATTCCACCAGTCGGCGACCTGAGGATAGACCGAATCTTTGAAGTGCAGCCCATCCGACCGCCAGTCGGGGCCCGTAAAGCCATCCGTCGAGATACCCGCAAAACAGTTGTTGATTTGACCGATCAGCTGTTCCTGGGCATTGATGATGTTTTGATCGTAGTCGTGCCCATTTCCAGGAAAGTACGACACTTTGGAAATAACCCAGCTCAGTGCACCCATACCCGACTGCGACCGGCTCTTATTAATGACAGTCGTTAAATTATTGACGTAATCCCCCTGCGAACTAACATTGTTATCGGCTTCGCCCTGATGCCATAAAACCGCCCGAACGCCACTGCGTTTGATGTAATACATAAGGGCTACACCGAATGGGCGATACGGAGACGACTTATTGAACGAAGCAACGTTTTCGACACCGTTCGCGGCATCACGCCATTCCGACGAGGAAGTTGCTCCGTAGGAAGCGCCCAGGAACATGACCGGAACACCCAGGCGAGCCACAAGTCGGTCGCCCAGGCCGCCCCAGATATACATGGCACCATGCGGACCCGACTGCGCACCATTTCCGGCCTGTACCATTTGTTTAGGCAATGCGGTTTCGTCAATATTCCCCTGAGGCCAGTTATAGTAGCCAAGCACCGACACCCGATCATCCTGGGCGTTGAGGTTATTGGCATAAGGAGAGCCGTACTGGTTCGATTGACCAGCCGTAATGAAGACTTCGCCCACACCTACCCGGTCCAGTGTCCAGTTGCCCACTTCGGAGCCACCGGCCAGCGCACGAACCTGAAGACTGTACCAGCCGCCGGCCAGCGTCAGTGAACCCGAGAAAGCACCATTGCTGGCGGATCCAATGGTTGTCCAATCTACCGACTGCCCACCATTGATGGCGGTGGCTTTAACCTGAAAACTGGAAGCGGAGGTCGGGCAGTTACCCTGAATAGGAACTTGGGCCTGATTGCCATTATCGCGTTGGAAAACCATCCGGGAAAGCGGCATGGTAATCTGGGAGTAACCCAATAGAGGCAATAAAAAAAGGAGCGTAGAGATAGTACAGACGATACGGTTCATTGGAAAAAACAACCTGAAAATTAGAAAAGATTAAAATTTAGTCATCAAATGGCTGTGTTTAGAAGCTAGAGTTTAAAGGAGTCTGACGGAGATTCCGTAAAGAATTTGTCGTTTTGGTCTGATGAATTACCAGCATGTGGAGACTGGATTCTGGGAAGATATTCTACGTATGATGAAGAATACCACAAGGCTAAGGCGTAATGAAGACAATACCCATCTGTTCCCAAGGCCAAATGTTGCCTAATGAGCAGGTGTCACTTATTCGCCGATTGTGTGGAAAATTAATGTCTAGTATATAGACTTACTGTATTTCAACGCAAAAAATAGCTGAAGCTTATGTTCTGTTGAGAAGATGACTAGCAATAAGCCAAAATAGTGGCTGAAAAAGCGCTGTGGCATCAGTGCTTTTTCACCCATTCAATGTAGGCATTTGGGGCCTGACAGCGTTTAAACGCCATAAAATTACGCGCCAGCAGGCCACCAAGATGCCCTATGTTCACTGGCCGAATTTTTAATGCTATTTTAATACAAAGCAGGTAGGCCCTGGCATTAACCCGTACCAATATGGGATCAACGCCAGGGCCCTGGCAATATAGATTGAAATTTAGGCTGAACGCTTGGCCGTATGGTGCTACACGATGCCGCTATGCATCCGCCTAGTTAGTAAATTCAAGTAACTCGATACGGTTCCCAAACGGGTCGCGGAAGAAAAACCGCTGTCGCCCATCAATGTCTGACGAGTACGAAATAGCTACTCCTTTCTGCTCTAATTCGTGCTTCGCCCCGGCTAGGTCTTCGACTTCGAAGGCGGGATGCCGCAGCGACAAACTTCCTCCCGGTTCTTCCCGTAAGTGCAATTGTATACCGGCTATCTCAAACCAGATGGCTCCTCCCGGATGCTCGCCCGGAATTTCCCGAAGGTTCAGTACCTGGCTGTAAAAAGCTCGGGCCTCGGCCGTTTTCCCTTCCGGAATAGATATGAGAATGTGATCTAAGCGGGTAAACTGGATCATTGTTTCAGTAGAATCTTGGGAGTGGATTCAACGTCAAATTTTGGCGCTGGTGCCAATAGGGATATATGGTTGGCACATCGCTGGCCGTGTCCAGTTTCTTTAGCTGTTCTAGGGTCAAATTCCAGCCGACCGCATCCAGATTTTGCCGGAGTTGCTCTTCGTTGCGGGCACCAATGATGATGCTCGACACCGTTGGCCGCTGCAACAGCCAGTTGAGTGATACCTGCGCTACCGACTTGCCGGTTTCGGCGGCTACTTCCTCCAGCGCATCGGTGATGGTGTAAAAAACTTCTTCAGAAACCGCCGACTGCGGCACCGGGCTTTTGCCTTCAGACACTCGCCCTTCGGTTGGCGCGGGCTTGTTGCGGCCATATTTTCCGCCCAGACGACCACCCGCTAGTGGACTCCAGATAAACGCACCTACTTTCTGGTCGAGGCCAAGGGGCATCAGTTCCCACTCGTATTCCCGATTCACCAGCGAGTAGTAAACCTGGTGGGCTACGAACCGATTCCAGCCGTATTTTTCGGAAATAGCCAGCGATTTCATTAGATGCCAGCCCGAATAGTTCGAGCAGGCAATGTAACGAACCTTGCCGCTCTGGACAAGATCGTCCAGCGTACGTATGGTTTCTTCCAGCGGAGTAACTCCGTCGAAACCATGCATGTGGTAAATATCGATGTAGTCGGTTTTCAGGCGTTTCAAACTGCCTTCACATTGCCTGAGCAAGTGAAAGCGGGATGATCCCTGATTATTAGGGCCTTCCCCAAAGGGAAATGTAGCTTTGGTCGAGATCAGCAGATCATCGCGCTTGCCGACAATAGCCTTACCCAAAATTTCCTCCGCCAGCCCGTCCGAATAAATGTCGGCGGTATCGAACAGATTGACGCCAGCATCGAGGCACAGATTGACCAGCCGCGTGGCCTCGTCAACCTGAGTGCTGCCCCAGCCCTTAAAAAATTCGTTGCCTCCGCCAAACGTAGCCGTACCAAAACTCAATACCGGCACCTGTAGTCCTGATCCACCTAGTTGTCTGTAGTCCATAGTTAAGTCATTTCCAGCTTTTCCAGCCTGCTTTTCTGACACAACGCCGTGGCTCCGGTAAAGGTTATCTTCAGAACATGTTCTTTTCTCCTCGTGTTCCTACGGTTCATGAAGACACGAACCGCACGTCTGGTAAGTAAGGCGGACTGGTGTGAGCGGTCCGTAAAGACACGAGCCGAGGATAGGTGCCCATAAACCCACTTTGGATCAGGCCGTTGCCCCTTTGTGCAGTTCAGCGTCCTCCTCCCAGAAAGCACACAGAGTTTGTTTCAGCGAAAAGGCAAGACCATAGCAGGCAATCTGATTCCGGTAGGATCTGTAAGGAGCCACAAACTGCGGATACGACCGCAGATTCGCAGGAGCCAAAGGCGAGATAGTTAAAACAGAGAGAATATCACCCTCTTTTAGCATAGTCCAATCGGCGTCAGTAAGCTGAGGCTCATCGACCAAATAATTCTGTCCTTTATCATCGACGCCCGCTTGCAGGTAATGGCCGTAAGCCGCCAGCAAAAACGCCAGCGATGATATATCTTTCCCCTGTTTGAGCCGGTCAAGCAAAGTTGGAATGACGAATTCCTGTAGCCTAGACGCTCCATCGCGGCATAAATGGCTTAATGAATCACCCTCTACCGGTTTTGACAGGCAATTCAATAACTGGACGATTGGCTCTTCTACATCGTCGGAAAGTGCCATTGAGGCCAGTGATTTGCCCGTTGTCGTTAAAAATGTGCGCAGATACGTATTAATAGAGCCATCTCCCATAGCTTCCTGTATTGTTCGATGGCCGGCCAGAATAGCCGGATACGCCAGTACGCTATGCGACGCATTGACGAGGGGGCGCGTTGAGGCCTCCTGAGTGGTTGTAAACATACAGAATTGATGTTGCGTGTTGTTGATGTCGAATTAGCGCGTGCCTATTTTCACCATACAGGTGTTGTCCTAACGGGCTTTAGCTCGTATGTTAATGGGACGGTAATACGGGCTGAAGCCTGTAGATACGAAGGAAGACAACACAGACAGGCCGGAGAAATAGATTCTCTGGTCCTGGTGTTGTTTTCTACGCCTGAAGGTGAAAGAACGTTACTTATGCAAAAAAACTAGGCCTTTTAAACGTGCCTGCTGGCTGCCAACTGGCATCCCGACGACGCAGGGCCTGCGCGATCGTAATGATTTGATCGGCCAGTTTACCCTGCTCTTCAATGTCGGCCTGATTGTAGTTTTGTTGACGACCCGGTTCCCACTCGAACAACTCAGTTTTAGCATCATAGATACCAACGGGAACCCGTTTTGTATTTCTTGATAGGTTTTGTAAAACGGACATAGCTTCTGAATGAGTAGACGAGCCGATGTGATGATACTGTCCGTTAAGCATATATAAAACAGAAAAACGATTCATGCTGATGAAAATTAAGTGAATACAACGGCTTAGCGATTGCCAGCCAGAAAAGACCCGCCAAATGGGGTCTGGTGACGGGTCAAAGCCTCGAACACCCCAGCATGCCGATTGATAAATGTTAAAACTGACTCCCGAACCAGGCTTTTCAGGTTACCTGCCGTTACCTGGTTCGTTGTATTATGATTGTGTATGAAGTTCATCGTTTTGTTTGTTTAGCAGTCCACTCGGCCATGCCCTCTGTACATACTTGGGCAGCCCGAAGAATAGACCTGTTGGCTTGTCTGTGAATGCATTCGTCACCGATTTTCTGCGCGCTTATCCAACTCCTCTATGCTTATACTCACACTTGATAAGCCGCTCTTACTAAGCGAATTCACATTGCGACATGGTACTGATTTGTCAGCTATAAAACCCCAGCCAAATTAGTTTGGTTTAAACGTTTCAACGGTTTAGGCCTAAACCGGCGAAAGTTCTTTATATAGCGGCCTAAATTTAACGGAATAGTACAATTTTTAGTGCAATTTTATTCCTTTTCGATGAACATACGGCCCTTAGGAGCGATACCTGAACAATTCAATTGTTTAAACGATTAAATTATTTATTGACTTTTTCCTATGTTTGCTCCCATGACCAGGAAGACATCGCTGAAGGATATTGCTCAGTTAGTGGGCGTTTCAACAACGCTCGTTTCGTATGTCCTTAACAATCAGAAGATAAACCGGATCAACAAACAAGTGGCCGAGAAAATTAGGGAAGTGGCCAGATCACTGAACTATCAGCCCAACCAGATTGCCAAGAGTCTCAAGACAAATAAGACCTTCACGCTGGGCCTGGTGGTATCCGATATTTCGAATCCGTTTTCGTCGTCGCTGGCGCGTATTATTGAAGATGAAGCCGATACGTATAATTATACCGTCCTCTTTGGAAGCTCGGATGAAAAGCTTCAGAAGTCGCAAAAGCTCATTACGACCTTGCTCAACAGGCAAGTCGATGGCTTATTGATTGCGCCCCCCGAAGGCGCTGAGCCACAGCTTGCCGAGCTGCAACGACAAGGTATTCCGTTTGTCCTGATCGACCGTTATTTCCCGGACCTTAAAACCAATTATGTGGCTTTAGACAATTACGGAGCCATTTATACAGCTGTGCAGCACCTGATCGATTCGGGGTATCAGCGGATCGGGCTCATTACATTTCAGACGAGCCTAATCACGTTGCAGGATCGCAAACAGGGTTACCTATCGGCTCTTAAGGATAACCATATCCCGATTCGCAAAACGTGGGTGAAAGAATTAGGCATCGGGTCGATAGAAGCCGATGTCAGAAAGGCGGTGAGCGATCTTACCACAGGTCCAAAACCCGTCGACGCGCTTCTGTTTGCGTCCAATACCCTTGCCTTGTATGGGTTGCAGCAGCTCAACGCCTTGCACCGGAGCGTTCCTGAAGACATTGCCGTCGTCAGCATCGATCAGGCCGAAGCCTACAACCTGTTTCAAACCCCGATAACCTACATAAAACAGCCCCTGCTGGAAATGGGCCAGTTGGCAACCAAAATTCTGCTGAATGCCATCAAGAAAAATAACACCATCACGCAGGCTAATCTCGAAGGAGAATTAGTCATTCGGGATTCGACAAGAGCGATTGAGAAGGAAATAATGCTAATGAATTAAAGACTAAAGTTTACTTGATTCATAACACCAAAGACTTTCCTTGATTAACTAGTTGTTATATCAATGACTAATGAACAACTCGATGGACGAGTTGAAACTATATAATGTTGTAGCACTCACAAGAGCTATATCTGAACACAATCTCCGCCGGGGTGATATTGGTGTTTTAATTGACATCGGTCCTAACAGCCACTATATGCTGGAATTTGCAGACCGTAATGGGGTTACATATGCCATGCCTATCGTCAGTATAGAAGGATTAATAAAAGTGTATCTGCACGCCGATATGGTAGAATAATAAAGGGCAGTATCAGCAATCTATACAGACACAGATTAGGCTGAGCGTAGTCTGTGTCTATATCAAATACTTATCTAAGTAGAGATATATTATTTTACTTGACTAATACTTCAGGTGGTGATAATAAAGTAGCAGTTTGATAGCCAATATAAATTATATCCCATAGAAAATATATAAATAGTGAGCCCAGTATTAAGGAAAGAAATATACTAAACGGAGTAATCCCTCTTCTACGTACTTCACCATAGGGAATTGATAGGCTTAGAAGTAACGTTACGAAAACCATTATATCTCCAAAGTCGTATTTCCTATTTTGTTCTACTGCCTGCTGAACTCCCTTTGGTACTCCTTTTATTCGGGCATCCACGAACCAACTACCATTTGTCTTACCCGTATAAAGTATGGAAAAAGTTGCTCCGTCGTTCGCTTCTAATCCTTCGTCACCCTGAATTTGCAAATTAATACAATCAAATGTTCCAGGGACTTTCCCTCTCTGATAAACTTGAGAAAATTTCAAGTTTGGTCGTGTTGTAGCGACTAATTGTGCTTCCAATATTTGAGCAGGTGTAGTCCTTTTTAAGGAGATTGGCTTATCTTGAGAAAAGGCCATTTTACCCAAAAACTCGTTACCTGCATTCCAAAAGGTTATAGTTACAGATCGGACATTTTGAACTTCGATTGAATCATAGTATACCTTTATTTTAGAGTTTAACCGGCTTTCAGTTACAACCACATCAGAAATAACTCTATATACAGGTTTTGCTTCTTTATTAAAAGCATAAGCTAGATATATTCCCCAAGCCCCAAGTGGCAGGCCAATTATCGCAATCCAGCCCATAATGGTTGGATTGGTTATTATGTTAAACTTCGGTTGAGTAGGTATAAATTTCTTTGACGAGGATGGTATAACTTTTTCCATTCTATAGGTGAGTTAAGGTTAATAGGCTATAAAGTACAGCATAATGAATTCCATTGCAATTATTCCATAAACTGAAACAACCTTCGGTTTGCGACTCCATTACAACTTTCTGAACTATTAATATAAATAGGCGAAGCACGAAGTAAAAACTAATAAAAAACTCCCGGCCATGTTAACCACAGCCGGGAGCGCGAAAATCTCATTACACTAATTCACTAACTTCCACACATCTCACAGCCTTCCGGATCGTCCAGCGAGCAGGTCATGGCGGCATACTGCTGTTCGAGGTCCGTTACCATCGGTACGGGTTGTGGCGTCGTGTTTTGCGCGTGATCTTTGGCGTATTGCACGTAGTCGAGGGGCTTTTCGATGGCTATGGCTTCGGCCATAACCGGCTCCAGCTGGGGTTCGGCTTGTGGCTGAACGACCGTGAACTTCACCGCGTCGGAAGCCGCTTTCGTGCGGAGGTAATACATACCCGTTTTCAAACCTGCTTTCCAGGCGTAGAAGTGCATAGACGTCAGTTTGCCGAAGTTCGAATCCTGAATGTGGATGTTCAGCGACTGCGACTGACAGATGTAGGCACCCCGGTCGGCGGCCATGTCGATGATGTGCTTCTGCTTAATCTCCCAAACCGTCTTATAGAGGTCTTTGATGTTCTGCGGGATGTTCGGAATCGCCTGGATCGAGCCGTTGGCCAGAATCAGGTTGTTCTTCATGGCATCGTTCCAAAGGCCCAGTTTGACGAGATCTTTGAGCAGGTGTTTGTTCACCACGACAAACTCGCCCGACAACACGCGACGGGTATAAATGTTGCTCGTGTACGGCTCGAAACACTCGTTGTTACCCAGAATCTGCGAGGTCGACGCCGTTGGCATCGGAGCCAGCAACAGCGAGTTCCGAACGCCGTGTTCTACGACATCCTTCCGCAGGCTTTCCCAATCCCAGCGGCCTGATTTTGGTTTTACACCCCACATATCGAACTGGAAGATCCCTTCTGAGATCGGCGACCCTTTCCAGGTTTCATAAGGACCAGATTCTTTGGCCTGCTCCATCGACGACGTCATGGCCCCAAAGTAAATGGTCTCGAAAATATCTTCGTTCAGGCGACGCGCTTCCTCCGATTCAAACGGCATCCGCAGCATGATGAACGCATCGGCAAGACCCTGCACACCCAGTCCGATTGGCCGATGGCGCATGTTGCTCCGACGGGCTTCCTCGACCGGGTAATAGTTGATGTCGATGATCTTGTTGAGGTTGCGGGTAGCGGTCCGGGTCACCTCATACAGTTTCTGGTGATCGAAACGCATGATTCCATCCGGATCGCGCTTGATAAACTTCGGCAACGCAATGGAGGCCAGGTTACAAACCGCTATTTCGTCGGGCGCCGTGTACTCGATGATTTCGGTACAGAGGTTCGATGACTTGATGGTACCGAGGTTTTTCTGGTTCGACTTTTTGTTGGCCGCATCCTTATACAGCATGTAGGGCGTGCCGGTTTCGGTTTGCGATTCCAGAATTTTGAACCACAACTCCTGCGCCTTTATCGTCCGGCGGGCACGGCCTTCGCGTTCGTAGCGCGTATACAACGCTTCAAACTCATCGCCGTAGCAGTCGGCCAGACCGGGGCACTCGTGGGGGCAGAACAACGACCAGACATCGTCATCTTCCACCCGCTTCATGAACAGATCCGGCGTCCAGAGGGCGTAGAACAAATCGCGGGCACGTCCTTCCTCTTTACCGGAGTTCTTTTTCAGATCCAGGAAATCGAATACATCAGCGTGCCAGGGCTCCAGATAGATCGCAAACGAGCCTTTCCGCTTACCACCACCCTGATCTACGTAGCGAGCCGTGTCATTGAAAACACGCAGCATCGGTACAATCCCATTGGAGGTTCCGTTGGTGCCTTTGATGTAGGTACCCGTCGCCCGAACGTTATGGATGCTCAGGCCAATTCCGCCCGCCGACTGCGAAATCTTGGCGGTTTGTTTCAGCGTGTCGTAAATACCGTCGATGGAGTCGTCCTTCATCGTCAGCAGGAAACAGCTCGACATTTGTGGTTTTGGCGTTCCGGCATTGAACAGGGTCGGCGTTGCGTGCGTAAACCACTTTTCGGAGAGCAGGTGGTACGTCTCAATGGCCGCATCGATATCTTCCTGGTGAATCCCGACGGCTACGCGCATGAGCATGTGCTGCGGACGTTCGGCAATCCGGCCGTCCAGCTTCAGCAAATATGACTTTTCGAGTGTTTTGTACCCGAAATAATCATAGCCGTAATCCCGGTCGTAAATGATCGTCGAATCCAGCAGGGCTGCATGCTGACGCACAACGTCATACACCTCTTTGGAAATCAGCGAGGCATTTTCACCGGTTTTGGGGTCTTCGTACTGGTAGAGTTTTTTAATCGTTCCCGAAAATGACTTATTGGTCTCCTTGTGCAGGTTCGAGATAGCGACCCGGGCAGCCAGAATAGCATAATCCGGGTGCTTTGTCGTCATCGACGCGGCTGTTTCGGCAGCCAGGTTGTCGAGTTCAGTGGTTTTAACTCCGTCGTAGAGACCACTAACGACCTTTACAGCTACCTCTACAGGCTGTACATAAGCGGGGTCGAGGCCATAACATAGTTTCTCGATCCGAGCGGTGATTTTGTCGAACTTTACCGACTCCCGGCGGCCATCGCGTTTAACTACAAACATGAGCGTTTGGGTTAGTTTTAATGTATAAAAAAGATGACTAATTCAATTTAAGATAGACTTATACTACGTTCAGATTCAACGGTAAAGTATTCTTGCCTTTCTGAAGGCTATTGGTGCAGACCATATCCGACCCAGATCAACCACAACCAAGGGCTGTTGCCGAATCGAATGGCGTTCTAAAGTTCTTTTGAAATAGACGGAAAAGCAACCTGGAAGGTTCAGGTACATTGATCAATCCTTGAAAGGTGCAACTCTACCAATCAGGTTAAGAAATTGTTAAGACGTCAGTGTTAGGTACTTAACAATATCCCGTTGGAGAACTGATCTAGGAAATAAAAAAAAGAGATTTTATTAATCGGGCGGCTGGACAGATTCCGTCCTGTACTGTTCAAAGAAGGAAGTATATTTCACTGGAAAAATAAGAAGAAAGAAAGAGAGCCACAAGGCTTTGTTACCGAATTATTAGGAAACGGCACAGATTTAGTTGCCTCATAATCACCTCATAAAAGAAGCAAAAAAAGGCTTGGCTATTCCAGCGAAAGACCGTACATTTGCAGTCCTTTTCGGTCGGAAACCGAGAAGATGATAAGAAACTGAGATTCATCATGAAAAAGGGCATTCACCCGGATTACCGCGAAGTGGTATTCCACGATCTGTCGAGCGACTATAAATTTCTGACCCGCTCAACCGTTCAAACCAAAGACACTATCGAGTATGAAGGCCAGACCTACCCGCTCGTAAAGATTGAAGTTAGCTCGCAGTCGCACCCTTTCTACACGGGTAAAAACGTACTGCTTGATACGGCCGGTCGTGTGGACAAGTTCCGCAAGCGGTACGGTACCAAAGAGAATTCAACGCCAACATCGACTGCCCAGTAGTCGGTTCGTTAGCATAGAAAAAGCCCCATTGCGCCAGCCGCAATGGGGCTTTTTCTTGTGCCTTCCGCTTACCTTTACACTATGGCTTTTATCCAGACAGACACCTTTACCCTGCGCGGCTACGAATGCGATGCTTTTGGGCGAATGAGTATTCCGGCCCTGATGAACCTGATGCAGGAGTCGGCTAATCGCAACGCCATTGACTACGGCATCGGTATTGCCGACCTGGCCCAAAAGGGCTTTGGCTGGATGCTGATGCGCTTTTGCCTCCGGATGCACCAATATCCGCGTTACAGCCAGACAATCCAGTTGATGACGTACCCTACAACGGTTGAAAAGTATTTTATTCATCGTGATTTTCGGGTCGTTGCGGAAGATGGAACCCTGTTGGCCGATGCCAGCAGTACGTGGCTTGTCTTCAGTATGGAAAAACGGAGCATGGTTGCGCTACCCGATTTTATTCGGAGCCTGAGCCCACCAACCAACGTTGATCCGTTACCCACTTTACCCACCAAACCCGATTTTCAAATGGCTGCGTTTTCGCCCACGGATACTAAACGGGTAGAAGTCGGTTGGTTGAGCATCGACCAGAATAAACACGTCAATAATGTGGCGTATGTACAATGGTTGCTCGAAGCCGTTGATGCGGATGTGTTACAAACGCGGGAAATTGCCGAAATTGATTTAGTTTACCGTACTGAAAGTCATTGGCATGATTGGCTGGAGATTCAGTCGATGGACGAGACCGATTCGTCGATACGTCATCGGATCGTCCAGACCGAATCGGGCAAAGATGTTATCCTGGCCAGAAGCCGGTGGCGGGAAAGTTAACGGTTTTTGGTTTGTGGTATACGGTTTGTCGAGAGCCTTAAACCACAAACCGTATACCACAACCACAACTGAAAAACATGACAACTTCACCAACGACCACCACGGTTGACGCTGTAATGAGCGGACTGATGCGCCGATACAGCGAACGCGTTCCTGATGTGCAGAAGGTACTGGACGCTATGCTCGATGCGGGCGTTATTCAGTCGCCGAATGAGATTGAGAATGACCATATTGCCTTCCGGACAATGGGCGTCCCCAATCTGGGTCTGGCCTCGTTCGAGAAGATATTCATGCATCTTGGCTACGAACGGCGCGATAGCTACAATTTCGTCGAGAAGAAATTGTCCGCTTACTGGTACAGTCCGCCCGGCGTGGACTCGCCCCGGCCTGATCTGCCCCGGATTTTCGCCAGCGAGCTGCGCGTCAATGAATTGTCGGTAGAAGCCCAGCGGATCATTCATCGCTACACAGACACGGTAACCAGCGACCCCGTCGATTCGCTGGATCTGAACGACGCCCAGGCCATTGACCAGTTTCTGCACCAGCCACTTTGGGAAACGCCCACACTGGCCGACTACCAGACGCTCCTAGCCGAAAGCGAATACGCGGCTTGGGTTATTTACAACCGCTATTACCTGAATCATTTTACCATCAGTGTACACAACCTCAAGCCGGGTTATAACACCATCGACGAGTTTGTGGCTTTTCTGCAGGAGCGGGGTTTACGACTCAATTCGGCAGGTGGTATTATTAAAGTCAGTCCGGACGGCGACCTGCGACAGGCCTCTACCGTAGCCCAGATGATCGACGCCGAGTTTGCCGATGGGGCTATTTTCCGCATTGCGGGTTCGTATGTTGAGTTTGCTGAACGGCGCGTGCTGCCCCCCTTCCGGTACCTTCCCGCCGATCAGCTCACCCGTCAGCACCGGCGCGAAGGGTTCGAAACTGGCAACGCCGACAAGATTTTTGAGAGTACGTTCACTACCCAGACAGGTAAATAGTTTATGGTTTGTGGTTTACGGTTTTTAGTATTCGGTGGCTGACACACACGTCTTGCTTTCGCCGGTCCGCCGGTGCGGTCAGCCTACCGAATACCAAAAACCGTAAACCACAAACCATAAAACAGTTACCACAAACCTTCGCTCCATGAACACAAAATTTACCTGCTTACTCGCCGGGCTACTCCTGAGTGGTTTGGTTGCCCTGGCGCAGAAACCGGCCCCTGTGGGTCTGCAACTGTATAGTTTCCGCACCCAATTCGCCAAAGATGTTCCGGGAACGATGGCGAAAGTGAAAGAAATGGGCTTCCGCGAAGCAGAGATTGCGGGAACCTACGGCCTGAGTTTAGCTGATTTCCGAAAACTGCTGGACCAAAATGGTATCAAAGCCATTAGTACAGGTGCCAGTTATGAGGATCTGGACAATAATGTGCCGAAGATTATTGCCGAAGCCAAAGCGTTGGGCGCTAAATATGTGGTTTGTACCTGGATTCCTCACGCGGGCGATGCGTTCACCATTTACGATGCCGACCGAGCCATCGACGTGTTCAATACAGCGGGTAAACTACTGGCCGAGAACGGGATAACGTTCTGCTACCACAACCACGGCTATGAGTTCCAGACCTACAAAGACGGGACGTTTTTCGATTATTTAGCCGAGAACCTGGACCCAAAATCCGTTAATTTCGAGATGGATGTTTTTTGGGTAAAAGCCCCCGGCTATGATCCGGTGGCCCTGTTGCAGAAATACCACAAGCGGTTTCTGCTGATGCACTTAAAGGACCGCAAACCCGGCACCCCCGATAGTAACAACGGCCATTCCGACGTTGAGTCGAACGTGGCCCTGGGACAGGGTGATGTGGGGATTGCGGCCATCATGAAACAGGCCAAAAAATCAGGCGTGAAGCATTTCTTCATCGAGGACGAATCGTCGCGCTCCATGGAACAAATGCTCCCAAGTCTGGCCTTTTTATCAGGACTGAAGTGATTAGTTGATCCCGACAGGTAAAACGGAGCAAGTTGGCGCTATGACAAAAGGCATCACCAATGCCTTATTGCTTTTGTCCGGCGTAAACCTCACGGTAAGTCGTGCCCTGATCTGTATAGGAATAATCGATGGTAAACGTTTTCCCATCCGTAGTACCTACTTTATTTGCTCCATAATAAATGTCATATGGAGCCGTAGTACCCTGCAACTTCAATTGACCAAACGTATCGTTGTAATCACTGTACCCAGTCTGTTTGATGGTGTAGGTCGTATAGATGACCGTAGCGGAGTCGCGCCGGGCGACAATTGTCCCGGATATCGAGTTGGCGGGTAAGGTAATGTTATAAACACTCACACCGGCCGAATCGTAGCGCAGGTTGGTCATTGCATACGTACCCGCGACTACCGTGGCAGGGTCAGCGGGTGTAACGTCTGATTTCTTGCTACAGGCAGCAAAAGCCAGTGTAACGAGGACAAGGAGGGCGTACCGTTTTTTCATAGTTGATAACCTTTGTTTGCCCTATACACGATATCAGTGTCTTTTGTGGCAATCCATTTAAGATTATAGAAAACGGGCTTATCCTTGCGTTCCTGGTACGCCGTTATGGATATAGTAAATACTTCTTGCGCAGGGTTTTGAAGCCCGAAAGGCCCGGCTCCCAGCTTTTACGAATCTCCGCTTCCGGCGTCCCCGCAATGATCTGCTTTTTCAGGTTTTCGGTACCCGCCAGTTTATCGAAATTACCCATCTGCTTACTTTGGGTGGCGTCGAAAAAGCGTTCCTTATCTGGATAAGCCTTGTACAACTCCATCAACCAGGCCAGATTAAGCTGTTTACTTTTGCGAAGCTTAGCGGTATCGTACTGCCGTAGATCGAGTCCGTAACAATCAGTATCCTGATGCAGCGGGGTTTCGCTCATCCCTTTCAGGCTAACCGGCTTAAATGAAAACGAGTATTGCCCTTTGAGCGCCGGAGCACCCAGCACCGTAAACGGCATGTAGGTGCCTCGTCCCTGACTAATGATCGTCCCTTCGAACCAGCAAATACTGGGGTATAGTAGTATGGATTGCTGGGTGTTCAGATTAGGCGAGGGAAACACGGGCAATTCATAAGGCATGTCGTGCGCGTAATTCGCAACCTTAACGATTCGCAGTTTACACTGAGCCCGGTTCGGAAGCCAGCCCTCCCCATTGATCAGTTGGGCAAACTCAGCAATGGTCAGGCCATGGCTGATGGGGATGCGGTGCATCCCGATGCCCGAATGCAGGTGATCGTCCAGAATAGGGCCATCGACCAAATAACCGTTGGGGTTAGGCCGGTCCAGAATCATGAGTTCCTTGCCATTTTCGGCACAAGCCTCCATGACATGATCCAGCGTATTGATGTACGTATAGAAACGGGCACCCACATCCTGAATGTCGTAAATCAGCAGATCGACATCCGCCAGCTGCTCGCGGGAAGGTTTCTTGTTTTTGCCGTATAAGGAGATGACCGGTATGCCTGTTTTCGCATCGACTTCGTCACTCACCTTCGCGCCGTTGCTGGCATTTCCCCGAAAGCCATGTTCAGGCCCGAAGACTTTCACAATCTTAACGCCCCGACTCAACAAACTATCGACACTAGGCCGCGTACCAATGATTGACGTCTGATTGACAACCAGAGCAATCCGCTTACCTTTCAGGTAAGGCAGATAGCGATCAACCTGATCGGCCCCGGTCAGGATGGGCGCTGCTGCCCGCCCGGACGTAGCCGATGGCGTAACCACCTGAACGGGTAAAAGCCCCAAAGCGAGGACCAGGATAACGAGTACTGGCGACGTAAGTAGTTTGTTGATGGGTCGATTCATGAGGAATGTTTTGTCTGGGCCAAGCTCCAGCTTGGCCCGTGTTGTTCTTATACTGATGGCCAGACTGGAGCTTGCCAAGATACTATAGACCAGCCGACTCCAGCATACTAGCCGAAAATCGACTCCGCCAGCCATTCAATATCCGCTACTTCGTGAAAAGCACTGATTACGATACGGGTATTGGCCCGGTCAGCCGCCGTTGGATACGCAAATGAGTAAATCAATATATTCTTCTGAAGCAGGTTCGCGTACAACGCATCGTGTTCCGTGAAAAACACGGGATACCCGCTTGCCTGATGAAACAACCCGGTTGGTAACAACAAGTGCTCCGCCAATTTTATATTCCGCTGAAGTCGCTCCTGCCCTTCAGCATACAAGGCATCCGCCCGCAAAAAGGCATCCAGACAAGCGGGTGGCATTGGCGAACAGGCACCGAAGAAGGCTGTTTGACGAATGGATTGTATCGCGTTTGCATCTCCGAAAACCACCCCGCCGGGCAACCCCATTCCTTTCGCCAGCGACCCCGTGCCCACGATACGGACAGATGCGGGCTTATCAACTGATTTTTGTAGAATCGTTGGCCAGATTCCGCGTCCATTATTCAATACGCCCAGGCCGTGCGAATCATCGACAATAAGCGTGATGGGCCGGTTATCGGGCAACTGATTGATCCAATCGAAATCGTAATAGTCGGAACAAACGGCATCCAGCGAATTGACCAGAATAGCCACCGGGCCCGGCGAAAGCGCGCTCAGTTGGCCGGGTAGTTGGGCTGTCCAGTCGGCAAAGGCCAATTGAGGCAGCGTAACCGTCGGTGCATGCCAAAGCGCCGGGTGTGCCTTGGGTGCGTACACGAAGGTGTAGTGCTGACTTTGCAACCAGTTAATAACGACCTGACCGGCCATCATTCCCGACGAAAGTGTCAGGGCTGATTCAGCGCCAATTCGGGTGGCCAGCATTGATTCGGCTTCTTCATACACGCTAATGCGTACGTTTCCGTTCCGGGAACTGCCAAAAACCGTACCGTACCGGCGCATACTTTCGGCCATTAGCTGATGAAAGTCCGGATGCTGGGGTATCCCTAAATAAGCGGTTCCACTAAAGAAAAGATACGCCTGCCCATCGTGGTCTATCGTTCGGTTGGGGAGTTGGTCTATGTAAAAAATCGCACTCATTCGCTTATCAATAAATTTACCCCGGTGCCATTTTCGGGAGGGTAAACGACTTTACCATAGTCGAATGTAACACCGGTGGCCGGGTCATTGCCAATAAGCATGGCTCCGTCCAGGTCTGCATAATCGAGCAGGGGAAGTAGTTGCGCAATGGCCGAAATACCAACGCTCGATTCGGTCATGCAGCCAACCATAACGCGTAAACCCAGCGCGCGTGCCCGGCTGATCATGCGTCGGGCGGGGGTTAGTCCGCCACATTTGGTCAGTTTGATGTTTACGCCGTGAAAATAACCGGCACATCGATCCACATCGCTTTCAACAATGCAGCTTTCATCGGCAATAACGGGCAAGGCGCTTTGCTCATACACCTGTTTGGCCCCGTTCCAATCGTCGGCGGGGAGTGGCTGCTCGATAAACTCAACGCCCAACGCTTTCAGTTGGCCGGATTTAGCCACAGCGTCAGCCGCCGACCAGCCACAGTTGGCATCCACACGAAAAACGGCATCGGTATGCTGGCGCAACGCTCCGACAAGCGTTAAGTCCTCGTCGGGCCGTCCCAATTTAATTTTATACAGTGGCCAGGGGCGTTCCTGCATTTTTTCGACCATCCGCTCGGGTGTATCCAGCCCGATTGTGTAATCGGTTAACGGGCTGTTCGCCGGGTTCAGCTGCCACAGTTTGTAGAGCGGTTGGTGCTGTTTTTTTGCCCACAAATCCCAGGCAGCCTGATCGAGCGCACAGAGCGCAAACGGATTTTGCGCCAGATACGGCTGTGTAGCCGCCCAGAAATCAGCAGGATCCTGTAAAGAGTAGGCTTCGATATGGCTTCGGATGGCCTCAAGAGCCGCCATCATACCATCAATGGTAATTCCGTAATAGCGGGTTGCGGTAGCCTCGCCAAACCCACGGTAGTCGCCATCCCGTAATTCAACAATCAGAGTTGGCTGAACGTCGCGGCTATCGTGCGCAATGGTAAATGTGTGATTAAGCCGAAGATCGACCCGGTGAAAGAGCAATTGCATGCTGTAAAGATAGGAGAAAGGACGCTTCTACAACGTTATTAAGCCGTGCCGAAGTCCTTCAATGACCATACCTACGCGCGTTTTTACGTTCATCTTCTGAAAGATAACCTCCCGGTAGCCATCTACGGTACGCGGGCTAACGCACATTCTGTCCGCAATTTCGGTGTAGGTCAATTCGCTGCAGGCAATTTTCAGGAACTCAAGTTCGCGGCCGTTCAGAGCAAAGGGCGGCTTAGGAATGCTCTCGGCTGGGGCATTCAGATTCCGGATTAGTTGCGTTGTCAGAAATTCAGAATAGTAATACCCTTTTGCCATAATTTCGTCCAGTGCCAGACGAAACTCGGCCGGTCGGCACCCTTTAAGCAGATAACCGCGGGCGCCGTCGCGTATGATTTTGATAATGTGTTCCTCACGATCATCCATCGAAAGCGCCAATACGCGTATGGATGGATACAGTTGCCGCAGGTGAATGGCCGTTTCAAACCCGTCCATTACAGGCATGCTCAAATCCAGCAGTAAAATATCGGGTAGCTGCGTACTATGCGCCAACTGATCCAGCAAATCGCGCCCATTCTCGGCTACGAGCAATACATCGTAGTGCTCAAATTTTCGAATCATGTCTGACAAAGCAGAAGCCAATAAGGTATGATCGTCAGCAATGGCAATGAGTACAGACATGGGGCGATTGGTATAAGCATTATGGGCGGCTGAAAGTAGCCCGCTAAATCAAACTACACAACAGAGCGCTTAGGTTATTTTTAACTTCAGATATAATTCCGATACCGTACTCATTACATTAATAGCTTCTGGCCATTATCCTTGCTTGATTTGGGGGTAAGGGATGCGAATTTCAACGCGTGTACCGGCACCAGGTGTACTATGAATAACGCAGGTACCACCCAGCAACCCCGCCCGTCGATACAGGTTACTCAACCCCGCCCCCGAGGCTTCCAGTTGCCGGGTAGTGGCTTCTGTCACGCTGAACCCCCGGCCATCATCACTGATCGTTAGTGCGAAGCTATCTGATTTAAAATCGGTCAGCACGTGCAAATTTCTCGCCTGTGCATGTTTGAGGGCATTGTTAAGGGATTCCTGGGTCATCCGCAACAGGACCATTTCCGTTTGCTCGCCCAACGAATAGGGTTCCCCTATGGTAGTCAATTCGGCCAGTATCCGCTTGGTTCGCTGAATTCGTTCCAGTTCAAGGGTCAGACTGGGCAACAGCCCAAACCGGCGCACAGTATCGTGATCCAGCGTTTTGGACAGTGCGCGAACGTCGGAGATGACCGTTCGGACCAACTCGCGGGTTTGCTGAACCCCTTCCTGCCTGGCTGGTTCCATGATCTCGTCTTCGAGTTCGTTGAGCCGCATCACGACGACGGTGAGCAGTTGCCCAACATTATCGTGCAGGTCACTACCCACCTGCTGAAGTGTTTGGTTCTGAATTTCGAGCTGCGACTGGAGGAGTTCGCGCTGGTAAAGATTCTTAATCTGTTCTTTATCCTGCAGATAGCGCAGATACTGCCGCTGGTGCATCATGAAAAAGGCAATGGGTGCCCCCGTTATGAACAGTAAAAATATCGTAGCGATACTAACGATTTCTATTTCTCCGGTAAGGGCTTGCATCGCATACCAATAAAAAAGTAAACGCACATCACCAGAAAAACCACATTATGAATTTTCCAGATTATGCCAATATTGGCATAGTTTCGACTAACCAGTGAATTGTAAGTCAGGAAAATAAAGAAATTGCTGGTGTAATACGTGAAGATACCGTTGACGTACCAGAAATCACTAACCGTTAAAATATTTTCCTTTGGTTGTTCAGCCAGCCGTTGTCTGTAGTAAAACAGGCAGGCAATTGTAATGAGTAAACTAACTACCCCAAAGGATACGCTATTGAAATCAGCCACCGTGCTCGACGCCTGTAGCGTATAGATTAAATTTAGCTGGTACAAGGCAACCAGGCCCAGAATAAACCATTCCCATTTGCGGGATGCATAAAGCCGGGCAAAATACAGTGACAGGCTGTAATAAGCCCAGGAAAAATTCAGTGAATAGGCAAACAGGTTATCCTTCTCCAGTTCGTTCAGCCAATTGGCATAGCCATTGAAAAAAAATTGGCCGCACAGATAATACACGATATAGTTCCGCTCTTGCCAACGCACCGTGGGAAGGGCCAGGATGAGTAACAGCAAAGGCGGGACAGTATCAAGATAGTTAATGGCTTTTGAAACCACTGCCTACGATCGGGTAAAGGGTGTAAATAATAAGCCGGTTAATCACAGCCAGGAGGCCGGGGGCAACCATCAATTTCGTCTGTTGTCATCTCGCCCGCGTTTCGTTCGCAGTAGGCGGTTATAAAAGCCGGAAACGAGTTGCCGTCTTTGTGGCCAAACTTCAATCTGACCACCACATTTCCCTCAGCAGGATCACCCGATTCGTCAATTAACGCAATCATATCTGATTTTTTAAACACGAACTCTAACATAGTCAAAGATTAAAAATGAGTGAAGGTGCCGATTTTAGCAAAGGTATACATGTAGACACAAACAAAAAGTCTATTCTAGAATAGCACTTTGCATATAGCCTTAACTATTAACAAGTTAGCTAATAGTGGTCAAATTTTTGGGGTGAACAACGGGAAATTTCCCATGTTAAGTACCGTGTTTTTCCCGCCTTACATTGGTGAAATCTCCCCTATACTCAACTAGGCTTATCCATCATATTTGTAGAGTAATTTCTATCTACAGACATACCACATCGCCTTCCTGAAGATTGTAAGACCGCCGGGTTAATCTCCGGCGGTCTGTTTATATGGGCACCTGCCGTATAACTTATTGGTGCTGAATTAGCGAGAAGACGACAATTGAGTCGTAGAAGTAGCGACTGAACTGTTATCTTTGTGTATTACTTCGATTTAGCAATTCTCCCGCTATGAAATTTGGCGTTGTTGTTTTTCCCGGTTCCAACTGCGATCAGGACGCAGTAGACGCACTGGAACTGATGGACCAGGAAGTTGTAAAACTCTGGCATAAAGATCATGACCTGCAAGGCTGCGATTTTATTATTCTGCCCGGTGGTTTCTCTTATGGCGACTACCTGCGCACGGGAGCCGTGGCCCGGTTTTCGCCGATCATGAACGAGGTTATTGCCCATGCCAACCGGGGTGGTTACCTGATGGGTATCTGCAATGGTTTCCAGATTTTGGCCGAGGCTCGGCTGGTGCCGGGCGTTTTGCTGCAAAACAGCAGCCAGAAATATGTTTGCAAGAATATTTATCTGAAACCCGAATCGACCGACGCCCTCTTAACCGCCGAATTGACTAAACCCGCCTACAAAATCCCCATCGCTCATGGCGATGGTCGGTATTTTGCCGATGCAGATACGTTGAAAGCGCTTAACGACAATAACCAGGTACTATTTCGGTATTGCGACGCTACCGGCGCCGTAACAGAAGAAGCCAACCCCAATGGTAGTCTGGAAAATATTGCGGGCGTAACCAACAAAAGCAAAAACGTATTCGGTATGATGCCCCACCCTGAGCGCGCTGCTGACCCAGCACTCGGCAACATAAATGGACGGCTTATTTTAGAGCAAATTTTAAAGGCAGTTTTGGTCTAATTCCGACCTTAATCTAGTATAAACGCCGAAGGCATATCATGTAATCCTGAAAAGAGGTATTCCATGATACGCCTTCGGCGTTTATACTATCAATCGTCCTAAGCTACGAATGGCGCGAACAAGTCGTTGACGGTAATCATAAAATCAGACAAAACCGGGAAAGCTGAGCAAACGTCACCTTCTAAACCGATGGTAACCTGCTTACGAGAGGTGTAGACGTAAACCACCTCCTGTTCCGGAATAATATTCCAGACCACCTATATGCCTGCTTTGAAGTAGTCAACAATCTTCTCTTATCGTTGAGCGAACATAAGCAAAACGCCAAAATTGAAAACCCGGTTTAACGAAAGCCTGTAACGCAAGCGTGCCCATCTGACCAGTCAGATGGGCACGCTTGTATAACAAACCAGAGCGAAGGTTATGCCTTCACTTCTTCCAGCACCGGATAATCCGTATACCCTTTTTCATCGGGTGTATAGAACGTATTAAAGTCGGGTTGATTGAGTTCGGCACCCGTTTTCAGCCGTTCTACGAGATCGGGGTTGGCAATGAATGGCCGGCCCATGGCCACTAAGTCGGCTTTTCCGCTTATCAGGTCGACTTCGGCCCGTTCAGCATCGTAGCCTCCGCTCAAAATCAGCGTACCCGTATAGTTCTCGCGAATAGCCTCGACAATAGCCGGATCAACAGCGGGCGCGCCCATCGATTCGTGATCGACCAGGTGAACGTAGACTACATAATCGGACAGCTTCTTGGCTACATAATGATAGATTTTGTCGTCATCTGGCGAATAGGGCATGTCGTTGAACACACCATAAGGCGACAGCCGGATACCCGTCTTCTCTTTTCCAATGGCCTGCGCTGTTTGCTCGGCAACTTCGAGGGCAAAGCGGGCATTGTTTTCAGCCGAACCACCGTATTCGTCAGTCCGTTGGTTAGTGGTCGAACGCAAAAACTGCTCCACCAGATAGCCGTTGGCACCGTGAATTTCGACCCCATCGAAACCAGCCTCGATAGCATTTTTAGCCGCCTGCACAAATTCCTGTACCGTTTGCTTTACCTCATCGGTTGATAGGGCACGGGGCGTTGGGTGATCCAGCATGCCATCGGTATCGGTGTAAATCTGTCCACCGGCAGCAAGGGCAGATGGAGCCACAACCTCGCCCCCTTCGTGCATATTGACAGTATGCCCAATGCGGCCTGAGTGCATAAGCTGGGCGAAAATTTTACCACCTTTTGCATGAACAGCGTCTGTCACGTTTTTCCAGCCTGCTACCTGGTCAGCCGTGTACAGACCCGGCACGCGGGCATACCCATTGCCATTGGGCGATGGAGCAATTCCTTCTGTTACGATCAAACCAGCCGATGCCCGCTGCGCGTAATACGTTGCCATAATAGGCGTTACAGCATGATCGACGGTTGCGCGGTTGCGCGTCATGGGAGCCATAACGATGTGGTTCTGAAGAGTCAGATTACCAAGGCTCGCTTCTGAAAAAAGTTTTTGTGCCATCTGTTAGTATCACGACGGATACGGATTTAGCGTGTAGTATTCGGGCAGAAAACGCTTTGATATATTTAAAAGTTTGAATGTCTTTAACTAAATTTTTAGATCAGCTTTGCCAGAAAAGTCGATAATTGTTTAACCTTCTCTTTATTGAGACGCAAGTGCACATTGCGTCCTTCCTTAGCCGCATAAACCAATTCACTCTCGGTCAGCAGCCGGACGTGGTGCGACACGCAAGGTTGCGACAGGCCCGTTAGCTCCTGAATATCAGTTGGAGTCATACTCTCCCGCTGGGCTAATTCCAGTATGATCGAGAGCCGATACTTATCGGCCATAGCCCCCGTGGCTTTCTCACATGATTTAGAATCCATAATACAAACGTAACAAAAAACGGCGGGTTAATGTGCTGAATGACCAGGCTCGCCTTTTACCAGTATGGAAGGGTTTATAAGACGTTGAGCAGACTCGCCAGCCCTGTCATTCAGGTAGCAACGCACCTTCAACGCCACTCTCTATCAGGCAGAAATTAAAGATACGTTGATTATTAACAGCGTGCTTCATAGACATAACCTTAAGCCTGTTTCCGCAGTTGATACTTTATCAGGCTCATTATAAAAGCCTGCCAAAACTAAATTCTCAACGTATTATGGAAACGCAGCAACGATTGCAGGGAAAGAAGGTAGCGATTCTGCTAACCGATGGATTTGAACAGGTCGAAATGACCGAACCACGCAAAGCGCTACAGGACGCAGGTGCCACGACGCACCTTATCTCGCCGAAGGGCGGTGAGGTAAAGGGCTGGGATGAAACGGACTGGGGCGACAGCTTCCCGGTCGATCTGCCTCTGGCTGGCGCTGACCCAAATCAGTATGATGCCTTATTATTACCCGGTGGCGTTATGAACCCGGATAACCTCCGGACAGAGCCCCAGGCCGTGCAGTTTGTCCGGCATTTCTTCGAATCGCAGAAGCCCGTGGCGGCCATTTGCCATGCGCCAATCATGCTCATCGAAGCCGACGTTGTTCGGGGGCGGAAACTCACGTCTTACCCATCTATCCAGACGGATCTGAAGAATGCTGGCGCCAACTGGGTAGACGAAGAAGTTGTCACCGACCAGGGGTTGGTGACCAGTCGCAAGCCCGATGACATACCGGCTTTCAATCGAAAAATGATTGAAGAAATCAGAGAAGGAAAACACAAAGGGCAACACGCCTGACCAACGAGGCCGATTCAGCAGGATCGGCCTTTTTCATGGGTTATCCTGAACAATCTTTTATATGTGTACATTTGTAGAAGCAGTTAAAAACAAGCATATGGCGCTCAAGCATCTGAACTTATCGGTGCCCGATGTGGCAGAAACAAAAGCTTTTTTCGAAACGTATTTTGGTTTCCAGTGTCTGGAAGTAAAAGGAGATAACATCATTGCCATCCTGAAAGACGAGGATGACTTTATTTTGTCGATCAGCAACTTCCACAAAGACCAGACAGTCCAGTATCCTGCCGATTTTCACCTTGGCTTTGTGCAGGAAACACCCGAACAGGTTATGGCCATCTACCAGAATCTGAAAGCGAATGGCATCGACGTTGGTAAAGAACCTCATACTTATGGAGGGCGGGGAACGATGTCATTCTACGTTACGGCACCCGGCAATTTCCTTATTGAAGTGTTGTGCATTAGTTGACCTCAGCCCGATTACGGCCATTAACTAAATCACGTAGCGGCCATGTGACTGACAACGTGTAGTTTTCTGGGAAAAGTAGCCAAATCAGGCCTGCTTAAAATTTCTTTTCCCGAACGATGTCCCACCTGAATCAACTTCTCGAAGAAGTAGCGTTGGCGCGAGTACGCTACAGCAACGCCGTCAGCAAACTCACCGACCAGCAAGCCCAATGGAAACCCTCGCCCGACGTCTGGAGTGCCCTAGACAACACAGAACACCTGTACTGGGCCGAACACGGAGCTATCTGGGGCATGTGGCGGGCCTATTATGCCAAACGGGCAGGCAGCCCCGTTTGGGAAGGTGAGTTGATCCACAAAGGCCTCCCCATTGAAACCATTATTGAGCGCACCTGGCAGCCGAAGGAGAAAGTACCCGCCATTGCGGCTCCCCGCATGGGTGGCCCGTTGGCTTTTTGGCTATCGGCTTTTAACAGTTTGCAACAGCCCCTGCACGACCTGTCTGTTGCTTTAGCGAATGAAGATCATGAATCGATTATTCATCCTCATCCACTCTCGGGCCCATTAGACATCCACCAACGGTACGAATTCCTGCGCTTCCACATCGACCGACATAAAGATCAGGTGCTGGCGTTGGAACTGGGGTAAAACACGTTTATTTTACCCCAATTTTTATCTCCTTAAATGGAGCTTCAGCCACCAGATAGCCCGATTTGAAGTAATATGTTGAGAGTTTTATTCGATGACCACGGAAGCGGTACCAAGGACTTATTCATTAAAATTGACGGAAGCCCAACGCACGTCTGGATTGCAGACTCAACCTGGCTGGGTGCTTTCTTCAACACCGATGAAGGCAATTCATGGACTGATGACGATCTAATAACGGCCAAGAAAACTGATATTTCTCTGTTAATCAGGTTATGGCAAAAGATGCTACTCTCCGATCAGCCTCTTTGTTATCTACCTGTATGTTTAGCAGACCAGAGTGGTGGCGCATTAAAGATTGCTAAGAACAAACGATTATATCACATTTCCATCGTTGGGTCAACGGATATGATAGACGGCGTAACAGAGGCTTATTACCTTCAAAAACAGTATGCTACTACATGGCAGTCTTCAGTCAGAACGCAACGAGAATTTGAGTGGGATTTGGCGCTCTCTTCTATACTAACAGGGTTGAATTGGAGTTTGGCTCAATTAGAGCAACCCATTATTCCACTACAATACTAGCGGCTGGTCAAGCTTTCACTCGCCTGATCCTAACACAGCGCACGGTGACAGAACGCGACTCTTTCGGTATACACCGGACGGAGTACTGCGCAGCCGAACGAGTTTTTGTTGATACATATCTTTGCCATCGGTCTAACACCAGCCTATCAACGATTTAGGGTAAACTCTGTCGCTGTGAATTTCGGTGCCTGCGAAAGATATTGACGTGCGTTTTATTTTTTTCGCTGGTTTTAACTTAAGTGAAAAACTGGCGAATTCGTATCAGTGACCTTTGATGTGGCAAAAAACTTAAAAACGTCACGTCATGAATTCATCAAATCAAGCAAACATCATTGTTTCTGATCAGGCGGCTCAAACGGCCAAATCATTAAGAAAGCTCTACTTCCTTCGTGCTGCATTTTCAATCGTATGGGTAATCCTAGTTTTGGCTTTAGCAAAAACCAATATCGGTATTGCGAATGCTCTCTTCATCATTTACCCGGCATGGGACGCTCTGGCAACGTTCTTCGATATCCGCGCGAATCCGCCCACAGCCAATAAAATGCCGCAGTATGTAAACATCGCGATCAGTATTACCACGACGGTGGCGGTTATCATCGCTTTACAAAAGGGCATTCCTGAGGCATTGATCGTATTTGGAGCCTGGGCATTTCTGACCGGTCTGATCCAACTCATCCTGGGCCTGCGTCGTAGGAAACAACTAGGTGCCCAGTGGCCAATGATTATCAGTGGGGGCCAGTCTATGCTGGCTGGTGTATCCTTTGTTGTCATGGCCCACGCGCCAAATCAGGGCATCACGACACTGGCCGGTTATGCCGCCTTTGGAGCGTTTTATTTTCTGCTATCCGCCTTCAGATTGACCAAGACCATCAACGCTGCTTCGGTTGTAGCTTGAACTACTGGAGTAATAATCACGCTACACTCGTTGGCAGAGCCATTCGCCTTTCCAAACTTACTCCTATACACCATACAATTGACTAATATGAAACAGTACGACGCTATCGTGATCGGTTCGGGACAGGCCGGATCACCTTTAAGTAAACAACTGGCCAAAGCTGGCAAAAAAACCTTACTCATCGAGAAACGCTTTATTGGCGGCACCTGTGTGAATGATGGCTGTACGCCAACAAAAGCCATGATCGGCTCGGCGAAGGCGGCTTACCTGGCCAAACACGCCGATAAACTGGGCGTTCATATTGATGGCCATCATATCGATATGAAGCAGATCAGGCACCGTAAGGACGAGCTTGTGTTGAGCTGGCGCAACGGAAGCCGGAGAGCCATGGAGAACACCGAAAATCTTGATCTCATCTTCGGCGAGGCCACGTTTACCGGAGATAAAACCTTGACAGTAAAACTAAACGAGGGTGGCGAGGTCGATGTAAAGGCCGAATTGATCTTCATCAATACCGGTACGACACCGGTCATTCCAGTTATTGAGGGATTGCAGGAGGTAGGCTACTTTACCTCGACTACACTACTGGATGTAGAGGAAGTACCGGAGCATTTGCTGGTACTTGGCGGCAATTACGTGGGACTGGAGTTTGCCCAGATGTTCCATCGCTTCGGCAGTAAGATATCGGTGTTAGAGCGTGGGCCAAGGATTGTTGCGCGCGAAGACGAAGATATCTCTGATGAGTTGACAAAAATACTACTGGCTGAGGGACTGGACGTGTATACGAATGCCCAATCCGTTAAGTTTGAGAGGCAGGACGAAAGCATTAAGGCAACGATCGTCGTCAACGGCATTCAACAAGAAATTAGTTGCTCACACATCCTGGTAGCAACGGGCAGGAAGCCGTTAACTGAAGCGCTGGCACCGCAGCTATCGGGTATCAAATTGAATGAGAACGGCTTTATTCAGGTAAATGAGAAACTGGAAACTACCGCGAAAGGCATTTATGCGCTGGGGGATGTAAACGGTGGGCCAGCCTTTACGCATATCGCTTATAACGATTATATTATCGTCTATCGCAACCTGTTCGAAGGCGCTGATGACAAGACGACCGAGCGGCCATTGCCATACTGTATGTTCACGGATCCGCAGTTGGGGCGCATTGGCTTAACAGAAAAGCAGGCACGGGATCAGGGCTATACCATCAAAGTCGCGAAGCTGCCCATGAACCAGGTGGCGCGGGCGGTGGAGACCGGCGAAGCCCTGGGTGTGATGAAAGCAGTCGTCGATGCCAAAACCAGGCAAATACTTGGAGCGGCAATATTAGGGGAAGAAGGCGGAGAGGTCATGACAGTGATTCAAATGGCAATGATGGGTGGCATCACGTATGATCGTATTCGGTATTGCGTTTTTGCTCACCCGACCTATTCAGAATCGCTGAATAATTTGTTTATGAAGCTGGACGCTTAAACAAAGCCTACTTATCTGTTTGTTTTCCATACCTAATGAGATTTGCCTAACAGTAGGTCTGTCTCATTAGGTATGGAAAAGAAATAAAGACTACCGGTTTATCCGTTTTCGGATACGACTCAACGACGGATTGGTGATCCCGAGGAAGGACGAGATATGATAGGCCGGGATACGGTTGATAATATTTGGGTGTTCGTCTAGCAATCGGATAAAGCGATGCTCATGGCTAAAAAATAATAACTCTTCGGTTCGGGTTTGTGAATAGGTAAAAAACAACTCCGCCAACAAACGTCCGAATATCGCCCAGTTAGGATGCGTTTCATAAAGACCGTTCAGATCACGGTGAGAGATATATATAATCTCCGAATCCTCCAGTGCCTGAATAAAGTAATGACAGGCTTTACGAGAGATAAAACTTCGGAAGGAAACCAGAAATTGATTTTCGGAGAAGAAAAAGAGGTTCTTTTCTTCACTGGTCTCCGGGTCCACGTAATAGATCCTGAAAATACCCTTAACGACCAGCCCGAGATCATTGCAAACCACGAACTGCATATTAAAAAAATCACCTTTATTGATCTTGCGTGGTTTCCAGAGACTACTGGCATCAACAATATCCTTGTCGTTTAATGCAGCAAAGTTTCTTAAGTGCGCATTAAGAATTTCATGATGTTGGCTCATCGGTATGTTTTTTTAGGCCCTACCATTTCCCATGGTGAATGGATTGGGTATACTCTCACTTATAAACCTGAGTGATTACACCTATGGAGGTTTTCAACGGTTCGATGGTACAAACTTTGGCACAAAAACATCTTACTTTTTTAACTTAAGTTAAAATTAGTACCAGGTTGAAGGGTCAATTTCGTACTTAAATTTTTTAAATATGATCCTAAAAGCCAACCAATCTGCTCCCGACTTTACCGTGCGCGATATACAGGGCAACCCGATAAAGCTTAGCCAGTTTCAGGGAAACAAGATTCTGCTGACTTTTTACCGGCACGTTGGCTGCCCGGTTAACCATCTCCGGTTTCTGGAATTGAGTAGTCACGACCAGGCGTTCCGCGAGAAGGGTCTGGTCGTCCTTGCCGTCTATGAAAGCAGCGCAGATAATCTTTTACGCTATAGCGAAAATGAACATTACCATGCCCGGCTGATTGCAAACCCGGAATTTGACTTGTATGAAATGTATGCCATTGAGTTGAATACGCTGAAGTTGTTATTCTCCATGTACAAAGGCGTATATGCAAAAAAAGTAGAAGGTAAAAAGCGGGCAAAGCATGCCTTCGAGCCAGAGGGACATTCTAATCTACTGGGTGGCGACTTCCTGATCAGCGAAGATGGATTACTTAAACGAGTTTATTACAACCAGTTTTTAGGAGACTGTCTCCCCACTGAAGAGATTCTGGCATTCATCAACGATCCTCGTTATAGTCCCGCCCCCCAACCGACACCGTGTTGTGAAGAGTAACGGATGGAAACCGGCCAAAACGGATTTCCATTGTTGCTGGTTTCCAACGGGCAGCATTGCCATTTTCCGTACCATCCATCATCCGTGAAGTATATGCCTCGTGCCAAACGAACGGACGTTTTCGAGTGAAATACGCTTGAACCAGACGCGGGGACTTTCCGTAGCCATATCCCGAGTGCCTTAAAAACAAGTTGGGCGAAGATATCAACCTATCTTCGCCCAACCCAAAACTATAAACCGAAAACCATCCCCTAAGCCTCTTCCGTCTGCAATTGCTTCTCATACAGTTCGCGGTAGGCGCCGTTGCGGGAAATCAGGTCGTCGTGGGTGCCTTGCTCGATGATCGTCCCTTCGTCGAGCATGATGATAAAGTCGGCCAGTTTCGCCGACGATACCCGGTGCGAAATCACGACTGAGGTACGGTCGGCCATGATGCGCTGAAGATTATTGAGAATGATGTTCTCTGTATTGGTGTCCACCGCCGACAGACAGTCGTCCAGAATCAGGATTTTAGGATCGCGGGCAATGGCGCGGGCAATACTCAATCGCTGCTTCTGCCCACCCGACAAGGTAACCCCACGCTCACCAACGCGGGTATCGAACTGCTCAGGAAACTCCCGTACATTCTGGTACAAATCGGCATCGCGGATGGCCTGCTCAACGCGCTCCTGCGGCAACTCCGGTTTCCCGAAACGAACGTTGTTGCTGATCGTTTCCGAAAACAAAAATACATCCTGGGGCACGTAGCCCATCTGCTCCCGCAGCGACGTCAGGTTATAGTCTTTAATCGGAATCCCATCCACCAGAATTTCACCGGAGGTTACGTCATACATACGGGTCAGAAGGTTCGCCAGGGTACTCTTGCCCGATCCGGTCGTTCCCAGAATCGCCACCGTTTCGCCCGCCCGAACATGCATCGAAAAATCCTTGATGGCCACGATCCCTGAATCCGGGTAAACGAAGCGAACATGTTTGAACTCAATCTCGCCGTTGATGGTGCGCTGAATATCCTTTTGCGAAACAATATCCGTCTTGATATTCAGGAACTCATTGATGCGCTCCTGTGAAGCAGCCGCCCGCTGGGTTTGGCTCGTGGTCCAGCCGAGGGCCATTACGGGCCAGGTCAGCATGTTCACATACAGGATGAATTCGGTTATGTTGCCCGGTGTCAGTCGGCCGGCCAGAATTTCCTGACCACCCACAAAAATAACCAGCACGTTGCTCAACCCGACCAGAATGGCAACGATGGGAAAAAACAGCGAGTCGACGCGTGTCAGACTCAGCGATTTGCTCCGGTATTCATCACTTTCGATCTCGAACTTAGCAGCAGAGTTCGTTTCCTGTACAAATGCCTTCAGGACGCGAATACCCGAAAACGCTTCCTGCACGTAAGTTGAAAGCCGCGACAGAGAGCGCTGAATTTCTTCCGACCGTTGAATGATGATGTTGTTCACAATGTAAATCGCGATCGATAAAACCGGTAACGGCAACAGCACATACAACGAAAGACGCGCGTTGATGCTAACCATGTAGGTAATGACCAGGATGAACAGCACGATCAGGTTCAGACCATACATAATGCTTGGCCCAACATACATCCGAACCTTGCTGACATCTTCAGAAATACGGGCCATCAAATCGCCGGTATTGTGCTGGCGATAGAAGCTCAGTGGCAACGTCTGATAGTGGTTATATATCTCGTTTTTCAGGTCATATTCTACATGCCTGGACATGACGATAAGCGTCTGGCGGACCAGAAACAGGAAAAACCCCTTCAACAGCGCCAGCACGAGTGTCATGATCCCAAACAGCAAAATACTGAAGGTAAATACCTCGTAAAGACTTGATTGCAAAGGAGATTTATCGTAGAGGTAATAAACATCCAGCGTTTCGCGAACCAGATCAAGGGCGTAGCGGACCAGTTGGGCCGGGAAAATACCAAACAGATTGGAGATCGCCGTAAACAGCGTCCCCAGAATCAGGTACCATTTATACTTGACGAGGTATTTATTGAGGTAAGAAAGTGATTTCACAGTACAGCCAAACAGCGTTTTATTCGTAACCGCCCCAACCGGCGAAAAGTTGCAGGTGGTTGGCAGCGAACAGGAAGCCGGACTAGCCGGACCCAGGCACCCGAAACATCGTGTCGGGCAGGCTGTAATTCACTCATTACAACCTGCTTTTTGCGACACACCTTGCCTTTTCCTCGAAAAAATCGTATTTTTGCACCCGATTCAAGAAGTTCTTTTCTTACTGGTAGCAATTAGACTTAGGCGGGATGCTCAATCGGCGACTACTCCGAATAAAGGTCATGCAGGCGTTATACGCGCTTCGGCAGGCCGAATTTTCCAATCAACAACTAGCCATAGACGGCATCAATGACCTCTTCCAACCCGACCTGAATTCGATGCTGCCGCAGAATAAGCGGCAACTCGAAGGCTACCGAAAGCTTGCCGGTTTGCTGTTTGAAGAGGCCGTAAAAAACAATCAATCGGCTCAGGACGACGACGCACCCCGGAATGTGCTCAAAGCAGCCAACGACGGCTTTGTCTTCTATCAAATTCGAACGAGAAAAGATCGGCAGCACCTTGCTCAGATGATGATTAAGCAGGTCAATGGCATCTACGACGATTATCTGCGGGTCATGCTGCTCCTCGTCGAACTCGGCCACGCGGCCCAACTGGATAGCGAGCGTCAGTACCGTGATGTGGATGAAACCGTCTTTCCATTTGAATCAAATTTAAGCGATAACCGGGTCGTAAAAGCTCTGGCCGAACACCAGCCGCTCACCAACGAGGCCGTTCGCCATGGAATTTCCTGGGTCGACGATCAGCCATTTATTCGTAAAGCGCTCCGCGAAGCCCTTAAAACTGACGATACCTACCGCGCCTACTGCGACCAACGAACCCATACGGCCGACGAAGATCAGGCTTTGGCACAACATGTGCTACGTACGCTTATATTCAAGCATGAGATTATCCGGGATCATCTGGCTGAAATTGACTTGAGCTGGACCGAAAACAGCGAAGTCGTGCGGGGGTTGTCCATTCGAACCTTGAAATCGGTGCAAAGCCCAACAGGCCTTAAACTCGAACCCCTCACCGATGATTGGGAAGAAGACGAATTGTTTCTTAACACCCTGTTTGAGAAATCAATTGAAAACGATGCTGACTATGAGCAGTTACTCGCTGATCAGCTTCAAAACTGGGATGTTGAACGGGTAGCCATTATCGACAAAATCATTCTGAAACTCGCCGTTTGCGAGTTGCTCAGTTTCCCAAACATTCCGGTCAAAGTAACGATTAATGAATATATCGAGCTGGCAAAGGCATACAGTACGCCTAAAAGCGGTAAATTTGTCAACGGTATACTAGATAACCTGTCCGAGAAGCTAATTGCCTCGGGACGTCTGCGTAAAAGTGGACGCGGGTTGTTGGACAATAAATAAAGGGTTTTCGGTTTACAGGTTTGGTTTTCGGTTTTTGGTATACGGTGGTTACACACCCGTCATCCACCGTATGCCAAAAATCGAAAACCAAACCTGTAAACCGAAAACCACAAACCTTCTTGAAAAATGAGCAGAACTGGACGTGACTTAACTTTTTTGCTGACCGGTATTGCCGCCGGTTCTCTTGTTGGCTTATTGTATGCGCCTGATAAGGGCAAGATTACCCGCGATCGGCTATCGTTCCGGCTGTCGAAGTACAGAGAGCAAATTAATCAGTTGCTAGACGACCTGAGCAACTCGGCTGATTTACCCGAAAATTCGTCGAAAAATGAAGGGCAGCGTGTCGTCAATGACGCCCGCGAAAAAGCCGAACGTCTGCTGGAGGATGTCGATAAGCTGATGGCCCAAATTAAGCAGCAAAACGCGTAATTTCGGTTTGTAGTTTGTGGTTTACGGCGGTCCGTCGCACGGTTAGCTGACGCGTCTGTATTGTTTTTTCCGGACCGCCGTAAACCACAAACCGAATCCCGTAAACCTCGAACCAAAAATGCACCTTAAACATTGGCTGGTGGCTATGGCCGTGGCCGGAATCAGTTTCGGTCAGCTTAGTTGCGATAACCGGAAGCAGGGCCAGGCCTCTAAAGAAACGGCTTCGGCTAAGATGCCCCGAATCACGTTTTCGGAAAAAGGCATCTACGATTTTGGAACGCTGACCGAAGGCGATACCGTTGAACACACCTTCGCCTTCACCAATACAGGCGAATTTCCGCTGATTATCAACAATGTTACCGCGTCCTGCGGATGTACTACTCCCGACTGGCCCCGCGAACCGGTCGCTCCCGGCGCAAAATCGTCGGTTCGGGTTCGTTTTAATAGCCGTGGCAAAATGGGTGAACAGAATAAAACCGTCACCATCTTTGCCAATACGGAACCGGCCATGACCGACCTGCAATTCAAAGCCCTGGTAAAACCAAAGGCCGATACTACCAAAACGTCGTAAACTCACCTATTTATGTTGACCATTCTCTTACAGGCCGCAGCTGGCTCCAATACCTCAATGATTTATAATGTGCTGCTTTGGGTAGCCATCATTGGCGTGTTTTATTTCTTTATGATCCGCCCGCAGCAGAAAAAGCAGAAAGATCAGAAGAGTTTTGTCGACAATCTTAAAAAGGGAGACAACGTCGTGACGATTGGCGGCCTGCACGGGCGTATTGCTTCGGTAGAAGCGACAACGGTTACACTCGAAGTAGACCGGGGCGTTAAGATGACGTTTGAGAAAAGCTCCATTTCCCGCGAGGCAACAGTAAAACCGGTTGAAGCTGAGAAGCAATAACGTGTGAACACTGCCCAAAACGTCCGCTCGTTTCAACCGACCAAAGCGCTGCTTTGCTTAGGGGCCGCTGCGCTATTCTGGTTTCTGAACGCTCTCAACAAACCGGGCTATACGCTCAACGTAGAGTATCCTGTCCGGTTTGTGTACGACGACTCCCTGTTCATTCCTACCTTGCCCCTCCCCCATGCCGTTCGGGTCAACGTATCGAGCGATGGCTGGGGATTGCTGCGTCATTCGTGGTTGCCTTTCCGGGTCGAACCTGTCGATTATATTGTAGCGAACCCTTTACGGGAAACCGTTATCAATACATCTTCACTGGCAGCTGCCCTGGCCGAACAGGTTAAAAAACTACACGTCAATTACGTCGTTGCCGATACACTTGCCATGAGTTTCGACCGGCGCATGACCAAAACGGTTCGGCTGGTTCCCGACAGCCTGCATCTGAACCTAGCTCCCCGGTTTATGGTGTCGAGTGTTATCAATATGACGCCCCGCACAATCGAGATCAATGGCCCGGCAAAACTGGTTCGGGGCCTTCCCGATACCGTATGGGTAAAGATTCCGCGCAAACGGATTTCTGATAATTATGACGAGGAGATTCCGCTGACTCAACTACGCCATCCGCTCCTGCACACCAGCGCCGACCGGGTTGCTGTTAGCTTTGAAGTTGGCGAACTGCTATCACCCCAATAAATGAGTGAAAGAGTGAATGAGCGGTCTATCTGCCGGCTGTGATCTGGCAAGCCACTCTCTCACTCTTTCGTCTTTTCACTCCTTCGCTCTTTATGAAAACTCCCCTCCAGATTGGCGTAACGGGTGGCATTGGTTCAGGCAAGAGTATTGTCTGCGCGGTGTTTGCATCACTGGGGATTCCGGTTTATGCCGCCGACGAACGAGCGAAATGGTTGACGGAGCATGACCCAATCCTGAAAGCCGATATTCAGCGGGTTCTCGGCCCCAATGCCTACGATGCGCTGGGGCATTACAACCGGGCCTGGGTAGCCTCACAAGTGTTTGCCGACCCGGCTCTGTTGACGGCGCTTAACTCGGTCATTCATCCGAGAGTACTTGCCGACACGGCAGCCTGGGTCAATGAGCAGGCCGATAAACCTTATGTTGTCAAAGAGGCTGCGCTGATGAAAGCCGCTGGCTCAGGAAATTCACTTGATAAGGTAATTGTGGTGCAGGCGCCCGTTGCCCTTCGTATTGAGCGCATTCGCAAGCGTGACCCGCAACGCTCCGAAGCGGAAATTCAACAGATCATCGACCGTCAGATTAGCGACGACGAGCGCTTACAATTAGCAAATTATGTGATCGAAAACGATGAAAGCCAGTTGCTGTTGCCACAGATAATTCGGCTTCACAATGATTTTTTACAACAAGCCTCAAATTAATTCCCTTTCCGCCGTAATTTGGTCGATTACTTCGTCAATCAGCCAAATTAAATGAAACGAACTTTCCTTCTGCTTGCTGCCTGTACCAGCAGCTTTTTACTCGGTGCCTTTGTTACCAACGATGATCCCAAAAAGCCCCTCACCGCTGGTATGGTTGAGGTAGCGTCGAAGCTATTTGACCTGGAGTTTACAGCTGCGGAGCGCGATTCGATGCTCGACAACCTGAACAATGCCCGGACAAACTACGAGGCTCTGCGCAAAATTGATTTGCCCAACGACATAGCACCTGCCCTGTATTTCAACCCGCTTCCGGCAGGCTTTATCATGCCTACGGGTCCATCATCGTTCAAAGCGTCCTCCTCAGGGAAAGTTGCTCTCCCTACGAATCGTGATGAACTGGCCTTTTACACCGTTGGGCAGTTGGGCGAATTGATTCGGACGAAGCAGATATCCTCCGTCGAACTCACCAAATTTTTCCTGAACCGGCTTAAAACATACGACCCGAAACTACACTGTGTGATCACATTAACCGAGGATCTGGCTCTGAGCCAGGCCAAACGGGCCGATGATGAACTGAAAGCCGGTAAATACAGGGGTCCTTTGCACGGCATTCCGTACGGAGCCAAAGACCTGCTGGCTAAAAAAGGATACAAGACGACTTGGGGAGCCACTCCATACAAAGACCAGACGCTTGACCTCGACGCGACAGTTATTCAGCGGCTGGAAAAAGCGGGAGCCGTCCTCTGCGGCAAAATGACCCTCGGCGCCCTGGCCATGGGCGATGTGTGGTACGGCGGTATAACGCGTAATCCGTGGAGCACCACGGCGGGCTCCAGCGGCTCATCGGCGGGGTCTGCGTCCAGTGTATCGGCAGGGCTGCTGCCGTTTGCCATTGGCACCGAGACCTTAGGTTCTATTGTCTCACCATCAACCGTTTGTGGTACAACAGGACTACGGCCAACTTTTGGTCGGGTAAGTCGGCATGGTGCCATGGCCTTGAGCTGGAGTATGGATAAAATTGGACCCATTACCCGGTCGGTGGAGGATTGCGCGCTGGTTTTCAACGCCATCTATGGACCCGATGGGAATGACCCGACTGTCATGGCTGCTCCTTTTCGCTATGCTCCGCTCACTACCCTGAAAGGCATGCGGGTTGGCTATGTCAAAAAAGCCTTTGAAAGCAACTATCCCAACCGGGCGAACGATTCCCTTACGCTTCAAACGCTGCGTCAATTAGGGGCGGAACTGGTTCCGTTTGATCTGCCAACAGGCGTCCCGCCGGGTCGAATATCCTTTCTCTTGTCCGTAGAAGCCGCGGCTTCGTTTGATGAACTAACCCGCTCGGGCCGCGATGATTTGCTGGTACGACAAGGCAAAGGTGCTTGGCCTAATGCGTTTCGTTCGGCGCGTTTCGTTCCGGCGGTTGAGTATATTCAGGCCAACCGCGCCCGTACCAAACTCATCAATGAGATGGCGGCTCAACTAAAGGCGGCCAAGATCGATGTATATGTATCGCCAGCCTATGCCGGTGGAAATCTTACTTTAACTAACCTCACGGGTCATCCGTGCGTGGTGTTGCCCAACGGTTTTACCAAGCAAAACCTACCTACGAGCATTACCTTTATGGGTCAGTTATTCGAAGAAGGCAAGGTGCTGGCAGTAGCGAAAGCTTATCAGGACGCTACTGATTGGAACAAAAAACACCCTGTTCTTTAGTAGCCCTGTATCCTCATTAAAATCAAACCTTCAACTTAAAAACGCGTTAGGTAGAGTGAACAAAACAACTCTACGTTATGAAGCGATTACTCAGTATTGTTATTTTTCTAGCATTAGTTTACGGCTGTGCTCCCCGGGTTACCGTCGATAGAAACAGTCGAGCCGACTTTAGTAAGTACAAGACGTTCGCCTGGATGGATACGGATGTAAAAGCCGGACAAAACCCTTTGTACTACAATCAGATAGCTACTGAAAATGTCGAAAATACAATGGGGAGCGTCTTGCAGCAAAAAGGCCTTAAGGAGACAACATCCAAGCCCGATTTGCTGATAGGCTACCATTTCTTTGTCGAAAATAAAACCCAGACAGTGGCCAATCCATCACCGATGTACGGGCCCTACATGGGATGGGGCCGGTGGGGCTACGGTGGTTGGGGACCCGGCTGGTGGGGCTATGGTGGCCAACAGTACACCCAGCAACAATATCAGGCTGGCACGCTGGTTGTCGATATGGTTGATGCCCGTACCCGTCAATTAGTGTGGCGTGGCTCTGTCCAGAACGCCGTTAGTGATCCAGCCCGCATTGCGGCTCAACTGCAAAAAGAAGCCGAGCGGATTGCGGAGAAGTTTCCCGATCGTACCAGCTAAAGGAGGTGTTCCATTAATCAAATAGGCCCAACTAACACTATGTTAGTTGGGCCTATTTGATTTTGTTTGTTGATGACGCAAGGCTCCAGCCTTGCGTCATCAACAAACAACGAACTACCACAACTGCGCTGGGTAAGCTCCATCGTCGTGGAGTTGCTTCAGAGCAGCCTGAACAACGGGCTTATCGTCGGGATAGGTAACCCCAAACCAGGCCGATTGACTCCGGAAAACCTTGCAGTGGCCCGTATCGGTCTGAATTAAGTTAGACATAACGGTTGGAATATAAAATTCCGCTTTGGGCGAGTTGATGTTCGCAATCGCATAACTTTCGAACTGGTGCTGCACCAACGGAAACACACTGGGCTTGAAACCCCAGAAGTTCATGGACACAGGCGTATTCGGTGCCAAAGGCGTCAGCGTATCGCCCTCTTCAAAGACAATCTTCTTATCGTTTGACCCGTTTTCCTGCTCATAAATTTTGGTGCGTTCAATGACCGAAATCAGATTGCCGTTTTCGGCGACTTCACACACCCCTCTGGATACCGAACCATTCTCCGACAGCGTGTTTTTCACTTCATAACCTACCATGGCATGAAGTTGATCATCCGTGTCAGTTGTCAGAAAGTCGCTGATGAGTTGGAATGCTTCGAGCCCATAAAAATCGTCGGCGTTGATGACCGCAAAAGGCGTCTGCGTATGGTTTTTAGCGCATAGCATGGCATGCCCCGTTCCCCAGGGCTTTGTGCGTTTCACTTCGCCCAACTCCTCCGGCACATAGGAATCAAGCGCCTGAATTGCGTAATCGACGTCAATTTTACCCGCCAGTTTTCCGGCGAAAACCTCTTCGAAATCCTGCCGAAGTTCTTCGCGGATAATAAAAACAACCTTACCGAAACCGGCTCGTATGGCGTCGAAAAGGGAATAATCGATAATCGTTTCGCCATTTGGCCCGAATTGGTCAAGTTGTTTGACACCACCGTAGCGACTGCCCATTCCGGCCGCTAAAATCAAAAGGGTAGGTTGCATTTCAGTTATCACCGGAGCACCGGTGCGTTAAACAGTTATCAATCGTCAGTTGTGGCAACGGTTGCCCGCCAAAATTAAAAAAAGGCAATGGGCTTTACTATTTAAAGTGCTGTTTAGTCCCTACTACCTCTTCTCACATCTTTTAATAAAATTTAATCTAAACAATGTGCAATTCTTATTAGTTGTTAGTATAATTGTATGCCAGACAATATTTGTCTTAGCAAATAATAACGATTTATTGATTACTTATTACCAATAACCTGATTATGCGGTCAGTTTGTTGGAAAACTGTTATAAAGCGATGCCTTTTTATCAGACACTGGGCCGGATTCCGCCCAAACGCCATACGCAGTTTGCCCGGCCCGATGGGACTACCAGCCCAGGCGACGGCCCCTTTTACTACGAGCAGTTGTTTGGCACCATTGGTTTCGAGGGCATGTCATCGCTGCTGTATCATGTTCACCGACCGACTATGGTGCGCGATGTACTGGAGAGCGTGGACATGACACCGAAATTGGCTGTTGCGAAAAATATGCTATCGCGGAAATTGCTGGGATTTGGTGTCGAGCCAGCCGATGATTTTCTGGACAGCCGGGTACCGCTTCTGGTCAACAATGACTTGATTTTTGGATTGGCCGCTCCACGCCAATCCTTAACGGACTATTTCTACAAAAATGCCGATGCCGACGAGCTTCTGTTTGTGCATCGTGGCTCGGGCAAACTCAGAACGCTGTTCGGGACGATTCCCTTTCAATACGGCGACTACCTGATTATTCCGCGTGGGGTAATTTACCAGATCGAATTCGATTCTGCTGATAATCGACTTCTGTACGTCGAGTCGCATTCGCCCATTTACACGCCCAAACGCTACCGGAATCAGTTCGGGCAACTGCTCGAACATTCGCCTTTCTGTGAGCGGGATATCCTCCGTCCGGGTAACCTGGAAACGCATGATGAAATGGGCGATTTTCTGATAAAAATCAAGAAACAGGGAGCGTTGCATTCGCTTGTTTATGCATCGCATCCGTTCGATGTCGTTGGCTGGGATGGCTATAATTACCCGTATGGTTTCTCGATTTTCAACTTCGAACCCATCACAGGTCGGGTCCATCAGCCACCGCCGGTTCATCAGACCTTCCAGACCGATGCTTTCGTGGTTTGCTCGTTTGTGCCGCGCCTGTTCGATTACCATCCGCAGGCCATTCCAGCTCCGTACAACCACTCGAACATCGACTCCGACGAGGTCATTTATTACGTAGATGGCGACTTTATGAGCCGCAACGACATTGCTCCCGGCCACATTACGCTGCACCCCGGCGGCACTCCGCATGGTCCTGCACCCGGTGCCATGGAGCGCAGCATTGGCAAAAAAGAAACCCAGGAATACGCCGTCATGGTCGATACATTCCGCCCGCTCATGCTAACCGAACAAGCCGTGGCGCTTGACGATGGGAAATACTATAAATCGTGGCTTATGTAATGGGGTGATGCAGCATACCGACGTTCCGTCTGCACAGCCATAGATTAAGTCCTAATTATCAACACTTCACAAGCTATGCGACCCAGACGTCCGCACAACAAACCATCAACAAACAACTATGGAAACGCTCGAAATAGAACAACCCGTTACATCGTCGGGGGAAGACTTTTTACCGTTAAACGGTACTGATTACCTGGAGCTGTATGTGGGCAATGCCCGTCAGTCGGCCCATTATTTTCAGACGGCTTTTGGGTTTCAGCCGGTGGCGCACGCGGGATTGGCAACGGGTTTGCGCGACCGGGAATCCTATGTCGTTCAACAGGGTAAAATCCGGCTTGTGCTGACGTCACCCCTGCATGGCGACAGCGACATTGGCCGACACCTCGACCAGCACGGCGACGGCGTTCGGGTGGTGGCCTTGTGGGTTGATGACGCAAAACAGGCTTATAACGAAACAACCCGACGGGGTGCGAAGCCTTACCTAGAGCCCACCCGTGAACAGGATGAGCATGGGTATGTCGTTCGGTCGGGCATTCATACCTATGGCGACACGGTGCATGTATTTGTGGAGCGCAACGACTATACTGGCGTGTTTTTACCGGGCTATCAGCCCTGGACACCTGCCTATCGACCGGCCAACACGGGCCTGAACTATGTAGATCACATGGTTGGCAATGTGGGCTGGCACGAAATGAATCAATGGATGGCGTTCTATCAGGATGTGATGGGTTTTCAGCAACTCGTGTCGTTCGATGATAAAGACATCTCGACCGATTACACGGCCCTGATGAGTAAGGTGATGAGCAATGGAAACGGGCGGGTGAAGTTTCCGATCAATGAACCCGCCGAAGGTAAAAAGAAGTCGCAGATTGAAGAATACCTGGACTTTTACGGCGGCCCCGGCATTCAACATATCGCCGTAGCAACGGACAACATTGTAGAAACGGTGTTGGCGCTTCGGGATCGCGGTGTCGAATTTCTGACGGTTCCCGAAACGTATTACGAACATCTTGCCAACCGTATTGGGCAAATTGATGAGGATATAGACACCTTACGGCCGCTCGGCATTCTGGTCGACCGGGACGACGAGGGTTATCTGCTCCAGATCTTCACGAAACCCATTTGTCCGCGCCCTACGCTCTTTTTCGAGATCATTCAACGCAAAGGAGCCCGTTCGTTCGGGAAAGGCAATTTCAAAGCCCTGTTCGAAGCCATCGAACGCGAACAGGCGCTGCGGGGAACGTTGTAATACCAGCGAAAGAGCGAATGAGTGAAAGAGCGAATTGCTACGCAGAAGTGCTCATGACCAATTTACCCGTTCACTCATCCGCCTTTCGCTCATTCGCTCTTTCACTCTTTTTACAATGACATACTCCAACTATACCCCCGACGACCAGGCCGTTTGGCAGCTTCTGTTTTCGCGGCAGATGGCGCAGTTGCCCGGCAAAGCCAGCCAGGCTTATCTGGACGGGATTACGGCAACGGGTTTTCGGGCGGATCGCATTCCTGATTTCGAACGGGATCTCAACCCGCGCTTGCAACAGTTAACGGGTTGGCGGGTGCAGGCCGTCGATGGATTGATTCCGAACCGTGATTTTTTTGAACTGATGGCCAACCGGAATTTTCCGGCGACCACCTGGCTGCGTCAGCGCAATCAACTGGATTATTTGCCGGAGCCGGACATGTTTCATGACACCTTCGGGCATGTGCCCATGCTGTCTAATCAGGCTTTCTGCGATTTTCTGGCTGCACTGAGCCAGATCGCCCTGCATCATATCGACAGTGAGGAAGCCATTGCTATGATCTCCCGTTTGTACTGGTATACCGTTGAGTTTGGGTTGATTCGGGAAGGCGATCAGCTACGAATTTATGGCGGGGGCATTTTGTCCTCTCCTGGCGAAACAACGTACAGCTTGTTTAGCCTGGAGCCGCAACGAATTCCCTATGCCGTGGAGACATTGCTTAAAACGCCGTACATCATCGATCATTTTCAGGAACAGTACTTCGTTATCGAGTCCTTCGAACAGCTTTATCAATCTGTATCGCAAATCGAAGAGACCCTGGAGAGCTTATTAGTAAGTTAGATTGGTTATTTTTGTCAGTTGCACTCGTTGCTTCCTGCTAACCGACTCTGATTTCTGCCAATGACCCACCCATCTGATACGCGTGCTTATTTTTTCAAGATTGATACCACGATCAAGAAAATTCGGAATGCGTTGCAAAAGCAATTTACCGATGCGGGTTTCGACCTGACCGTCGATCAGTGGGTAATCATTGACCACCTGTATCGCAATCCGGGCATCAGTCAGAATACCATTTCGGAAATGACTACCAAAGATGCTCCAACCGTTACGCGTATTATCGACCTGCTCAGTCAGAAAGGCTTAACGGAACGGCGCATGGCCGATACCGACCGGCGTAAGTTTCTGGTTTACCTGACCGAAGCTGGCGAAGCGAAATATGCGGAGGTATTACCCGTCGTATCGGCCATGCGACGCAAAGGCTGGGGCGACCTAAGTGACGATGATTACCAGCACTTTGTCCGGATCATGGATTCTATCTACAGCAACATCAGCGAGTGATATCGGTTATCGGAACGCCGGAACGCTACTTTAAGGGTAAAGTCAGCCCAAGAGCCTGTTGATTGCGCATAATGGTCACGGGTAAACGCCCCGTCCAGTTGATCTGCTGCTGAATAGCAATCAATCGGCCGATGGTCGGCACTTCTTCGTTGTTTGCCGTCCGGATCACATCTCCCTTTTGCAGCCCTGATGCAGCCAGCAGGCTTTCTGTCGGGATGTTAACGACAATAACGCCTTTTTCATCGGGCAGCCCAAACGCCGACCGGTCGCCCAAACCCTGCACATTGCGAATGGTGGCGCCGAGCCAAACCATTTCCTTGACAGTATCTTCCAGTTGTGCATTCAGCAGCACGGGTAATTTGGGCGTTTCGGCAATGAAGCGCAACGCGGGTCGTTGTACGCCAAACTGGTTCATCCCAAAATTTTGAAACCCGATTTTCAGCGCCGGGCTATCGGGCATTACCCGATAATCGCCCTTGGCGGCATTCATAAACTGGGAATCACCCGCCAGACTATGTTCGTCGGTGCCGTTTTTCTGCGCTTTCAATAAGGCCGCCTGATCGGGGAACTCATTAAAATCAACCTCCTTTCCCCATTCGGTGATGCCAATTGGCGCGTAGGGTCGCATGACAATGTTCCGCCGGAAAACATCGCCACTGTTTTTGAACCACACATGCGGGTGAAAGGAATTGTTGACCAGAATATTGTTTTCGGCCACCCGGTTGAATCCTTCCCGAAATTTAAGTCCTCCATTCAGGCAAACATTATTGGTAATCAAGTAATTACTGCTCCCGTCGTCGAGGTCAATGTCCCAACCATGATCGCAGCGGAATCGGTTATTCCGGATGATCGTTGTCGCCTTTGCATCCAGGTCGATCAGTTCAGGATGAGCCGCCACCAGGCTGTCCATTGTAGCCCGATTAGGATGCCAGAACCGGTCGCGGCCCCACGAATTGAACGAGCCGTGATCGCCCGTTTCGAGTACAGTATCGAACACGTCGTTGTATTCCAGCAGGTGCCCGCCCCAGGTGCCCTCGCTGATGTTTATCCCGGCACGTGGCACCTGATAAATGGAATTATGCCGGACAACGATGCCGGAAGCCATCGAAATCTCAACACCAGCGGCTTGTTTTTCGAGCTGTCCGATGTGATGAATCAGATTATCCTCGGCCACACACTGGGCCGGGTAAGCCTCACTTTTGGGACCGGGCAACCGATCCTGTTTTGCATACGGCACAAACTCCTCATACCGAAAAGCCGGTGAACGAACGGCCGATGAGTCACCCACGAAACAGATAGCGCTGGCACCAATGGCATGAAAGTAAGACCCTTTCACAACGGAGTTTCGATTGTAGGCACTCATAAACAGCGCGTTACCGCCCAACTCCGTAAACTCGCAATTGGTAAACTGGCAGTTTTCGGTGTTTTCCAGAAAAACGGCAGCTCCCCGGTAAATCATCCAGTCGCTGCGTAGAAGTGGCTCGTTGGTTTCCATAAACGTCCGCTCGGCGTTGACGAACCGGATGGTGTGAACGTGTACGTTTTTCAGCGGATCCTTCGGGTTTCCTTTGAGTTCAAGCAGCCCTTTCAACCGCGATACGTCAATGCGTGCGGTCGTTAAGTTGACGCCCGGTGGCGGCATGAGCGACAGCACATGGGTTGTTCGGTTATAAAACCACTCACCGGGCGCGTCCAGTTCTTCGGCAATGTTTTCGACAAACCGCTCCTGCGGATGCATGGGTGCCGGGCGGTTGTTCTGCCAGCCGCCTTCGAGTTTCACCTGACCAGCCTCTTTTCCCGTTATCCGGTAGTGAAAATCGCCCCATTCGCCTTTGTGCAGAGCATGCACATAGCCTCCTTTTGGCGCTTTCCAGCGCCTGATTCGTTCGTCACTCAAGGCGTCGGCGGCTGTACCGTTGTAGACACGGGCTTTGGCGTCATAATTCGGGTAGCGAGCCAGCACCTGTTTCTGACCATTGACCAATAACTGCTCGAAGGCAGGTCCTGTAACCACTGCCGTCCAGATGCCGTTCGGGTTCTTTTTCCAGCGAAGCTGCAACCGTCTTCCCCCACTTAGCTGGGCCGTTTCGGTTTGGTAGTTACTAATGGTCAAACTCTTTCCCTGCGTAATTTGCGGATCGATACGGACCGTTTTGGGCAGATAGTAAATGCCTTTTCGCAAAAAAATCTGAACCTTATCGGAAGGCGACGACTTTACTTTCGTCAGTGCCTTTTCCAGACTCGCCAGCGGCCGGGCGAGCGTACCCGGATTGGCATTGTTGCCCGATGGCGCGACAAACAACTGAGTTTGTGCGTAGAGAGTCGATGTCGCCAGAAAAAAAACAGGAACGATCAGGTTTTTCATGTGGATGCGAAACGGCTTAACACAAGGCATGTTAACAAGAGAAGGGTAGCGAATTTGTTTAGTTTAGGCTATCATTACCCCTCATTCGCAGCGATACCTTTGCCGGTCAGGCAAACATAATAAAGACTACTGTCATTATATAATTGACTTATGCCCCAGGTACGGGCGGCAGTCGATGTTGGCGCGTAGTCGTTCACCAGCCATTTTTCTGTCTTATGCTTTACGGTATTTTCAGTTACGATACGTCGACGCCCAGAGTGGGTTTTAAACACAAGGATTATGTCCTCGACCTCGAAGTGGTGGCGCTACTTGGTTATTTTGACAGCCTCGCCGTTGACCCCGTGGTGTTTACCAAACCCGTCCTGAATGAGTTTATCGCCCTTGGCAGGCCAACCCACCAGGCTATTAAACAGCGGCTTAGGGAGTTACTCGACAATGAAGCCAGCACGCTGGCCGACGTTCACGACCAGGTATTCATTCACGCGTCGCGGGTACGCATGCATTTGCCCGTTCGTATCGGCGACTATACCGATTTCTACGCCGGAATTCATCATGCCGAGCATGTAGGCCGTATGTTCAGGCCTACAAGCGACCCGCTGCTCCCTAACTACAAACGCCTGCCGGTCGCCTACCACGGCCGGGCTTCGTCCATTGTTGTATCGGGAACACCTGTCCGTCGGCCGAGTGGGCAGTTTCTGGATGGTGATCAAGTGACGTTCAGCCCGACGAAAGCCCTGGATTTTGAGCTGGAACTGGGCCTGATCATTGGCAAATCGTCGGCGCTTGGCGAGCCGATTTTCATTGATAAGGCTGAAGAGTACATCTTTGGCGTCACGCTCTTCAATGACTGGTCGGCGCGGGATATTCAGCGCTGGGAATACCAACCGCTGGGACCTTTTCTGGGCAAAAACTTTGCATCGAGCTTGTCGGCCTGGGTGTTGCCGTTTGATGAACTGGAGCCGTTTCGCGTGGCGGGTATGCCTCAGGAACCAGCCCCTCTCCCCTATTTGCAAAGCAGCCAGCCCGGCCATTTCGACCTCGATCTGTCGGTTTGGCTACAACCCGCCGATGGTGACGACGTCTGCATTGCCCGCTCCAATGCCCGGTATCTGTACTGGAGTTTTGCGCAGATGATTGCGCATCATACGATCAATGGCTGTAACCTCAATATTGGGGATGTGCTGGCCACCGGCACTATTTCGGGACCAGATCCCGGCAGTTACGGGTCACTATTGGAAATAAGCTGGAATGGCGAACGCCCCCTCCATGTATCTCATTCGGTGGCCCGGACATTTTTGGCCGATGGCGATACAGTAACCTTACGGGGCCGGGGTTTCCGGCACGGCTTTCTGGCCGATCTAGGCGATGTAACAGGAACTATTCAATCATGAGAACAATCAATCCAGCCGATTTACAGCCCAATGAATTCTACCGGTTCATGATCGGAACCATTGGCCCACGACCCATTGCCTTTGCCAGTACGATAGGAGCCAGCGGAGCCGTTAACCTAAGCCCCTTCAGCTTTTTCAATATCTTTGGCTATAATCCGGCCACGCTAGTTTTCGCCCCAAGCCGGAACCGGCACGGCCACAAAAAACACACGCTCCTGAACCTGGAGGAAGTAGGTGAAGTCGTGATCAACATCGTCAATTACGCGATGGTTGAGCAAATGTCGCTGGCCAGTGCCGAATTTGAACAAGGCATCAACGAGTTCGATAAAGCGGGTTTTACAGCGATTTCGTCGGATCGGGTGCGCCCACCCCGCGTCGCCGAATCACCGGCGGCTTTTGAGTGCGTCGTGAAGCAAATCATTCATACGGGCGATGGCCCCGGCGCGGGTAGCCTGGTTATCTGTGAGGTGGTTATGGGCCATTTTCACGATACTATTTTCGACGCCAAAGGAGCCATTGATCCAAACCAACTCGACCTGATTGGGCGTATGGGCGCTGACTGGTATTGCCGCGCCCACGGGGATGCCCTTTTTGAGGTAGCCCGGCCGCAAGTCGGGATTGGCGTCGATCAACTGCCTGCCGATATTCGGAACAGCGCCATTTTATCCGGTAATGACCTGGGAAAACTCGGCAGCTTTCAGGCCTTTCCTACTGCCGAGGAAATAAAGGCCTACCGGGAGTCCGGCGCATTGACGGAATTAGTTGACGAAGCCCGGAACGGTTGCCAGTATTTACCGGATTTGCTCCATGTACGGGCCAAACGACTCCTCATTGAAAACAAGGTGAAAGAAGCCTTGCTGACGCTGCTGGCAACGCAGGGATGATAACCATGGCGCTACTCCCGTGGTCCGTGAGGACACGGACCACGGGAGTAGCGCCACATCCTTATTTCACACTCCTGGGCAAAACCAAGTTAACCATCGGCTGTTCTGAGCTAATAAGTATTCAAGTACAAGTGTTTTGTCTGGGCCAGGCTCTGGCTTGGCCCAGACAAAACACCCATATTCCCGGCGTAAAACTCAGGCTATAACAAAGCCTCAACAAATGACCGAACCGCATCAGAACTACCTGTGGTGGCAGGAAGGAATTATTTACCAGATTTACCCCCGATCGTTCCAGGATAGCAACGGCGATGGAATCGGCGACATTCCCGGTATCTCGACCCGGCTCGACTATGTGCAGTCGTTGGGCGTTACAACCATCTGGCTATCGCCGATCTTCCCCTCGCCTATGGCCGATTTCGGCTATGATATTTCTGACTACCAAGACGTTAGTCCGCTCTTTGGCTCACTAGCCGATTTTGATGTGCTGCTGACCGAAGTCCACAGCCGGGGCATGAAATTGATTCTTGATCTGGTGCCCAACCATACCTCCAGTCAGCATCCCTGGTTTCTGGAATCCCGTTCCTCGCGGGACAATCCGAAACGAGACTGGTACATCTGGCAGGATGGCCGGCCCGACGGATCGCCACCCAACAACTGGCTCAGTGTATTTGGGGGCAGTGGCTGGGAATGGGACGAACCAACGCAGCAGTACTATTATCACGGATTTCTGAAGGAACAGCCGGATCTGAACTGGCGAAATCCAGTCGTACAGGAAGCCATGTTTACGGCCATACGCTTCTGGCTGGACAAAGGTGTCGATGGTTTTCGGGTCGATGTGATCTGGCATCTGATAAAAGATAATCAACTGCGCGACAACCCCGTCAATCCTGATTATGAGCCGCACATGGCTACCTACGATCAGTTGGTGCCCGTCTACTCCACTGACCAGCCGGAAGTTCATGACCTGATCCGGCAAATGCGCCAGCTTGTAGACACGTATGAGGAGCGACTACTGATTGGCGAAATTTACCTGCCTGTTCAGCAGTTGATGGCCTATTATGGTGTTGATGGCAATGAAGTGCATCTACCCTTTAACTTTCAATTGCTGCTGTTACCCTGGGAAGCTCCTCAAATCGCCACGGCCATTGCAGAGTATGAACGGGCGTTACCCGTCAACGGGTGGCCCAACTGGGTACTGGGTAACCACGACCGTCCCCGGATTGCGAGCCGGGTAGGAACAGAACAGGCTCGGGTGGCGGCTCTGTTGTTGCTGACGCTTCGGGGTACGCCTACGCTGTATTATGGGGATGAAATCGGTATGCGGGATGTTGCAATTCCGTTCGATGAGGTGCAGGACCCGCAAGGCCTGAACATGCCGGAGAAGAACCTGAGCCGCGACCCCGAACGAACTCCCATGCAATGGAACAGCCAACCCAATGCCGGTTTTACGGAAGGCAAGCCCTGGCTCAGGCTGGCTCGTGATTTCGCCCGCCAAAACGTTGACCAGCAACAGGCAGACCCGTACTCGATGCTTGCGCTCTACAAACGGCTGATCGACCTGCGGCAGCAGGAGCCCTCCCTAAAGGCCGGTGATTATTTACCAGTCTATTCGGATGCACAACTTATTGCCTACATCCGGCATATAAAGAACGCCCCGAGGTTCCTGATTGTGCTGAACCTAAGTCACCATCCCGCTTATTTTACGTTAACGGATCACGCACTAAAAGGCATTGTCGAAGTGGCTACGTTGCCTGAATGGGAAGGCAGCTTTATTAGCGAGACAATTAGTTTGGGTGGGGATGAGGGTATCTTGGTCAGGCTAACTACTTGAGCGCCGGAACCCACTCCTGATGCCCGCAACGAGCGCAGGCATCGGCTTCCCGACCGGATGCTGGTTGTGGGTTTCCGCAGTGGTAGCAAACACAGTGCTCCGGGGCTTTTTCCTGTTCGTCAATAAAGTCGGTATCCCATTCGGGCAATAGCGAAAGGCCCGGTTTAGGCTCCGGTTCTTTAATGAGCGTAAATTCCCCATTCGCTTCGATATACAGCCGCTTCACGTGTCCTAAATGAATCAATCCGCTTGAGCGAAGTTGAGCAAAGAGCAGTTCACGGGTCATACGGGCCTCTTTCATGGCTTTCAGCTGGATAACGGCATTCTCGACCAGCGTACTGTTAATATCCTGAGAAATACCTTCGAACGTCTCATTTCTGGATGCCCAGTACGAAACAAGCCGCTGGGTGCTTACCACAACCAGTGCAATAATGACAGCGGGCAAAAGCCCTCTGCTGGCGTCCAGAATAGGAACTCCAATGGCGGCTGCCATCGAGACCATAGCGGCCATTTCATTCCGGCTTAGCTGAGACGACATACGGCGGCCCATCAAACGCATCGACACGACCAGAATGAGGTAGACGACAGCGGCCCGAATCAGAATTTCAACGTAAAAACTTCCCGGCACTTCCCCGAGGAAAATCCGTTGCCAGTCGGCCAGGTGAATTGCATCTTTTTTCATGATGAACTTAAAGAATCGCGTCTACCCAGTTATCAGTCTGACAAACGGCACAAGGTCCCGGCTTTGGCAAGGCGGCAACGGTGTTTCCACAATTGGTGCAGGCGAGTTGCTTATCATCCGTATGCTCGTAAATAGTTCGCACTTCATCGTCGGCGGGCGGCAGCACCGACAAGCCGGGCTTACTCTGGTCATTTTCGTAAATACTAAATACTCCGTAGGCCTCCAGGTAGAGACGTTTCACTTTACCCAGATTATACACATTCTCGCTCCGCAAAGCGGCAAAAATTTGCTGATGCGACAACTGATTCGATGTCAGTTGCTTCAGTTGAATAATGCCGTCTTTGACTAAAACAGTTTCCGTTCCCTGAATCAACTTTTCGGCTTTACTGCTCTTGAACCCCAGTAAGTTTGTGCCTCTCAAAAATGTAAGCGCGCAAACCAGCGCCACCACCCCTGATAATAACCCCCGATCAGGTATCTGCATAGCCGGAGCCATGATCGCGCCCATAGTAAGCATAACGGCCAGTTCCAGATTGGTAAGCTGTCCGTTCATGCGTTTGCCAAGCAGTCGCATAATGACCAGTAGTACCAGATAGATGAACGATGTACGCAGAAACACTTCCAGTAAAAATTCGACGGGTGCATCCCCGATCAATATTCGTTGCCAGTCCTCCAACCAGATATTCTCTTTTTTCATTTTCGCTTAACTGTCTGTACTATAGAATTGATTGAGTAATAGGAAAAAATCTATCTTTATTCATGTACCGTTGAAAAAAGGGTGTATAGAGCGTTTCCTGGCCTGTTCTTTCCGATCTACTTGCTCCTAAATTCCCTAAAGGGGACTTTGGCTCCTAGGCAGACAAATTTTCCTTTAGGGCAATCACACAAAACCAAACAAGTTCAGTCCTTCATTTGTAAGCCAGACAATCAGGAAATGAGCAAAAGGGTAACAGGATGGTTCATCAACTGGTTGGATTAGTAGTCGAGCCATTCTTACGTGTCTATGAAACAACTCATTCTTGCTCTTTTTATCGGTATCCTTGTATCCTGCCATTCCAGCAATACGAAAACAGACGCAAATACAGCGCCCCCAGCCCCGCTCCCAACTGATTTTATTGAGGAATTGTGGTATAAAAACGGCCTCGTGTATAGTGTCGATGTCGAGGTCTTTAAAGACTCCAACAACGATGGCGTCGGTGATTTTGACGGGCTGACCCAGCAACTGGATTACCTCAAAACAATAGGCGTCGAAACCATCTGGCTGGCTCCCTTCCAGCCCAGCCCCAACGAAGACGATGGCTATGATATATCGGACTTTTATGGCATAGATAAGCGCCTGGGTACGAGCCAGGATTTTGACGAATGCATCCGTCAGGCCAATCAAAAGGGAATTCGAATCATGATGGATTTAGTTACGAACCACACGTCCGATCAGCATCCCTGGTTTCAGCAGGCTCGTCGGAGCAAAGATTCGCCCTACCGGTCCTGGTATGTATGGGCCAAAGAGCGCCCGAAAAAATGGGATAGTGGCATGGTGTTTCCGGGAGTTCAAAAAGATATCTGGACGTACGATAAACAGGCAGGCGAGTACTATTACCACCGCTTCTATGAGGCCCAGCCAGACCTGAATATGCAGAATCCGGCGGTGCAGCGAGAAATGCGGAAAATTATCCGGTACTGGCTCGACAAAGGCATAGCTGGTTTTCGGGTCGATGCGGTTCCGTTTCTGATCGAGGTAGCCAATGCAGACTTCGACCCTGACAAACCCGAACATCAGTTCGACATGATCACCCAACTGCATCAGTACAGCCAGTGGCATAAACGGGATGCTATCCTGTTGGGCGAAGCCAATGTAGACCCCAAAGAACAGGAGCCTTATTTTGGGAATGAAGGGCAGGGCATGCAAACGATGTTTAACTTCTTCGTCAATCAGCATTTATTCTATGCGCTGGCTACCGGCGAAACAGCCTCGCTAAAAGAGGCTCTGAACGCAACGAAGAACATTCCCCCCACAGCCCAGTGGGCCAACTTTCTCCGCAACCACGATGAAATTGACTTAGGTCGGTTAAGCGATACCGAACGGAGTAAAGTGTATGCCCGGTTTGGCCCCGACACCACCATGCAACTCTATGACCGGGGCATTCGTCGGCGCTTGGCACCCATGCTGGGCGACCCACGCCTGATCAATTTGGCCTATAGTGTACTCTTCTCGTTGCCTGGTATGCCCGTTATTCGATACGGCGAAGAGATTGGTATGGGCGATGACCTTAGCCTGAAAGAGCGGCTGTCGGTTCGAACGCCGATGCAATGGTCAGCGGAGCCTAATGCTGGTTTTTCGACATCGGCCAAACCCGTTCGGCCCATCATTAGCCAGGGACCTTACAGCTATAAAACCGTTAATGTAGCGGCTCAACGCGCGGACTCGTCCTCGCTCCTAAACCGGATTAGCCACTTTGCCCGCCTTCGGAAACAGTGCCCCGAAATTGGCTGGGCAAATGGGAAAATTCTCGACACCAACTCCGATCATGTGGTTGCCATTCAATACGACTGGCAGGGACGCTCCTTAGTGACAGTCTATAATTTTAGTTCGGAGCCTCAGCAATGCCAGGTGAAAAGCTCCATCAAAACGGGTCTTACACTGGTCAATTTATTCGACCAGACAAACAATACCATTGGTGGCAGTGGGGCGGTTTCGATTAAGCTGGCAGGCTATGGTTCAGCCTGGTATCGGTTGAAAAATTAAAGCTGTACCCACGGGCTTCAGCCTGTGTTTCATGAATGAGTATACAACACGGGCTGAAGCCCGTGGGTGGGTACAGCTAATTCAGCACACGTCTTTAGCTTCATACAAAGTCAGGCCTTTTTGGGTTAGCAGGCCACGAATAAAATGATGCTTTATGGCCGTTTCGGCGCCTGTGTACGGTATATCCCATTGACTTTGGGCGGCCCACAGCCAGGCCAGAGCGGGTTCATCGACATCAGGCCGATACAGTCCCTGCTCTATACCCGCCCGGATATTGGCGGCCAGAATCGTGTTGATGTAGGTTGTCCGAAATGCCTCAAATACACTCCAGACGGTTGGATAATGCCGTTCAATATCACGCAGTAAATTTGGATTCGTCGTTTGGCGGTAGGCAATAAGCCGGTCCCAGATGCGTAAGGCGCCAACGATTGGATTCGAGGCCAGTGTATGAATGACTCTGGCTTCCCGTAAGTTCTCATCCAGTTGCGTTTCCAGTACCAGCCTGACGAGTTCTTCTTTGTCGATAAAATGCTGGTAGAGCGTCTTTTTGGAAATGCCCAGTTGGTGGGCAACGTCGTCCAGACGAACCGTACGCACGCCGAATTGATTAAATAGATGCCTTGCCTCGGCGATGATCCGTTCTTTCACTTCCTGTCGTTAATCATTGTCTGTACGACAAACTACGGATTTAATAACTATGTTCTACAGGTGGGTTCAATGAACGATATGTATATACGTAAACCACTTTCGGTTGCCTTTTTACATTGCTGTGTTCAAAAAAACCGCCGATGCACGGATTAACGGCATCGGCGGCTTATGCTTATGTATGTGAACTCGCTTGCTTACACCAGGAATGGTTTAACAATAGTCGTCACCTGCTCACGGGTCAGTGGCTCATCGAAGGCTTCGGTAATGCCTTCCAGCGGTACCTGGCCCGAAAGTAAATTGGCCAGGTTGATGCCCTTCTGTACCACATTGTCTTCACCCATGTAGACCATAGAACCAACCGATTGAGGTAAGCCCGACAGGCTGGCTAGTGGAATCCAGCCTTTTTGTCCGCGCATGTACCGAATCCGGGCAGCGTGTGCTGCTTCGGTAGCGTGAATCCGTAGAGCTGTCTCCAGAATGGGTTTGGCATTCATCAAATTAGGCGCCTGACCCTTATAGGCCCGCACACCTGTATCTTCGAAAGCCTGCGAAACGGCTGAAAATGTCTGAAAATTGGTGAAGGTATCCGTAAACATACCCTTGGCCGAATAATCGAAAGGTGGCTTAGCGATGGCTTTCGGTCCCAGTACCGTCTTCAGCAGTTTAACGTGCAGCTCCTCGTGCCGACGGATGTATTCGAAAGCTGGCTTAAATTCATTAGGAATCAGGCCTGGTACGTTGGTACCAAATTCGTAGAAGTCGGATTCAAGGTATTCCAGCAACAGCGCAAAGTTCAGTACGTCTACTACATTCTGAGGCAACTCACTGCTTTGGCCATAGGCTTTAGTCAGCGCTGAAGCCATAATGGCGGGAGCCGCCACAGCTACAGTTTTGCGGGTTAGTGTACTGAATAAGCCCCGACGCGACACATGTTCCAGCCGGTCAAAAAACGCTTCGTCAACCTTGTCGAGTTCGGTAAAAATAGATTGGAGATTCATAGTTGTTGAACAGGTTTAGGCGACGTTGGTCGGTAGGTTGCGGGCATCGATTATTTCACGTACGTATTTCTGGGCTTTAGGCAGCACTTCCATCGGTTCGAGTTTGATGAACAGGCCGGCATCCACCACAATGTTATCGCCGGCAAAAGCCGTTTGATTCATGTACTCCATTTCACGGATGATGGATACGTGCCGGGCTTCGACCGAAACGATTTTACCGGCTACTGCCAGATTCTCGGGATCGGTCAGGTACTTGCCGCCCCCGTTATAAGCCGCCGTTCCGAGTTCAGCAAACATGCGCGATGCCTCCAGCACGTCGGTACGCTGCCGAAAATTAATACTACTGAAATCAAGTGTCAGGTCTGGTATGCCAGCACTACCTAGGGCAGCGCGGTAAAATGCCCGGTGCGTTACTTCATGGTTGCGCAGGTCCTGAAACAACTGCAATTCCATGGCAGTAATCTTCTCATAGGGATTAGCCAGCACTAATTCGTAAAAACGGGACTCGATTTGCTCCAGCACAAAGGCGTAGTTCAGAATACCAAGGTCTCCGCCGGGTAGGGTAATGACGTCGCCGGGAGCGGCAGCGCGGGCCCCATCGGGGCTAACTTGAAGATCGGCGGTGGAGCAGGCGGTCAGCAGGCCGCCCGTTACCGCTGCGGCCCCAACCGTTCGCAAAAATGACCGCCGGTGAGCATTGACTGCCGGACCTATCGGCTGCATTAATTCGTTGAGTTTTTTCATGGAATAAATAAATAATAAGTAGTACTATAAATTTACTGTCAAGTAAGACAAGTAACCAATTGAAAAGTTTCATATAATGAGGAAACGGCCCCTTAGTAAACAGTCGGTCACGCTTTTATTCTCGCCCAACAGGCCTATTACTTTCTTGTTCTTCAGTTTGGTGCTGGGTCAAATAATTGTATTGATTGATCAACATCAGTTGCAACAGCGTAGGTGCAATGTCCGACTGAATGCGCATAGCATATCGGTTAAGCTCAGCCTCGTACTTCTCCTTTAGCGCAGGCCACATGGCCCGGTAAAACAAATTGAGGTTAATTAATTCACCATTCAATAAAACCAGGTAAGTAAAGTTTGCAAGGTCCTTAACCAATTCTTTATCCGAATTAAACATCGACAGGTTCTTAAGCTTTATTGGTTCATGAACCGAACGTACTTCCCGATAAACGGGTAAAGATCCCATAACAACTTCTTCCAGAAAGAGCGGTCGCTGCCGACTACCAGACTTGTCAGCATAGTCAAAGGTGACAAATTTCCGAAGGACATTCTGATGATCATCGAAATACCTGAATGCCCGAACCTGATAAGCCGAATAGGCCCTGATTTTATTCCCTTCCCGATACTGTACCACCCCGGCTTTCCAGTTATAATCAATATCCCCTTTCAGTTCCGTGCCATTCATCAACACCAGTTCGCCCTGATTCCACACATCCGAGTCCCTGGCCAGTACACTGCTTCCGGCAGCCGTAAGCCACATAATCATTAACCATACATTCCTTTTCATAACGCTGTCTATTGTTTAGTCGGACCTGATTGGATAGCCGACAAGACAGTGTCTGGAAAAATATATGCCAAGTAAAAAGAGGGGCAACGGGCCACTGGCCTGAAGATAAGCGCCATCCTGTAGTAGGGATAGTATTTTGCCTGATTGGCCTGCCAAAAATTGATCTAATTACCCAACATTTACCATTTTGAGTGGTGGTTATTTCTCCACAGAAACAAGCGATGAGCAATGGATTCCTCATCTTGTAGGTTGCAGTCAACAGCCGCAACACTTATCCGGTCAACCAACCCAGTAGCTTTCTGAGCTTGCGTCTTCTGGGTTATTTGTCGTTCAAACAGGCTGCGTAGTCAGGCCTTACTCTGCTTGCCGGATAGCCATACGAATTCGAAAAAGTGTTCCTCGACCAGACTGACTTTCAATTTCGAGGTTTGCATCCAGCAGGTCACACAACCGTTTAACAATTTGAAGACCAACGCCTTCTCCGCCTGTACGAGCCACTTCCTTAACTAACGTTGGGCCGGGCGGTATCTCCTGATCCTGATCAGGTAGAACCGAAACTGGCTCTGCCTGATCGGTACCTGTTGTGCTGGTGGCATCGACGGTTGGTTTGAGTTGCTTCACCAGGAGGCCGGTTAATCCCGGCGGCAAGCCCGGCCCTGAATCCTGAATACCGATTACCCAGCGTGCATCACCCTGTTGTGACCAGGAAACAGATACAAATCCTCTGGCCGTATACGTCAGTGAATTAACCAGCAGGTTCTGCACGATCCGCTGAAGTTTAATTTTATCCGTCTCAACCAGTAGAGAGTCGGGGCCGCTAGCTTGGACGACCAAGCCTCGCTGGGTGGCCATCGGTTGGGCATCTTCGACAATTCCCCTTAGTAGCTCGCTGGCATTAACGTGTTCCATCTGAAGCGTTTCTTCACCGGCTTCCAGCCGGGCTAACGCCATGAGATTATCCAGCATCGACTGCGCATTGGTCAAGTTACGACTCAGCATTTCTGTATACTTCTCCCGTTCCTGATCGCTTAGATTTTCGGCTTTAAGCAGGTAAGCAGCACTATTGATAATCCCAAAACTGCCCCTTAAATCATGGGAAGAAGTGCGAAGTATATCTCCTCGCTGACGAGAAAGTACTTCCATATGATCGATGACCTGCTGCAGCGTAGCCACCCGGTTAGCGGCCTCAAGTCGCTGAAGCTCATCGTATTTTTTCACACTACCATGCATGGTTTCATTCATAACCTGAACGATCTGCTCCTGTACCAGGAGCAGCACCCGTGCATCTGTTTGCGGAAATAACTCCAGATAAGCCTGAAGCTCGTTGAACAGGCTTTTTGTCAAATGGTTAATTTCCCGTATTGTCTCTGCCAAAGCAAGCGCTTTTTGCCAGCGATGCAATCCATGCGATTTGGCCGTTATGCTCAGATCAACTTCCGGTTGTTGATTCAGCAGGCGTTGCTCTAAAATATCCAGAACGATGGGTAGCAAGTCGTTGAATTCCTCCCGACTGAGAACGGAAACTTTACTTAAAGCCGGGTCCTGTTCGCAGGCTACACGCCAGTTTTGTAAAATGGCTTCTCGCCGGGCAAATATGTACTTGACTAGTTCTGAAGTGGTTGAATAGCGGTCTAAGGTAGGGGTATCCATAAAAACATCTGGTTGTACGGCTCCTGTCAAACCCAGCCGATCTTGGCTGGGCAAGACGGTACTAACTAGTTACCTGTGTTCTTTACAGATTAACAGCTTTTTAGGCTAAAGGTTATAGAATCAGGATCCCGAGACGAAAAAGATGGAGCTGCGTATTAATGCGTACAAGATAGGCGAAGTCAACTCTAAAAGAACCTGAACCCCGCCTGCCAGACAAACCGGAAGCGCCATCAGCGCCATTTAGGTTGTGTATTACAACACATAATGTAAGGGAGGTAAACTAACGGTTTCCCACCAGTAGGTGCGTAATTCCAGGAAATAAGTAAGCCAGCCGTCAAACGTTATTGGTTTCACCAGATACGAAGAAGCGCCAAAGGCGTAGGCTTCCATTATATCGTTGCTATCATTAGACGAACTCAGCATAATAACCGGAACCTGACAAAACGGGATAGGCATCTGTTTAATCTGCCTGAGTAGTTGCCATCCGGCCGTACGATTGGGTAAATATAAATCCTGTATGATCACCTTCGGAATTTCCCATTCCTGATGCTGCCATTCATGCAAGAACGTAAGGGCCTCTTGTGGACATACTGCCCGGATAGGCGTTATTTCTGAAAGGCACTGCTGCATGGCACGTTTGATGAATAGCCAGTGATCATCATTATCCTCAATGACCAGTACTTTCGCTCGTTTAAAATTTTCTTTAATCCTTACTTGATCGTGGAAACTTTTCATATATTACATAGGGAGATGTTGGCATTATAAAGTTACTGCAAATCCATTTAATAAATATCTTTTTATAGGTAAGTTTCCACCTAAAAATAGGTATGTTTAATAGATATTTTTAGTCAGTCTATTTATCTAAACAGTAAGTCCATAGTCAACTTGATTGCAAAAACAGGGCACGCACATTAGTCAACCATTACCACTATCCAACGTCTTTACCTTTAGGTATGGTGATATATATAACCCTGGAGTTAATACCAACATTATCAATTGTTTATATTCATATTTAGTAAAAATAATAGAGGTTTTCTAACATTACATACAGATTAATTAATAACGTTAGTAGTAACCTCAACCCTTATCATAATTATATATTGAGAACAAGCTAAGGCCAAATAAAAACGGCAATTACAGTATCATTTTTACTTAATTATGCCTGGACCATTATCTCACTTTTTTCCCATATGCAATTGCACTTTTTACTTAGTAAGTTACTCATGAATATAAACGAGGAAATTAAGTATAAACGGCAATTTTACTGATGGAGCCAGAAGAGACAGGAAAGCCAAATTTGAAAATAAAAAATCAGGAGCCCTTCAAGCCTAATGCCGAAATGGGTAATTCCATTAGGCACTGGATGGCCTTATACCGTAGCCGTGTCTATGAGTTATATTACCCAATCGAACAGCCGTCTAAAAAACAAAATAAAGGGTCGTACTAACTCCAGGAGGTTACTGAATGAGCCCTAAAAATTCGTTGACTTAGTTGATTGCCAGAATCGATTCGTTAGCTTTCCGGAAAGCTTGCCACCCTCCTAGACAATCATCTGCCTTACCGGCCGCCGTCACGTCTGTAAGCAGCCGGGCCATTGAGCGACAGCCAGTTGCTGGTTTTGGTCAGGCACTATAGGGTCAGGTTCCCGGTATTCAGATAACAGCGCCCGCATGGGCACAAACCAGCAGGTTATGTGGCTATGGGAAAACACGCTGACCTATAAGCCGGATCTGAACGAAAAACACGGTCTTACTGGTAGGGCAATCTGTTCAGGAATCGGATCGGTTTACTTCCAGCGCATCCGTAACGGGTTTTCCATCCAATGCCGTACCCTATCTGTCGGTCGGCACACAATTCACCTAGTTATCGAGCTATCAGGACCAGTGGGGATTGATGAGCTATTTCGTCCGGGCAATTTATAATTACCCGGAGTGCTACCTGGCCACGTTAAGCTTACGGGCCGACGGGTCCAGTTATGTATTTGTGCAATCGTTTCAGCGTTTACCCCCACCCCTCCCCTTGAACTAAGGGTTGGGGTAGGGGAAAGTTTACGCTTACCTACTCGATGAACAGACGCACAACCAATCAGTAGCCCCGCGCTGTGTTGTCGGCCCGTGGGTCAGATGCTCCTTCGTAGGAACCATCAGGCCGAATCAGTACGCAATCCATTCGCCCAAGGGTATTCGTTAGTTTTTCCAGTATGTATCCCCGGTTTTTGAGAGCGTCTATTGTGGCGTCGGAGAAAGCGCCATTCTCGAAAATCGTTTTATCGGGAAGCCACTGATGGTGAAACTTCAACGCGTTCACCGCCTGCTGCATGGTCATGCCATGTTCGATCACGTTCAGAATCGTTTGATACACCGACGTCATAATGGTTGAGCCACCGGGCGTGCCAACCACCATAAACAGTTTCCCGTCTTTCTCCAGAATGGTTGGTGTCATGGACGACAGCATTCGTTTGTTGGGCGCAATGGCATTGGCCTGGTTGCCAATCAATCCGTACATGTTTGGCGCACCCGGCTTCACGCTGAAATCGTCCATTTCATTGTTCATAAAAAATCCGGCTCCACCAATCACGACACGGCTGCCGTAGCCGCCGTTAAGGGTTGTGGTGATACTAACGGCATTTCCGTCTTTGTCTACCACCGAGAAATGGGTTGTTTCCAGACTCTCGTAACCGGGAATCGATCCGCCCTTTATGGCCCGGCTGTCGGTTGCTTTCGCCCAGGAAAAATCTTTCCAGCGGGTACGCAGGTAGTCCGGGCTCATCAATTGCGTGGCAGGCACCTTCACAAAATCGGGATCGCCCAGAAATTTGGCCCGGTCGGCATACACGCGCCGTTCGGCTTCAATCATAACCTGCGCCGTACTGTCGCGATTCCAACCCCATTTACGCAGGGGAAAAGGCTCCGTGAAACGCATCATCTGCACCAGAGCTATTCCTCCGCTCGAGGTTGGCGGCATGGTAATTACATTGTAATTTTTGTACGTAGCCTGAATGGGATCACGCCAGACGGAATGATAGTTTTTCAAATCCTCTTCCGTAATTAGGCCCTTACCACCTGCCATTTCTTCGGCTAACAGGCGTGCGGTTTCACCTTCGTAAAAACCAGCCCGGCCTTGTACCTGAATGCGTTGCAGGGTTTTCGCCAGATCCGCCTGCACCAGCAAGTCGCCCTTGTGCCAGCTAACCGTATCGGTCACCGATGTACTTTTCAAAAAATAGGCTTTACCGGGGTTGATGGTAGTAAGGTCCGTTTTGATCCGGTTCAGGCCAACGGCATCCCGTTCGGTGAGTGCGAAGCCCTTCTGGGCCAGATCGATGGCGGGCTGCAACACCTGCGCCCAGGGCAACTTACCAAAGCGTTTGTGCGCTTCGGCCATCCCATCGACCGAACCCGGCACCCCACTGGCCAGATGACCGCTGATGCTGAGTCCCGGCCGAACGTTGCCCGCCGAGTCAAGATACATGTTTGGGGTAGCCCGTCCGGGTGCTTTCTCCCGATAATCCAACGAATAGGCTTTGCCGACGCTCTCGCGGTAGACCATGAAGCCTCCTCCACCAATGTTACCCGCTCCGGGATAAACGACAGCCAGAGCAAACTGCACCGCCACGGCGGCATCGACGGCATTACCACCCGCTTTCAAAATGTTGAGCCCAACCTGAGAGGCCTCCGGATGAGCCGATGCCACCATACCATTTCGCCCGATAACACCCACCCGATCAGAGAAGAAAGGTTTGACCGTGGGGTCTTCGTCGCGGTATTGATAAACCCCCTGACTCTGGGTTACCTTCGTATCAGCCGTTGATTGGGTTGTCGACTGGGTTTTGCAGGCACCGACCACTATCGCCAGGAGGACCCATAAGGAATAAGGAGTGACACGTTTATGCATGGAGTATTCAGATTGCGGTTGTACAGTAATTTACAAAAATAACGTTATCCGCATGATACCCAAATCAGCCACTTATCCGCCTGAAGGTCACACTTGTCCGAAATGGTTTGGTGAATACTAACGCATATCGTATTTTCCGTTGGTAAAGTCGTTCGGATGTAACGCACTTTACGGCTTTCACTCTTTCGCTTTTCTATCTGCGTGAAGTTCATTCGTCAGACCTTTGAAAGTTTTCGATTTGCGTGGCAGGCGCTGCGGTCGAATCTGCTGCGTACCATGCTCTCGCTGTTAGGCGTAACCATCGGCATTTTTGCCATTATCGCCGTGTTTACGCTGGTCGATTCGCTGGAACGAAATATCAAAGAAAGTCTGTCATTTATCGGCGACAAGGTCGTGTATGTGCAAAAGTGGCCCTGGTCGTTTGGGGGTGAATACCAATGGTGGAAATACTTCCAGCGGCCAGAACCCACCTACAAAGAATACAAGTTCCTGAAGGAAAAGCTAGAAAACGCGCAGGCCGTTGTGGCGATGGACTTCAAGGGACGCGTGACGGTCAAAAACGGGAATAACAGCATGGCCGCGCTTATTCAGGGGACCACACTCGACTACAATGTAATCTCTGATGTACCCGTTGAACAGGGTCGTTATTTTACCCAGCAGGAAATCGACGTGGCCCGCAATGTGGCCATCATCGGCTCCGATGTCGCCGAAAACGTTTTTCCTGGTCAGGATCCGATCGGGAAAACCTTCAAGATCAGCGGGCTGAATTTTACCGTTATCGGTGTGCAGCGCAAAAAAGGGGAAAGTATCCTCAACGTAGGTGGCAACCCCGACATCAAATGCCTGATTCCTTACGGCTCCTTCGCCAAGATGTTCCACTCGATCAATCCCAGCATCGACATTGCCATAAAAGGGTACGATACCGACGAGGGCCTCCTCGAACTGGAAAGCGAAATTCGGGGACTGTTGCGTACCCGACGTGGTGTGCGCCCCCTGCAGGACGACAATTTCGCCATTAACCGCCCCGAAGCGGCCGCTCAGGCCATCAGTGGCATTTTTGCGGTACTGACCGTAGCGGGTTGGGTCATTGGGGGCTTTTCGATTTTAATTGGCGGCTTTGGCATCGCCAATATCATGTTCGTCAGCGTAAAAGAGCGAACAAACATTATCGGAATTCAAAAATCATTAGGCGCCAAAAATTACGTGATCCTCTTCCAGTTTCTGTTCGAAGCGGTCTTGCTGAGCCTAGTTGGCGGGTTGGTCGGCATTTTACTGGTTTACCTGCTTACGTTCATGAGCCTGGGTAGTCTGGTGCTCCAACTCACAGCGGCCAACATCGCCCTGGGATTAGGGGTTTCGAGCGTCATTGGTATTCTATCCGGTATCATTCCGGCCTTTTCAGCCGCTCGTCTCGACCCTGTAATCGCCATTCGGGCCAAATAAAGGCTTCAGACGTTTTGTTTCAGCTTACAGGAACGTCGGGCAATCCGAGTTGCTCACAACTACGTGTATATAGGATCTAAGCAACTCGGCAACTTTTATGTCAGGAACTTACCTGTATGTAATTAAGTTACCCATGAGACAGTGGCTTACTGATTCTTTAGCCTATCTTCCCATAGCCAGTCTTTCCATTTTTCATCATTTCTGGCTCCTTTCATTCTTCACTCGTTAAGTTTTTTCGGAAAAACCGCATTCAATCAAGCGGGCTTGCTCTATACTAATTCTCTTTATTTCTTATTATACAACCCTCATACCTGCCCTTTTATTAAGCAATTTTAAGCGTTAAGGTTATTCGTTGGGCCTACCTGATGGCACAGCCGCAATCAGCCTGATCATGACCCAGAGTAAATAAATTCATTTATTCACTGCCCAGGCCTGGGCCACCTCCCTGTTTCGGTTCTGTTAACATTTACACCAGAATACCAAAAAGTAACCGAAACGAGCTATCTTTCGAGCCTGACCTGCTTTTCGTTAGTAATGCCCTAGTGATCGTCTCCAGTAAGTGGCGACTCTATATCATCCTGGTAGTAGGCGAACAAACGCTCAGGTACAGTCAACTCAACAATAGACATCCGGGAGTCAGTGAAAAAGTTTTAGCCAGCGAATTAAAAGCCGTCGGCACTTTAGCCGTTATGAAACGGGAGGCTTTCACTGACGTTCCTCTACGAGTCGACTATATACTCACCAAACGAGGCCGACTGATTTTACCTATTTTGAAACAGGTCCAGTAAATCGGCCAAACCCTTAACTGATACATAATGTCAAATCCATTAAAATTCAAAGACAAAAACCGATCGCAATTTTTCCCTACCGTCCGCAAACGAGTCGACGCCTATTTCGTCGAAAACGCCCTTTCCACTCATGCCAACAGGGCTATGTGGGCCAAGTCAAGCTTCTTTTTGATTGGCTATGCAACCCTGTATGGCCTGATTCTGTCCAACCAATTCGGGTTGTGGACGATGCTCGGGTTAGCGATTGTGCTGGGCATGTTCGCGGCTTTTATTGGCTTTAATGTATCGCACGATGGTTTGCACGGCTCTTTTTCGGGACGCAGTTGGGTCAATCGGCTGATGGGCAACAGTTTTTATATACTGGGAGCCAACCCTTATATCTGGAAAATAACCCACAATATTGTTCACCACACGTACACGAACATACCCGGCCATGATGAAGACATCGAACTGGCTCCGGGCCTCGTACGCCTGGACTCGCAGGAAGATCTTCGCCCCTGGCACCGGTATCAGCAGTGGTACACCTTCCCGTTGTATGCACTGGCGTCGTTATCGTGGGTGCTTCGTAAGGACTTTTTGAAATTCTTTAAGAGCAAGATTGGGCATCACGACAACTCATCGCACCCCCGTGCCGAGTATATCAAGCTGTTTGTCTCCAAAACGATCTATTACATTTGCTTTCTGGTATTGCCGTATGTGATTCTTGACCTGACCTGGTGGCAACTGGTCATAGGCTTTGTGCTAATGCACGTAGCTGAAGGGCTGGTTCTGGGATTGGTCTTCCAGTTGGCCCATGCCGTAGAAGGTACAGACTTTCCAATACCCGACGAACGGGGCGATATTCAGTCGGCCTGGGCAGTACACCAGATGCATACAACGGCTAATTTCGCACCCGATTCGGCGATGGCCGCCTTCCTGTGTGGTGGCCTGAACCGCCAGATCGAACACCACTTATTCCCAAAAGTTTGCCATATTCATTATCCGGCAATCAGTAAAATTGTCAAGGAAACAGCCCATGAATTTGGTCTGCCCTATCTGGAAAATCGCAGTTTTGGCTCTGCGCTTGTGTCTCACTTCCGCCTGTTACGAACATTAGGCCAGGTCGAATCAACTAAACCAGGAGAACATACTATATTACCGCTGACTCAACGAGTGCCTGAACCTTCCTTATAAGGTCTGGTCAGGCTTGCCATAAAATGTACCCAACCCTATCCTCTTCCAGATTATGGCATCACAGCAAGACCTCGATTTTACGTATACCACGATCGACAAAGTTTTCCGCCTGAGCCTTGGGCAAACCGGCGATTATAGCGGGGCCATGTACAACGGCGACTTTTCGCTGACGCTTGAGCAGGCCCAGGAGCAAAAGCATAAATTCATTGCCGATAGCCTGGGCGTAACGGCGGGCTCGAAAGTGCTCGATATGGGATGTGGCTGGGGTCCTTTTCTGACGTACATCAAAAAACGCGGGGCCGACTGTCGGGGGGTGACACTTTCCAGCGGACAGGCCGAAGCTTGCCGGGCTAATGGACTGACGGTTGACGTCAGGGATTGCCGTACCATTACACCGGCTGATTATGGCACCTTCGATGCGGTGACCTGCATTGGTGGCATGGAGCATTTCTGTTCCATCGAACAGTATCGGGCTGGTCAGCAGGACCAGGTATACGCCGATTTCTTCAAAAAGCTGTATGAATTGCTCCCTCTGGGCGGGCGGTTTTATGTGCAAACGATGGTGTTTGCCAAGAACATGATTCCCCTCGACGAAATCAGTCTGCATGCACCTAAGGATTCGGATTCGTATGCACTGGCGCTGATGATTGCCCAGTTTCCGGGCTCCTGGCTTCCGTATGGCTCCGAACAGATCATCCGGAATGCCCAGCCTCTTTTTAAGCTTGTTTCTCAAAGCAGCGGACGGCTCGATTACATCGAAACAATTGGTCAGTGGCGTAAGCGCTTTCGGGCTTTCAATCTGAAAAAGTACCTGCTTTATGTGTCACTATTGCCGAAGTTACTAACTAACAAACCTTTTCAGGACCTGATTGCTGTCTTTAGAGTTAGTCCGAACCGGGTATGCTTTCAGCGGGAAACGATGGAGCATTACCGACTGGTTTTTGAAAAAGTATAACTACGCCCTTCGCTAATTATGTCTACCCGCGTTGCGATTCACCACCACACCCAGTATGATTATGATCGACTGGTTTCGCTCTCGCCCCATTTAATCCGGCTCCGGCCCGTGGCGCATAGTCGGGCTACTATTGAGTCCTATTCCTTAACGATTCAGCCCGCCAATCACGCTATTCACTGGCAGCAGGACCCTTTCGGCAACTTCATTGCCCGTATTGATTTTTGGGAGCCCATGCAGTCGATGTCCATTGATGTGGATATTATTGCCAGCCTGGAGCCGGTCAACCCGTTCGATTTCTTTCTGGACACCTATGCCATCTCGTTCCCTTTCGATTATGAGGCCCAGTTAAAAAAAGACCTTGCCCCTTATCTGGAGGTTACGGAGCAGGGAACCCATTATGAACAGTGGCTTCAGACAATTGACCGAACGACGCAGGGCACTATCGACTTTCTGATTAACCTGAATAAACGCATTTTTCAGGATATTGCCTACACTACGCGCATGGAGCCCGGTGTACAAACGGCTGAAGAAACGCTTGACCTCGCCATTGGCTCCTGCCGTGATTCGGGTTGGCTGCTTGTTCAGACACTGCGGAGATTTGGGCTGGCCGCCCGGTTTGTTTCCGGCTATCTGGCCCAGGTCGTACCAGAAGGGCCCTCCGAATTGACAGAAAATTCGCTGGCACTGCACGCCTGGGCAGAAGTATTTATTCCGGGTGCCGGATGGATCGGCCTCGATCCAACATCAGGTATGTTAGCTACCGAAGGGCACATTGCGCTGGCCTGTACTTCCGAACCCATCGGTGCCGCCCCCGTAACGGGTACCTCCGAAATAGCCGAGACCACACTCTCCTATTCGAACACGTTGGTAAAGCTGTAGGTGTCCATGAATCGATTTTTGTCATCCCGACTGGCGGATCGGTCGGGATGACAAAAATTGATTACAGTTCAATTCGTAACAAGTGCATGGGCAGCACGTAGGGGTCCAGTTCAACGTAGTTTTGTTCTCCCTGCCAGGTGTAATACGCTCCGGTGAGCAGGTCGTGCACTTTGTACGGTTGATCATACCCAATGCCCAGCTGCCAGATTGGTACCTGCACCATACCAGCCCGCCGTTGATAGGCATCCGTGTTGACCACGATCAGTAGTCGATTACCACCCGTTATTTTCAGATAGGCCATAATGGCGTCGTCGCTGACGGTGCAGAACGTCAGATTGTTGGTGGTTTGTAAGGCTGCATTCTCGCGTCGGATCCGGTTGACAAGCGTGATGAGGTACGTGAGTTTGTTCGTTTTGTCCCAATCCCACAGCCGGATTTCGTACTTCTCTGAATTCAGGTATTCCTCTTTATTGGGGAAGGGAATATGCTCCATCAGCTCAAATGACGGGCCATAAATACCGTAATTACTCGATAGCGTAGCCGCCATGAAATAACGAATCAGAAACTGTGGCTCATGACCCGACTGCAGGCTGTAGGGGTTAATATCGTGGGTGGTCGGCCAGAAGTTAGGGCGGAAGTAATGCCTCATTTCGCCCTGCGTCAACTCTGTCATGTATTCCTGCAACTCGGCTTTGGTATTGCGCCAGGTGTAGTACGTATACGAGTGGGTAAAACCCCGTTTGGCCAGTTCCTGCATCACCTTCGGCTTGGTAAAGGCCTCAGACAGAAAGATCATATCCGGGTATTCTTTTTTGACTTCCGCAATGATCCACTCCCAGAAAACGAAGGGCTTGGTATGCGGATTATCGACCCGGATAATCCGAACGCCCCACGATCCCCACACCAGCAATACCCGTTTTAATTCTTCCCAAAGGTTTCGCCAATCGTCTGTTTCAAAATAGACCGGGTAAATATCCTGATACTTTTTGGGTGGATTTTCGGCGTATTGAATGGTGCCATCGGGCCGCTTCTTGAACCACTCCGGGTGTTCTTTGGCCCAGGGATGGTCGGGAGAGCATTGAATAGCCAGGTCCATGGCAATCTCCATGTCGTAATTTTTGGCAATGGCAATCAGGTGTTTGAGGTCATCGACTGTACCCAGTTCAGCATGGATCGTGTCGTGCCCACCTGCTTCGGAGCCAATGCCATACGGTACACCCGGCTCGCCCGGCTGGCAGATGACCGAATTGTTTTTACCCTTCCGGTGAGCGGTTCCGATGGGGTGAATAGGGGGCAAATAGAGCACATCGAAACCCATGCCCGATATGCGGGGCAGCAACGCTTCTACATCCCGAAACGTACCGTGCTTCCCTTCCTGGCGTGAAGCCGATCGGGGGAAAAGACAATACCAAGTGCTGAATCCGGCACGTGCCCGGTCGACTTCTACCCCCAACTCATGCCCATAGCGGGTGGTGTGGCTGCGTTCGGGGTAGCGGTTGGCGTAAAACGTAAACTGATCACTTTCGGCTACGGATACGGCTTCGTTATACGGGTCGCCTTCGGCTGCGGCCGATCCGGCACGAAACAGAGCAGCCATCTCCCGGAGTGCCTTAACATCGGGCGTTTCCTCGCTAACCTCGACCTTCTTTTTACTTTTTGATTTTACAGCAGTTGCATCGGCTTTTTTACCCCCGGCTCGTTCGAGCATACCGTCCAGATAAGTGGCTCCCGCCAGTAGTTCACTGGTAATTCGCTGCCCATCGGCTACTTTCAAATGGATCTCGTGCTGCCAGGAGGCAGGGTGATTGATCCAGGCTTCGAAAGTATAGAGGTAACGGCCCTGTTTTTCGACAACGAATGAGGCCCCCCAGCGATCATTCACAAGAGGAGCCATCGCCATTTCGGTCCAGTTGGCCTCGTCAATATGTTTATACAACAAAACCGCCGTTAGGTAATCGTGTCCATCGGCAAAGATGTCGGCTTCTACGGCCACCACATCGCCAGGAATAGCTTTTATAGGAAATTGACCACCGTCCAGTTCGGGACTGACACGTTCGATAACAACACGGGAACGACCAAAATCAGGTTGTCCGGAAAGCGAAGTAGGTAGGCTCATCACAAAATCGTTTGATTAGTTAATCGTAAACGGCTGAGCAATGTTACAAAAAAGCTGATTCTACTACGCCAGGCGTTTCCAGAATATGGCTTCCGACGAATTAGGAGAAAAGCAACAAGAGATACGAGCAACTCTGGGTTTTCCTGGTAATTTATCGCGTTATATTAGTAAAATGATGTTGCCTACCAGGCGATTGTAACAACTGATTAAATAGGCTCCAATCTTCACGGCACACATAATCACCATTGAAACGCGCAGCGAAACCAATTTTGCCTTTGGTATACTGCCGACGCGTCTGACGCTGGCTGTCTTTAATAATGGATAGGGCTGGTTTGCGTTCAGCAAAAGTTGAGGAGTTGGTCGCGGAACGTTTTCATTGGGATTTGACCGATTTGGACATAACTAAGGTGGTTTGGGTGAAACAATTTACTGAATTGTCTCTTCCTACTTTCACCCTTTTTGTCCACTTTCAGTTGACGATATACACTTAAACCAGTTGCGTGCATAGCAGATACATAAATGCTGTCTACTCCCAAATAAGAGGCTTTTATGAGAATAAAGATCTGTGGGTGTGATTGTCAGTTGAACCTATCAGGGGTTTAGTAAAGGCGCAATGAGAGTCCTCATTGGCTGGACGAGCTAGCCTCCTCAAACAGACGCATCGCCATCAAGCCCGTCCCCACGGCACCACCCGCCCGCAACGCGGCTGCGATAAAGACCGTTTCGGCAATCTCCTCACGACTGGCACCCGCCTGCACAGCGTTGTTGATATGAGCTTCGATGCAGTAGCCGCATTGAGTTGTCAACGCAACGGCCACTGACATCAGCTCCCGATACTTAATAGGAATGACGCCATCGGTACGCTCAGCGCTATGCTTAAGATTCATAAAGGCAGCGGACTCTTGGGGAGCTGATTTCAACAGCAGGTTAGTAAAGGCTCGGTCTTTGGGTGTTTGATATTCGGTCATTGGTACTGGGGTTTATAAAGGTCAATAATAGTTAGTACTATGCTGTAAAGGAAATGAGCACTTTTAGTACTCGATAGCAGCCTTAATTGATAGTTTTCAATTCCAGCCAGCGCAAGACAAGTCACAGTTGCTCTATTCAATGAAGCAACCGGCAGGCTATTCATCAATTCGGTCCAACAAAGCGCGGCCCTGACGACGCGCCTGCATCAGGCATTTATATTTCTGGTTCTGAGCTGTATGTCGATTGGCATATCCCATCTCATGCATCAACGCATCAATGGATTTCCTCTGAAAAAACAGGGCGGTTAGCAAGGTAAGACAAGTTGCTGTGATGGAGGACAATATGGCCCCTATCAGTTTAAAGGGGGATAACTTAGCCGCCGTGTCGGCCGATTCGTCGGCTGGCGGGTCTAACTCATCGACGTCAAGGGAGGCAAACCGTTTTTTGCGCTTGAGGTGTTGCAGCCATAAGTGCTTACTGATCGAAACTACATACGTATTAAGCGATGCAGTGAGCTGAAAATCCGGCTTATCTACTTTATTGAGCACAATCAGTAGCGTATCGTGAAACACATCACGGGCCTCCTCAGCCGTGCCTTGATTGGCCTGCACGTACCGTTCAACGGTTGGATAACTGTGCTGATAGAAAAAAACGAGTCCCTCTGATTTATTCGCTCGAAGCAGTTCAAGCAGGCGCTCATCGGAAAGTCTGGTTAAACCCATTGGTCACGTTATGTTTTTAGATTGCGTAACGCTTTCATCAGACCATACCCCATACTGCTGACTACACACAGGGGGCAAATACCAAATCGAAAGAAAAACAAAACTGTTTTTTTATACCATGGCAAGTCAAGGGGTACAATAGGACAACGGAGCCCGTCCCCTTCATATTCTTTGATGTTCCAAATATTCATGCTCTCAGGCGGTTTTAGGGGAAGGGGTTTAGCGGCCAAACAAAAAATACAGACAACAAATCGTTAGTAAGCAGGCAGCAAGTAAAAGTAGTTTAACAGATGGTTTTTGCATAAATATGCTTGTTTAAGGAGACCCTAACTTAAGGGCCGACATACTTAATCATCAAGCGGCCTATTTATCACCCACGCTGACAAATTATTTTGCTGGAGTTAAGAAGTTAACCCGTCAACTTAGCTACGTATGCTTCAGGTTCTCGTTGAGACGTATCAAAACCGTTCATGGGTAACAACTCACTTCCTTTACTCAAAAATCATTTAATCAAATGCCTCTTTTAAGGTGCAGATATATGATCTGCCTAGTAAAACCAGGGTTTTGAGCGACATGCCGTTAGCTAACACCTGCCGTGTTTTTAACACCTATAGCGCATCTATTCTGTTAACCCATTAACTTACGTTAACCCGTTAACTTACATGCCTTCCGAAATATCGAGCTTGCATTTGACAGAACAGGCGCCAAGGCCTATCGTTTCCAAATCTTATACGATTTACTAGTCTCGGGTATGAAAGTTGTAGCGTTCGTTGGTTTCCTGTTGATGGGGGTGTATTCGGAGGTGGCTGCCCAAAGCAATCAATATATCCGGATTAAAGCGGGGGAGAACTTGACGGGTTCCCTGTCGTTTACGGACCGCTACCAATATCCTCAATTTACCATGGGCAAGCTTGTTTATGCAGCCAACAAGTCGGCAGCAGCTCGATTTAACTATCATCTTTTTTTGAACGAGATGCAGTTTATCAACGCTACCGGCGATACACTCGCCCTGGAAAATGATCCCACCCTTCAACTGGTGGTTATCGGCCCCGACTCGTTTTACTACGAGTATCCCAAGACGTATTGGCAGTTGGTAGGGACCTATGGTTCCGCTCAATTGCTAACGAAACGAACAATGGTTTTGATTGATCGAGAAAAGGAAGGCGGCTACCAACAGTCAATGGGTGCCTCCTCGATACGAACAACGACCACGTATTCAGCTAGTAATGGACCGATAGCCCGGTTAGACACTCATAGTGATATGGTATTTTCAAAAAAAGCAGCGTTCAGATTACGGGATACTAATGGCCAATTTCATCCGGCCAGCCAAGTGGGTTTCTTGCATTTATTCGCTAAAAACAAAGGCATTGTTAAACAATACTTAAAGGAACATTCGATTAAGTTTAATCAGGAAAATGATTTAAGAACTAGTCTCTCGTTTTGTAAAACTTTGCCTTAGGAAAGCAGGGAAAGTTCTACAGACTCTTCCTGTCTGCTAGTCAAACGATGAAGCTTTTGATGAGTTAACCGATTCACCAGATGCCCCATTTACCGACAGCACTCCTCGTCTCAGTTGGGAGCGTTTGGCGAGCGTTTACGCTTATCGTTGCTAGTGGTATTAGCGCAGCGCTAGGCAGGAAGATAGACCGTAAAGGTGGCTCCCTGACCCGGTTTACTACTGGCCGTGATAAAACCACCATGGTTGGCGGCTACTTTTTCACAGATAGCTAACCCGATGCCCGTGCCGGCGTAGTCGCTTTTGGTATGAAGTCGCTGGAAGACCTGAAAGACGCGATCCAAATACTTTTCCTCAAAGCCTATTCCATTGTCAGTAACGTCTATCTGGTGATAATTCATTTCCGGATTAGCCGCTTTAAAGCTGACTGGCAAGGCGGCCGACGAGATAAGGTTAGACTGTATGTGAATTGTTGGGGTAGTCTTAGGACGTCGAAATTTAAGGGCATTACTGATCAAATTCTGAAACAGCTGGCTCAGTTGAGAGCTATCCCCCAGTAGAGTTGGCATGGTCTCGACGCTTATAAAGGCTCCAGTCTGCTGAATGGAAAATTCCAACGCGCTCAGTGCCCGCTCGATGACCTGCGTTATCGACACAGGGCTACTTTTTTGCTGACGGGTAGTGATTTGCGAATACAACAATAAATCTTTGATGAGAATGGACATGCGGCTGGCCGCCGATTGCATCTTGGCCACATAATCGGCCCCCTCCCCCAGCGATGCCGCATACCGACTACTGAGCAGATCCCCGAACGACTGAATTTTACGCAGGGGCTCCTGAAGATCATGGCTGGCGACGTAGGCAAACTGCGACAGGTTTAGATTCGAGCGTTGTAACTCCTGAATGGAAGCCTGCAACTGATGCGTTCGTTCCTGAACCTGCTGTTCCAGGTGATTGGCCAACTCTTTATACCGAGATTCACTAATCTCCAGCTTCTTGAGTGCTTTAACCTGGTCGGTTACCTCTACGACCACCTGTAAGACTCCAATGCGCAGGCCACCCTCCTGATACGGCGTATAGGTAACGCTGTAGTACCCCGTATCCAATTTACCCTGCCGCTTGACGGGAACGGGCAAGGCCTGACCCTGGTAGGTTACCCCCGTTCGCCAAACCTGCTTACAGGCGTCGACGGCCGGATTGCCATCCAGTTCAGGCATGATTTCCAATAGGGGTTTACCCACGACACCCTCCTCCCGGTCAATTAGGGTTAACATAGCGGGGTTGATGAGTTCCACCAGCAGCGCTTCGCCACTGACCAGCATGATGGCTACCGGGGCCTGTTCCAGCAAATTGCGCAGCCGCCGTTCGGCCTGACGACGTGACTGGACCAGACTGACCTGGGTACGCACTCTCGATAATAGTTCGGGGCCCGAAAAGGGTTTCACCAGGTAATCATCGGCCCCCGCTTCCAGGCCTTCGATCCGAGCTTCCTGACCGGCCCTGGCCGACAGAAAGATGAGCGGGATATGACGCGTGGCGGGATTCAGACGTATTCGCTGTAAGAGCTGGCTACCATCCAGCACGGGCATCATTAAATCGCTCAGAATTAACTGGGGAGTGTTGTGCTGTAACCACTCAAGAGCCTGCATCCCATTGGTTACTGTGTTAACAACAAAATGAGGGTCCAGCAGACGTTTCAGGTACGACCGCATGTCGGCATTGTCATCGACAACCAGTATTTGGTGTTGGGGCTCCCCGTCGGTCATGATCGGTTTCACTAAGGAGCTGGTTTCCTTTAGTTCAGGGAGCATGGCACTGGCTTCCTGTAGCAGGAGATTCCCCTGTCCACTTGGCTTGGGCTGACGCTCGGCGTCAACCGCTGGGGAAGTCGATGCTGCCCCCCCCATGGGAATACGCACGGTGAATGTGCTGCCCTTGCCTTCCTGGCTATGCACCTCGATGGTTCCCTGATGCAAACTGACCAGTTCGCTGGCTAGCGAGAGGCCAATGCCCGTGCCTTCGTGGGTTCTTCCCCCAGCATTGGCTACCCGGTGGAAGCGTTCAAACATGTGGGGTAATTCGCTGGCGGGAATACCTACACCCGTATCGGACACCGTTAAAACGGCCCATTCCGCATCTTCCTGCAGCTGTACCTGGATGCTTCCCTGTAAAGTATATTTAAAGGCGTTCGAGAGCAGGTTTAATACGATCTGCTCCCACATGTCGGCATCGACCGGCACCAAAGTCCGTAAGGGATGTCCTACTACCTCGAAACGTAAACCCGCCCGCTCGATCAGGGAGCGGAAACTGCTGGCTAAATTCTGCGTAAATTCCCACAAGTTTGTCGGCCGAAAAATGGCCTTCGTCCGGCCCGCTTCCAGTCGGCTAAAGTCCAGCAGGTTATTGACCAGTTTTAGTAAACGAAGCGCATTCCGATGGATCGTCTCGATCGGCTCCTGGTAGCCAGTAGCGGCTAGGGTTGGCAGTTGCTGCAGCTCTTCCAGGGGACCCAGCATCAAGGTTAGGGGCGTACGAAACTCATGGCTAATATTACTAAAAAAGGTAGTCTTAGCCTGATCCAGGACAGCCAGTGCTTCCGCTCGCTGTTGTTCCTGCTGGTAGGCATACACATTCGAAAACGCCGTCGCTATGGTATTTCCCAGTAAACCATAAAAGTTCAGGTAATCCTCGTCCAGTGCCCGTAAGGCGCTTACCCCGGCCAGTAAAAAACCAACGGGTTGATCCTGGCCGGGCAGTTGAATGGGCAATCGGACAGCCTGATGGGGCGTCTCTGGATAAGGCCCGACGGCCAGTGGTCCAAAGAGAGAAATCAGGTCTGAAAGAATCTCTTGTTGGTCTAGGTTGGCTAGCCAGGGAGTGGATTCCACGTCCAGCGACCAAAGTGGGGATGGTATCGCCTGTTTTACCAGGCCGATGGTTTGCACTAGGTTGGCCCTTTGACCTACATCGACCAATTCATAAAAGAGTAGAAAAGGTAGGTCGAGGGCTAAATCGGTTTGCCAGTCACCTAAGCCCGTGTAAATATCATCTTTGGTCTTGGCACCTCCGGTTCGAGCGGCCACTTCCCGTAGGACATGGGTCCGGCGGGCACTCAACATCTTATCGGTGGTCTCAGTTATGGGGTGAAAAATGCCGCCCACCTGGCCTGTTTCGTCCCGGATAGGGGCGAAGGAAAAGGTCATAAACGCTTCTTCCAGGTACCCATAGCGATCCAAAAGCATTCGCTGATCCTTGATATAGGTGCCTTCTCCCTGCTGGCCCCGGGTAAAGGCATCTCCTACCACGGGCAGGGCCGTTTCCCAGCAAATTCGAAAATTCTGTCCCATCGATTCAGGGTGCTTTGCCCCACAGATCGGCCGGTAGCTATCATTGTAAAGCTGGATGGTTTCAGGACCCCAGGCAATCAAAATGGGAAAGGTGGAGGAAAGGCATAAACTAACGGAGGTACGTAAACTTTGTGGCCAATCGGCAATCGGCCCCAAGGGGGTGGTTGACCAATCCATGGTCCGGATTAGCTGGCCCATCTCCCCCCCGCCAGCCAAAAATGCCTCCGTTGATTCTAGTTCACTCATTGGTTACTTCTGGAACGGACGTTGCTTAGGTTGGTGTCCGTACAGTTGGTTGCAAGATAAGCAAGATGAGTTGAGAATGAATTATCAACCCGCTTGCATCGGCTTTACGCGGCAGGCGTCGTCTTCTGTGTGTATCTACTAAACTTATAAATTCTAGGTAACTTGATCAACCACTGGGTGCAGATTAAGACACGAATGGTCAGCGGACCCATATTTTTCATAAAAAACTTATCCCTTATTGGAAATTTCAGTGCTTTCGGCCAGCGGCCCGACGCAGCGGTTGATTTCGTGTCAAAGTGACCGTCAGACTCCTCAAGCCAATATATAGTTAATTATAAGATTATCCTATAGTTAATCTGACCACCGTGCGGTTCCCCGTGTCGTCCCGGCCGCTAGCGGCCGGGACGCGATCAGCGAAAACAGTTGGACAACCCCATCGACATTTACATTTGAGGGTCAAAAACAATGCCGCTCAGCTTAACGGTAACCCCGTCAAAGTCGCCGTTACTGGTGAAAGTGCGGGAGGGTACATGGCCATCACCGTGAGCATGATGGCCCGCGACCGGGGGCTAGGCCTGCCCATTCACGCTCTGTCGGTTTTCCCCGTGGCCAACAATTTCTTATTTTATTGGAAGGCAAACGACCACTTTTCATCAACCGATTGAATTCATTGCTCTTCTACCCCTTTTTGACTAAACTATACATAGGTCTGGATAAACCTAACCCGTGATGACGTCCCAATTTTGTCCATCAAAACAAAAAGTCAGATGGACATCAAAAACAGCACGATACTCATTACCGGCGGAACCAGTGGCATTGGTCTGGAACTGGCTAAACAGCTACTGACCCAGGGCGCTTCTACCCTTATTATTACTGGCCGGGACGCCGACAGGCTTAGTAAGATTCAAACAGAACTCCCTCAGATTTATACCATTCAGAGTGATGTCAGTAAACCAGAAGATATTAGAAACTTATATACCTTCGTAACCAAGCAGTTTCCCACACTCAATATGATCATCAATAACGCGGGTATCATGCGTAACCTTGATGTGCGGGACGCTAGTCTGAGCCTGGAGACTATAACCGCTGAGATCGATATAAATCTTTCCGGTATCATTCGAATGGTGCATCAATTCCTTCCCCATCTACTTACCAAGCCGTCGGCTGCCATCGTGAATGTCTCTTCGGGTTTAGCGTTCATTCCGTTTCCGGTATCGCCAATTTATAGTGCTGCCAAGGCAGGCGTTCACGCCTACACACAGGTATTACGGCTGCAATTAAAAGAAACCAACGTAGAGGTCATTGAATTGGCCCCACCCGCCACCGACACACCTTTAGGCGATCCTTTCAAAGGGTTGGTCGATAGCGGGATGAATATGATAACGGATAAACTAGTTAAGCTCGCCATTAAAGGCATTATGAATGGTACGAGTGAAATCAAACCCGGTTTAGCTAAAGTGCTAAAAGCGATGAGTCGGATTGCGCCGAATATCACCCTAAACATGCTTGATTCAAGTATCCAAAAAGCAAAAGCTCGAAATTGAATCCCCAATAGCAACTACAATACCGCTTCGAGTAAAGTCGATCACCGATTTCCACCGGGTGACCGGTTTGCCTTCCCCACTTCACCCGCTGATCAGCCTAGTCGACTATTCCCTCATCTGGAATGCGCAGGGCAACAATCCAGCCAGCGCCGTCTTCGATTTTTACTCGATTTCGGTAAAGCGCGATTTGATTGGTAAGCTTATGTATGGGCAACAGCCTTATGATTTTGATGAAGGAGTTATGTACTTTCTGGCTCCCGGGAAGTGCTGCGCATAGAAACGGTCGAAGATACGACCGGCAAGCCATCGGGTTGGCTGCTGCTGATCCATCCCGATTTTCTGTGGAACACCCCTTTATCGAAAAACATCAGTCGCCACGATTTTTTCGGCTATGCTTGTCATGAGGCCCTTTTTCTATCGGAAAAGAAGAGGAAATTATTCATGGAATCAGTCAAAACATTAGTCGGGAGATCCAGGGTAATATCGATCAGTTCTCGCATCAAATCATTATTACCCAACTGGAAGGCCTTCTTCGCTTGCCGATCGGTTTTACAACCGTCAATTCATTACGCGACGTATCAGTAGTCATCGGATGCTTTCGCAACTAGAAGCCTTATTAGACAACTATTTTAATCAAAATGAACAAGTGCTCAATGGGGCTACGTCGGTTCAGTACGTTTCCGAAAAACTTAACGTGTCACCCAATTATTTAAGCGGCCTGCTCAAAACACTGACCGGACAAAGTACCCAGCAACACGTTCACGAAAAACTAATCGCCCTCGCCAAACAAAAGCTGTCTACCACGGACCTAACGGTAAGCGAAATCGCTTACGAACTAGGCTTCGAACACCTGCCATCCTTCAGCAAGTTATTCAAAAATAAAACCAACCAGTCTCCGCTTGAATTTAGGCGGGCGTTTCAGTAAGTGCCTGAATGAATGAGCAAATACATGAATACTACGTCGTCCCAAGCGGGAACCTATTCATGATCGTTTCCTTGTCTCACTGGGGAGCCATTAATGAGAATGGGCCTTTTAGAAAACCAAGCTTATTTTTTAATATTTGTCTAACTCAAGCCGTAGGGTACGGTTCATAGCGGTGTCTCTTAATTTATCACTTCTGGCTTGAGTCGTGCCCATTTTTTTAGCAAGATGGGAAAGTAAGCGGCAAAGCTTGAATAGGTCCTCGTTTGAATATAGTCCTCCAGAATCAGTTGAGCCAGCTGATCGGTGTACACGAAGCCGCTCCGCTGCTCGGCCACCAGTCGCTGCTGGGCTTGCTGAGGGGACCGGTAAGCCCGGCTAAGCGCCGTCGCAATGGCTCGTACCAGTGACTCATCGACGAAGTGCGGCCAGTCGGTGATATTCTGTCGACTCAATAGCTCATTTGGGCGCATTAGATAGCTCAGCGAGTCGATCTGGGCTCGGTATGCTTGCTGAATTGGATTCGTGTACACGTGGCTCCCCTCATGCCAAACCAGGTTGTACACGTCTGCCTCGAAGGTAGGGTCAATCGTCGGTTTGGCCTGCCGATTCCAATACCCCTGTTGGTAGACGATGTACTGACCGTATGTCGGCGACAGCGTCTTGGTCATGATGGCGTGCGCCCCCGCACTGTTGAGCGGATCTAAACAGATGTACCACCGACTGGCCGTCGGTTGGTGGAAAAATGATTCTAATTTCTGTACTACCCCCGCCGAATCGACCTGTCGGCGGTAAGCTTGTCCCCAACGATCGTAGTCGGCTTGATGGGACTGGTAGAAGGCGGCAAATTGACTCTGCTGGGCGAAGTCTATACACAGTGTCAGATAGCGGGTTAAATCGGAACGGGAAAAGTTGTTGAGCCAGTATGTCGAATCAGGTATGGTAAACGATGTTGGGTGTAGTGGATGGTCGAAGCACCAGCCCAGTTCGGGTAGATCGTAGCCAAAGCGGGCGTCGGAGTTGAAGAGAAACAGGACGGCTGGGTGGTTACGAAATTGAGCAAAATGAGCACGAACGGCCGTTCGATAAGGGGAAGCCCCCGGTCCGGCGTGACCGGCCAGGTACTGAATAATGGACAACAGTTCGACGCCAGGATGCACGGTTACCGTCAATTTCTCATCAGCTTTGGCTCCGTAAGGCAGGGCCGACCTGGGCACCTGACTGAAGCAGATGGAACTGAGTAGGAGAAGAAAAAGGATCGTTTTCATGGGTTTAAGGCGAATTAGCGGGAAATGAACCGTCAAAACTAGACTGGCTCCGCTTGCCGGTCAACTTCGATTGACCAACGCCGGATTCGCCTTGATGAACACCGGTTCCAGTTTAACAATTGACTGATCCCGGCTAACCAGGCGTTGGTCGTCATAAATCGGCCGTTTGTCAAGTCGAACCGGATGGCACGCTAGTTTTTTGGTAATTTGAGCCATCGTAAGCAGCATGAAACGGCCCTACCTACTTTTATACCATTTCCTATTTTGGACCCTGTGGCTGCTCAGCGAGGTTGCCCAGCATCAAGCGCGTCACAGCTTTGAGCGGTCGGCGGGACAGACGCTACTCATTAGCTCAGCCTACCTGTTGATTACCCTAACCGCGTTCTATGGAGGGTACGGGCTGGTCTATCGTTCCTTTATTCGCTACGGCTGGGTCGGTCTGGGCCATGTGTTAACAACGCTTAGTTTAATTGTCGGGATGCGCTATCTGGTTGAGTTTGGCTTTCTCAAACCTCTACTCAACTACGATAATTACGCGGTCAACGCCCATTTTAGCTGGGGATGGTTTGTGAAAAATGCGTGTCTATACTACTGGAACTGGGTCATTTACGGCACCCTTTTTGGCTTTGCCCAGCAATACGTGCGCCAGCAGCAACGGGATCGTGAGCAGATGAAGGCGGAGGTAGCCCTATTGCGAGCACAGGTTAACCCGCACTTTCTTTTCAACGCGCTCAACGATATGTACGCCCTAACGCTTACCTGTCCCGAGCAGGCCCCGGACGCGCTCTTAAAATTGTCAGATTTGCTGCGCTACGTATTATACCGGAGTCAGTCAGCGGCCGTACCGCTGACTGACGAAATCGCCTATGTGAAGAGCTACATCGATCTGGAACAAATTTCCCAGCGTGGGCAGGCTCAGGTACATGCGCATATTGACGGGCAGATCAGTGACCAACAGATTGCGCCGATGCTCTTGATTCCGTTTGTGGAAAACGCGTTCAAGCATGGCTCGCTTTTCGATGCCCGGCAGCCCATTACTATTACCTGTCAGGTCGAGGCCAATCAATTATTGTTTCGCTGCTGTAATGCAAAACGGATGGGAAATAAAGATGCTACCGGCGGCATTGGTCTGGCTAACCTGCGTCGTCGACTCGAGCTGGAATATCCGGGGCGACACCAGTTGCAAATTCTTGATTCATCGGCTTCGTTTGCTATTCATTTAACTGTAACCCTGTAATGGCCTTCCCAATCATCCGTTGTGGTATCGTTGATGATAAGCCGCTGGCTATCGAGGTCTTGCGCGCCCACATTACGCACGTGCCGTTTCTAACGCTCGTTCAAGCCACGACTAATCCGCTGGAGGTGCTCACGCACCTCAGTGAAGAACCCATCGATCTGCTTTTTCTGGATATTCAGATGCCCCAGCTGAATGGGCTGCAACTAGCCCGGCTGATCGCCCCTAAAGTACGACTCATTTTTACGACGGCCTACGCCGACTATGCCTTGGAGGGCTTCGAACACAGTGCCGTCGACTACTTGCTGAAACCCATTTCATTTGAACGGTTTTATAAAGCCGTGCTTAAAGCCCGTGCGCTAATTACTTCCCTGGCTTCTACGGTCGCTTTACCGCCCACCACCGAACCGAACCGACCTTATTTTTTCGTTAAAACGGAAACCCGTCTGGTAAAGGTTGATTTCAGGTCGGTTCGCTACATCGAAGCCATGCAAAACTATTCGGTTTTGCACCTGACCGAGGGGCGGCTAATGACCTTACAGCCGATCCACCAACTCGTCCAGCAATTACCCGCTACTCAGTTCGTACGGGTGCACAAATCTTATGTAGTCAATCTGGATCAAATTGACTCGGTCGAGCGGAGCCGAATCTGTATTGGGCAAGCCATAATTCCCGTAGGCGACACGTACCGGGATGACTTCTATCGACGTTTGACGAATTGATCAAATTTAACGTTTAAAAAAGGCATGTCAGTTAAGCGTTCAATTTACCCAAACTGACGGAGATTGCTTAAATGGGGTACAATTGAAAAAGGCACAAAAACATTCACGACTCAAAAATCATCTTCTAGCGAAATAAAGCCTTTAAAGAGACAGCGATTAGTTTATACCTGTCCAATGATACAAGACTAACCATTTGTCCCCAAGATATATACTCTCTCTTGTATGTAATAGTAGCTTACGTTAATTTATACTCGTAGAGTAGATGGACGGCGGTTAATGCTTACGCTCAGCAAAGGATTTACTGTTTTCTGATTTACTTACTCTACTAGCTATGGACCTACTTGAAGTGCTCGCCAAGTGGCTTTTTTGGCTCTTTGATGGAATCGGCGTCAACCTTATTCTTAAGAAGATTGCTAAAGCATTCGACAAAAAGAATGAAGATAGCCCAAACTCAAATAGCAACTTGCTGATTAGCACAAAGCTACCACAGGTATAATTTCTATTTTAAAGCAAGCGCAAGACAAACTCGGTTTTGCTTTCGTACTTTCTACTGAAAGTATGAAAAAGGATCTATATATCCGCACTTGGACTGTCCTAAGCCCAAGTTCTCAATGATATCATTTTCTTATTTGTTGGAATATTATGTTGCATGGACGCTCCTCGCAAGGATAGAAGAATCTTTTTCGTCTCAATACAAATTAATTTACTGATTAATGAGGTAATTCTTTGCGGCAGCCACCCTGTCCAGTCACTAAAAAATCCCATGTACAACTTTACTGCTGACCTTAACATAATCGGCGTAAACCCCTTTGTGTTTGTACCACAAGAGATTTTGGAGCCAATTCTTAACCACCCCAGCAACCAAAAAGGGAAAATTCCGATACGTGGCACTATCAACCAACTGCCCTACCAACAGACTTTAGTCAAATACAGGGGTGACTGGCGGCTTTACATCAACACCAAAATGCTGAAAAATTCGCCCAAACGAATTGGTGAGACCCTTGAGATTACGATCGAGGTTGACCCCACTGACCGACGCCTAAAACTTCACCCCCAGTTAGAAGAAGCGCTGCAGGCAAACCCACCAGCCAAGGCAATATTTGAGAACTTACGCCCTTCGCTGCAACACGAGATCGTGCGCTACATAACTAAGCTGAAAAACCAGGAAAGCATTGACCGAAACGTTGGCAGAGCAATCAATTTTTTGCTGGGAAATGGTCGATTTGTTGGGAGAGCAAAGCCTTAAGCATATGACCGAATGCTTCAGAATAAAATTGACAACGTATAAAAACTGACTTTTCAATAAATAGGGCCTTATTTGAGATTCTACCAAACGGCGAGGTTAATTTGCTTTTCACAGTGCTCAAAGGTCTACCCCTCACTCGGGCTAGACTCGTTCTAAGCTACTAAGCTTGCCTTCTCCTCACGTACGTTGCGCATCCCCTTCGCCCAGGCTAACAGTTGGGCCAGCATTAACTCGACTGAAGTCGTTAGGGAGGCAGTTGGAACAAAGTCACCCGTCCCAAAGACCGCATGCGTTGACACACATACCTGCGCCCGTACGGTGGCGATTTGAAGTTCTGGCAAAATAATCCGTAGCGTCTCGGCAGCGCGGGAGCCAGATGCCCAACCGCCATAACAGACAATTCCGGCCGCCTTATCATTCCACTCCTTGTAGACATAGTCCAACGCATTTTTTAAGGCTCCCGGTATGGAGTGGTTGTATTCTGGAGTAATAAAAACATAGCCATCGAAGCTGTCAATTAATTTTCCCCATCGACGCGTGTGCTCATGTTGATAGTTTTGCAGCGATGGATTGTTGGGCTCATCCAGGTTACCCAGCTCATAATCAGCCAGGTCGATGAGTTGGTAAGCAGCTCCACCGTAAGAGTTGGCCCTCTCGAGAAGCCAGGAAGCCAGCTTGTCACCTCGGCGACCAGGTCGAGTGCTGCCTAAGATAATGCCAATACGGAGTTGAGTGGAGGGCGTTTGGTTCGTAGCATCCATGCGTGAAAAGTGTATTGAGTTAATTATTCTTTTCACAAAGGTCTGATGATGTTTACGGACAAAATAGCCTATTTAGGCGTATTACTATTCGTATCCGGCGAAGCTACGGCTCCTTCTTTATTAATAAGGCCGCCTGGTAGCGTTTGGGGGTGAGGCCATACTGACGTTTAAATAGCTGCGCAAAATGGCCCAAATTAGTAAAGCCAAGCTGGTGACCTACTTCCGATACCGACCATTGGGCTAGTAAGCGCTTGGCTTGCTGTAAGCGAGCTGCTTGATAGTAGGCATAAGGACTGGTGCCGAATACCTGATGGAATAACTGCTTAAGTTTGGTTTCACCCAAGCCCACCGTCTGAGCCAGTTGAGCCAGACTGGGTGATTTGTCTAGCTTAGCGAGCAGAAGAGTCTTCACCTGAAAAATGCGCGCTACATCCGTCGAATGCAATACCATGGAATTACCAATCGAGCGCTGGCCTAGTTCTCGAAACAGCCAATAAAGCAACTCCTGTACCTTGATGCGATAAAATAACCCATTCAACTCATCCTCAGGACGTAGGGCCGTTATCTGCTGTAAGGCTATCTGGATTTCAGGCGTGAGCAAAGCTTCCACTAATCGGGGTTGCTGATTAGTGAATAGGCTTAATGGTCCAGCCTGGGGGTGGCCCAACCAATAAGCCAACACGGTTTTTTCCACGACTAGCCCAACGAAGAAAATGAGAGTGTGTGCGGGTAGGACGGTCCTGACGGTAAGGGTTGTGGAAGCGAGCTGTGCGGTCGACAGGTGACCCGCAGCGGATAGAGCAGGGTCAACGGATTGAAATGAAACCAATAATCGTTCCGACTGATTCTCTTCGGCCAGGCGTTCTACGAGGGTTTCTTCTTGCAGCCAGTAGCGGTGAATGGTCAGCAGTAGACCAGGTTCGATGGAGACCAGCTTAATAAAGCCCTTACCCAAGCTGGGTGGCAACTGTAGATTGCCGTCCACCAGTTGCCCTCCTTGGGCCACGGCCTTGTCAAAGAGCATCCGTAAGCCATTAGCCACTGGGATCGAATGGGTTGGCATCAATGAGTTACTGTGGTTAAATAATTCCCTGTAATGATCGACAATATTGCCGAAACAAATGATAGTAAGTACCCTTTATGACCAACATTAACTAAGCGTAAATTCTCTGTGGTCTCAGGCACAAGCGCCACTTGAGAATGAGCTTTTACAGTAAGTAGGTATATCTAAAAAAGTACCGTATGCCTAATGGCTTTTTTTGAACAGGTGCCCCTAATCGGGGTTGGCCTTCATTGTGATTCTGCATCTGTCGCCCGACTTTGATAGCCAGTTGGGGCCCATTTTACAAACCGTAACCTCACTCCCCATTCGCCAAGTAAACGACAGGCTTAAGATGGAGCCCGGCTCGGTCTACGTTATTTCACCCAATGGTCATCTGGTGATGGAGGATGGCCACCGGGCCGTTTTGCCCAACACCACCCAGGAGAAACGCCGGGCACTGGTTGTTGATATATTCTTTCGTACCCTGGCCGATTTGCACGGGCCACGGGCCGTCGGAGTGGTGCTCTCAGGCACGGGGACCGACGGATCCATGGGTCTTAAGCGCATCAAGGAAAACGGCGGAGCCAGGCTATTGCCACCGACCTGACCGATGAGGTGTTGACCGTCGACCAGATTCCGGGTAAGCTCATGGCTTACCGGCGGGGTCTGGGCAAAGTGGCCATTCCCCAGAAGGCCGACGAGCGGCCCCAGTAGCAGCAGGCCTTGCGTGAAGTCTTTACCCAACTCCGGCTGCGCACCGGCCGGTCCCCAACTACATTTTTTACCTCAGAGGGCTCATTCAGTTGGCTACGTTTAAATCGTTTTTTACCATTTGGTAAATCGTGGGCGATTTGTCGTCGTGACCTTTGTCTTCACAAAGCAAACGATGATGAATACACCCGATAAGCCATTCTCCTTAAGTGGCAAACGAATCATTCTTCTAGGCGGAAGTTCCGGCCTGGGACTCGCCACCGCCAAAGCAGCCGCAGCCGAGGGCGCTCATGTGGTTATTGTATCCAGCCATCAGCAACGGGTCAATGACGCGCTCGCTCAGCTTTCGAGCGATAGTTTAGGGGTTGCGCTCGATCTGAGTCAGGAAGAGAACATACACGAATTCTTTGACCACATTGGGCCCTTTGATCATTTGGTATATACCGCCGGAGAGAACATCAGCCTCAATCGGCTTGAAACTCTCAATATCGCGCAAGCCAAAGACTATTTTGCCGTTCGATTCTGGGGTGCCTTTGCCGCCGTAAAATACGGGGCACCGCACATTAAGTCAGGTGGCTCCATTTGCCTGACCAGCGGCATCACCAGCCAGCGGCCGGGGGCTGGCTGGTCGCTGGGAACCAGTATCTGCAGCGCCATGGAAGGATTCTGCCGGGCCATGGCCGTTGAGCTGGCCCCCATACGCGTCAATATCGTTTCGCCCGGCTTGGTCAGAACCAATTTATGGAGCGGCATGAACGAGGCCGACCGGGCAAATTTGTTTGAATCAATTGGTAACCAGTTGTTAGTCAAGCGGATCGGCGAGCCGGAAGAAATCGCCCAAACCTTTTTATTTATGATGAAGCAGCCCTTTGCTACGGGGCAGTGCTTTACGATAGACGGTGGGGCTTCATTGGTCTAGCGTTTATTTCTTTCTCGCTATATTCCTTAAAAAACATGATTGCAATCCTTGGAATCACCGGCCAGGTTGGCCAGGTAATCGGGGAACTGTTGCTCCATCAACACCAACCCATCCGGGCCGTTGTTCGGAATCCGGCCAAGGCAACCCAGTGGGCAGCCCGGGGGGCGGAGGTCGTAGCCGCTGATTTACTCGATGCAGCCGCGCTCACCCAAGCCTTTCGCGGTACCGAAGCCGTTTTTATTATGACGCCACCGGGGCTGGATTTGGAGAACGTCCTTGAGCAACACCAGCAGATGGTAGCGGCTATCAGTATGGCATTAAAAAGTGCCCACCCTAAAAAGGTCGTTTATCTCTCCTCCATTGGTGGTCATTTACTCCATGGCACCGGGGCCATCCGTAAATTGTATGACCTGGAACAGGCGCTTACGCGGCTACCCATACCCACCGCGGGTATCCGGGCGGGCTGGTTTATGGAGAACTTTATCGGCAGTATTCCGGGGGCGGTTCAATCGGGACAACTACACAGTTTTTTGAACCCTACCGACCTACTTATTCCAATGGTTGCCGTCCAGGATATTGGTCAGCTAGCGGCTGAACTGCTGACTCAGTCCTGGACGGGAGCCCGTATCCTCGAGCTGGAAGGCCCCTGCCGGTATTCAGCCGACAACGTAGCCTCGATACTGGCCTACCATACCGGTCGGCCGATTCGGGCGGTGGCGATCTCACCTGCCGACTATGAACAAACCTATTCGTCGTTTGGCTTCACTCAGGATGCCTCCCGGCTGATGGCCGAAATGAACGACGGGTTCAACCGACAGTGGATTGTCTTTGAAGGCGGTAAGGCCGAGCCTGTATACGGGGAAACGTTGTTAGAGGACATGCTCAGGACGCAGGTAACAGAAGGATTAGGGGCGAAGCCGTAAGCCCTGCCAGGAGAAAACGCCTTCACTAACCCGAAATGCCGGTCTACTATGTCGGGGACAGGGTACGGGAGCGCTCTTTTTTAGAAGCCTACGACGTATGGCCTTATTCGCTCATAATTTTTTGTCGGTGCTTCAACCCAAATTCGATTAAGGCCAGAATCGCAGGCTCTGCGGCAAAGGCATGCTCGGTAATGGCGTACGTAACGGTAATCGGTTTTGTGTTATTGATCGTTCGGGTGATCAGTCGATTGGCTACTAAGTCCTGCAATTCTTCCGCTAACACCTTGGGTGAAATACCGGCTGAACGTTCCTGTAACGCGCTGAATCGCAACGCTCCATGGACGTGTAAGGCCAGTAAAATGCCAAATTTCCACTTGCCACTCAAGAGCTCAATGGCATCACGAAGCGCTACCATCTGCTGGTTTAAGCGCTTTTCATCGGGTGTGCATGTTGTCTGGGCCATAGTAATAGGGACTTACCTACGGGTAACGGATAGTAACGATACGATTCGTTTAAAATAAGTTTGCCCCAGGCTCGCCAACACAACCGTTACGCTAGATCGGGAACGCAATCTGGCTGTCGACGATCGGTTGTAGAGAGCCGTTCAGGTAACGAAGTAGGAAATATAGATGAATAGGATGAAGCAACCAATTGGGATCATTGGTACCGGGAACGTGGGTAGTGTTTTAGCCAAACGGCTGGTTGCCCTGGGCTACCCGGTTAAGGCGACGAACTCTAGGGGTCCAGGCAGTATGCATGCGTTTGCCGCCGAGACAGGAACCAAGGCCGTTTCCCTTGACGATATAACGCAGGAGGTGGACATGCTGATCTTGGCGATACCCTTCGGCCGTATCAGTGAGGTGAGTCGAGGGCTCCAGCTTCCCGAGAAAATCATCGTCGTGGACGCCAGCAACTACTACCCCGATCGGGATGGAGCGATACGGCCAGTCGATCAGGGCTTACCCGAGAGCGTGTGGACAGCGCAGCAATTGGCTCACCCCGTTGTTAAAGCGTTTAACAGTATTATGGCGTATAGCCTGGATCACAACGCCAGCTCCGGTCAGGTTGATCACCGAATTGCCTTGCCGGTTTCGGGGGATGATCCCCTCGCCCGGGCAACGGTTGGGGCGTTGGTGAAAGCGCTTGGCTTCGCCAGCTACGATGCGGGTGGGTTAGCGGCTTCCTGGCGGCAGCAGCCTGGCCAGCCCGCTTACTGCACGGACGCTTCGCTGGATGAATTACCGGTTCTGTTAAGCAAAGCGAATCCAACGCGGGCTGCTCAACGACGTGATCAAGCCGTGCAGGCCATGGCCAGGCTTCCCTCGACGTTTCCGCCCCAGAAATTGATCCGCGTTTCCCGGCTCTCGGCGGGTTTGGACCGGTTCAAGTGGTCAAGCTGGTCGGCACTGATTCATCTGGGGTACAGCCTGCTGCGTGCTTAGCCCGCTATGCTTAACGCAACGGACCTGTTCCGTCAACAGAACGATCCTGCAGTCTAAGCTAAGGTATGGCTACTTAGTCTTGCTGGCGGGCATCTTCATACGCCTGGTTAACCAGGTTCGAATTGCCTTCCTCAAAGACCGGCGTCATTTGCAAACGGGTAATCTTCCAAACGCCATCCTGCTTGATCAACCGGTGCTCATACCGGGCGTAAATAAACCAGTAGTCTTCACCCACACTGACCGCTTGGCGATGTAACGCTCTACCGTAGGAGTAAACATGCGCTTGCTGCTGATCCAAGGTGACTTCATGGTTAAATGACATATGCATCGTTATCATGTCTTGGTAGGCTACCTTGGCCCAGGCCACCAGGTCATCGGCCTTAATGGTCTGTGCTGGTTTGACCCCGCCAAAATCAATGGTCAATTCATCGGCGAGTAAGGTACGCCAGTGGGTAAAGTCTTTTCGGTCCGTGGCATTGAGTCCCTCAACCAGCGATTGAATGACGGTGATGGTGTCGGTTGTTTGCTCCTGAATAGTTTCCATACCTTTGTTTTTTTGTTTCAGCAAACGTAGCGTAGGGCAAGGAAGGGGGCAATAACTCACCCGAAAATGAGTAGGGATATGGCAACGATTAAAAAAGTAAATTCATCCACGAGTCTGAACGAAGCGGTGCTGGAAGAGGCCTGTCGTTTCAATGAAGTCATGCGGCTGATTGCTCCCCAATGGAAGATGCAACTTCTGTTTTCGATCCAGTGGGGAGACAACCGGTTTAGCTTATTGAAAAAAGTATACCCTTCTCTTTCGGACCAAATGCTCAGTAAACGGCTGACCGAGTTGACCAAGGAGGGGTTTGTCAACAAAGTGACCGCTGCTGACCCCAAGCATGTGGTGGTGACGTATTATCTGACCCAAAAGGCCGACGAACTACTAACCCTGGTTCCCCGCTTCTGCGAGTGGGGCGAAAAGTGGCTTGGGTCGGACTAACAACCCGGGGATGTAACCCTTACCCATCAACAGTACGACGCTTGATGAGACAACGTGTCATTGACGAAAAGCCACAGTGGTTCTGCCACTGCGACGTATACGGGCAGAAGCAGCAGGTGCAGAGACGCTCGCGACAACGCTGCCTGTTTATTCAGATCAGTAGTCATTCAAGCCGAAAGTGGTAGCGTAACCGTTCGTAAACCAGGTACTTCATTATGAACCTCGACTTCGCCTTATTTCATACCTTCCTGAACCAATACCAGCAGATTCCGGCTACTGATTTTGACCTGATTTGTCAGCATATGCAGTGGCGGACAATAAAGGCGGGGGACCACCTATTGGAACAGGGCAAAACAGCCCGGGAATTGTTTTTTGTCACCAACGGCATTTTGAAAATTATCTCCACCAGCGAGAAAGGTAATGAGGTGATCCAGTTCTTTGTGAAGGAAAACAAGTTTTGCACGGTCCTCTATAGCTTTATGGGGCAGGTGGTTTCTCAGGAAGGTATTATGGCCGCTACCGACGGGGCGGTCTTTGTCTTTAGCAGACCCCAGTTACACCGACTCTATCAACAGCTTCCTTCGGTTAAAGAGCTCTTTGAAGGCATCATCCAACAGGCCCTGCTGGATAAGATTCAACTCCGCAATAGCCTGATGGGTGAAGAAGCGACTACTCGCTACCTTAAATTTATGGCGCAGCACCCTGACATCCTGCAACGGGTTCCTCTGAGCGATGTCGCGTCCTATCTGGGCATAACCCAGCAATCGCTGAGCCGGATCCGGCGAAACCTCACGTTGTCAGGAACAGGAAACGACTGATTGTATTCAAGGGGAAGACAAGTGAGGGAAGCGCTGCTGGCGGGTGCTCAGAAAAAAGTACAGGTACGGGTAGCTCAGTTAAGGCGTACGATTTGTTTTTCCTAAACGGCCTGCTTTACAAAGTGACACCGGTCATCGTCCGTATTTGTGGATGACTCAGGCTGGCAGTTCTACCCCCGTAAACTCCTTGCACTGGGTGAGGTATCGTTGCTGGATTGTAACATTTCTGGCATCCGGATAAACGGCTTGTGGTTTCTGATGGTAATAATACCCGCCCGATGTGAGCACCTGCGGATCGGTAGCAGAAGCCAGCCACACCTGAGTTAGTGGCGCTTGCTGTAAACTGTCGGGCGCGTAAGCTCCGCCCATTTTGGTGGCCACCCAGCCAGGCTCCAAGGCATTGCTGAATACGTCTGGCCACAAGCGAGCAACCGCCAAGGCAAGCAATACATTCTGCAGTTTTGAGTCCGCATAAGCCTGGAAGCCATTCCAGGGCCTTTTCTCCCAGTTAAGATCCCGTAAGCTGCTGTCCCCATCCCGATGCAGGCCAGAGCTTACATAAATAAGCCGCGAAGGTTTATGGATAAGTGCCGTTAGCAGATAGGGCGCCAGACTATTGATAGCCAGCACGTGGGACAGGCCATCGACGGTGGTGATCCGGTTGGGTTCCCGATAACCGACGGCGGCATTATGAATGATGGCGTCGAACTGTCCTAATCTATTGACCTGCTCAGCTAGACCGACCGTCTGGGTCAGGCTAGAGAGATCGGCGATGAGCACAGTTTCTGCCGAAGGGTTGGCTTTCCGGGCTATCTCTGCCCGTTGTTCATTGCGGGCATGAAGAACAACCTGATGGCCTTCCCCTAGCAAAAGCGCGGCTGCCATTTTGCCCAGCCCATCCGAGGAGCCAGTAATAAAGATACGAGCCATCCGTAAGTAATTAACCAAGTCAATTTATTTAGCCCCTCTCCTTATTGGAGGCATAACTGGGGGGTTATATCGTCGACAAAGTTCCGCATGTGTGACTGAATACGAGTTACCAAATGGTAAAAAGAGGCTGCTGAAGGATACATTTCTCTTCGTAGGACCAGGGTAAGTCAATTTACCAGCGACGCACACGAATTAGCGAAGGTGCCCTCCAATATGATACAATGGCGTTTACCATAACGTCCGAATTAATGAGCGGCTACAAGAATACTCCGTCGTCTCAGACGGGAGCCTATTTATGAACGTTTCCTCGTCTCACTTGGGAGCGTTTTAAGAACTATAGTTTAATGAATTAACTCAGTAGGGATAATCCAAAAAACTAAATCGGACAATGATGATTAGAACGCTGTAGCTTATCTTTACTCTTATATGGTTGATAGTCCTGAAACGCTCGATAATGAAGCCATTTTCCGCGCCCTGGTCATGGAATCGCCCATTCCGATTGCTCTGCTGGTGGGTCGGGAATTGATTATCACTGTAGCCAATCAAGCTCAGTTAGCCGTATGGGGGAAAGGAGATGCTGTCTTCGGTATGCCCTTAGCCAAAGCCATCCCCGAGATGGAAGGCCAACCCTTTCTGGCCATCCTGGATGAGGTCTTTACCACGGGCGTTACATTCGCCACCAACAACACCCCCGCCCAGATGGTAGTCAATGGAGTCTCCAAGACTGTCTATTTTGATTTTTCATTTAAAGCCCTCAAAAACAAGCAGGGGGCGGTGTATGGCATTATAGCGACGGGCGTCGAAATTACCCAACAGGTGGCCACTCATCAAGCGCTGCTGTTGAGAGAAGAGCAGTTACATCAGCAATCCAGAGACCTCGACCAACAAGTGGCTGAGCGAACACTGCAGTTGCAGGATTCGATTCAGGACTTGAAGCGATCTAACCAAAACCTGCAACAGTTTGCCTATATCGCTTCGCACGATTTGCAGGAGCCACTTCGCAAAGTACAGCAATTCGGTGACCTTCTCCAGGATCAATACCGCACCGAGTTAGGACAAGGCGTGACGTATTTAGAGCGCATGCAGCAGGCAGCCCATCGGATGTCGAATCTAATTCGAGACTTATTAACCTATTCGCGGATCTCTACCCAACGAGATACCAGTCGGCTGGTATCGCTCACGACGATCGTAAAAGTGGCGGTCCAGAACGTATCGCCACTGATCCATGAAACAGGTGCAGCCATCCAACTGAGTGACTTGCCTGAGCTAGCCGGTGATGCCTCCCAATTAGAACAATTGTTCCAGAATCTGCTCTCCAATGCCCTTAAATTTCGTACTCCAGGCGTGGCACCCCAGATTCAGATCCTGTCGAGTCGTGTGTTGGCCCATGATTTACCGAAGGAGTTTAGGCCCCACCGAGCGGTCAGCGGCTATTATCGGATTGACGTAGTAGACAATGGGATTGGTTTTGAGGAGAAATATCTGGATCGCATCTTCCAGGTCTTTCAGCGCTTGCATACTCGGAATGAGTATGCCGGAACGGGAATTGGCCTGGCCATTTGTGAGAAAGTGGTAGCCAATCATGGGGGCTGGTTAACGGCCCAGAGCCAACCGGGCCATGGAGCAACCTTTCGAGTGTACCTGCCCGAATAAAAGCTGGCTACCGAGCAGTGAAAGGGCTACGATTTGACGTTCTATTTTGATCGTCTGAGCTGTATAACCTATTACTTTCTAGTTAGTGTAGATGCTCTAAATGAGCGTTCGCTGAGAATAAGCCACGGTCAATCTCAATATAAGCGAATGTAGGCTAGAAAACCTATATTACCAATTTCCATCTCGGGAGAAACCCGCAAAGGGCAGTCAGGATCTTTGCCGCCATTCAATAAGTAGAGCGGGATCATTCCAACCCTACTAACTCTAAACGAATCAATAAAAGGGAACTGCTGATTTCCTTGTGATGAAAAATCAATATACTTATCTACTTATTCTGCTGTAGGTTAACATCCTGGATAAGCAAAGCAGCCGGAATCTATTGATTCAGTTTGAGGGACCTCTCCTTAACCAGCAACTTGATTCCGCCACTAGCATTGCTAGTGGGTTACGAATATTGATTGGGCAAGATGCCAATTTTAGGTCTAGTCCTCACCCAGCCGATACGTTTTCCAGCTTTAGATTATACACGCTGGTGGCTGGCCAACAAAACGTGATTTATCAGCAAGACCCAGTGCAGAATTCACTGTGGCTCAAGCGAAAGCACAATCCTTCGGCTGCTGACTATGGCTGCAAGCAAGTGGTTTATCCATTGACAATCACGGATGCGTTATTAAAATAAAGGCATTACGAGCTTACTTTACTACTATCTATTCTAACAAAGCGGGCGTTGGCGTTTATTTGCCTGTTATAAAGAGCGTTATGTTGGACAGTTGCTAGAAAACAAGCATCTCTTAAAACCTTAGTGATAGGTAAACTAGTCAATAAGCTAGGCGGGTAGGTAAATGGAGAAGATAGCCCCTTCTCCGGGTTGACTATGGGCCGTGATAGCACCTCCGTGATTGGTTACTACTTTTTCACAAATCGCCAGGCCGATGCCCGTACCCGCAAACTCGCCCTTGCCATGCAGCCGCTGGAAGATCTGAAAGATGCGCTCGACATATTTCTGCTCAAAGCCAATGCCATTATCCGAGACGTCAATCTGGTAGTAGGCCGGGGCCATTCGAGTTGGACGCACCGTAAGCGGTAGCCCCCCGGCCGCCAGGCGATGGCTGCTGACCCGGATTTTCGGCTGGGCCTGGGGGCGTCGGAACTTGAGGGCGTTACCCAGCAGGTTGGCAAACAGTTGACCCAGTTGTGAGCCCTCGCCCACGATGGTGGGAAGGGGTTCGATGATCACCTGGGCACCGGTTTCCTCAATCTGCAGCTCCAGATCCGACAGCACGCCCGCCACTATTTCGCTTAGTGAAATGGGCGTTCCGGCTTCTTGACGGGTCGAAATGCGCGAGAAAGTCAGCAGGTCTTTGATCAGGATGGACATGCGGCTGGCTGCCAGCTGCATCCGATCGAGGTACCTAACGCCCTGGCCAAGTTGAGGACCGTACTGGCTTGTGAGCAAGTCGCCAAACTGCTGCACTTTCCGCAGCGGCTCCTGCAAATCATGGGAGGCAATGGAAGCAAACTGCTCAAGGTTATCGTTGGAACGTTTGAGGTCACGGACCGACACCTCCAACTGGGCGGTGCGCTGCCGAACTTGCTCATCGAGGTGGGCCGATAAATGGCGGTACTGCGCTTCGCTGTTGCGCAGCGCTTCATCGGCTTTGATACGTTCCATGGCCGCCCAGATGCGTTCGGTTACCTCTTCGATCAACTGGATCTCAACCGGCCTCCAAGGCCGTGGACGCGCGGAGACAGCGAGGATTACCCACATGGGCTGGTGCGCTCTCTGCCGCAGGGGCGACGCCACCAGGGCCGAAAAGCCCCAAGCCCCCATAGTCTGTCGATCCAGCTCGGTCAGTCCTTTCGTTTGGCCCACCTCGTCGATGACCAGTGTCCCCTCCGAAACGATCGAAAAGGCGTCGGGCAAATCTGACCGACGAAGGCACTGGGGCATCGGGGGCAGCCGGTCGTTACCCACCTGGTGGGTGATATCGGCTTGATCGTCGGTTAACCGGTAGACGGCAATACAACAGCGATCCAGTTGCAGATGCTCGGTCAGCAGTTGCAGGGCTTGGTTGGCCAGAGCATCCGCGTCGGACTCCAAGCGCAAACGATCCGAAAACCTCAGCAGGAAGGCTTGCTGACGCTCGTGCCGTTTGCGTTCAGTGATGTCTTGGAAGAGAACGGCGAAATGGTCACCCCCGTGGGGGTAGGCCGAAATGGTATACCAACGCCCAGTGTTGTCCAGCGGATGCTCGAAATGCACCGGTTGGTTAGTGTCCACGGCGCGCGCATAGGTGTCAATCCACCAATCATCGTAGCCAGGAAAAACTTGGCGGGCGGTGCGTCCCAGAAAGTCGGCGCGCCGGGCACCGATTTGTTGCTCAAAAGCGGGGTTCAATTCCAGAATCCGGTAATCCGTGGCCCGCCCTGCCTGGTCGCGTACGAGTTGACAGAAAGCGTAGCCTTCGTCGATGGTTTCGAACAGGGTACGGTATTTTTCCTGCGATTGGCGCAGGGCTTCTTCGGCGCGGGTGTGTTCCGTTATTTGGGTATCCTGGGAAAGGATGATGGCCGCGGCCTGGGTAATGGCCTTGGCTAAGGCCGCTTCCTGAGCCGTGGCCTGATGGACGTCCGGAAAGTAGAGGGCCAAACTACCGATGGCTTTGCCCTGCCGGGTCAGGATCGGGTAGGAGCTGGCGGCTCGAAACTGATGAGCGGTGGCCATAGGCAGATAGGGTTGCCATTGTGGGGCCTGGAACACATCTTGGGTGTGAACGGGGCGGCCGGTAGCCATGGCATAGCCGCTGCAAAACGAGTCGTCGCCAACGGGAAAGCCATTCAAGGGGGCCGTGTAGGCTGGGTCCATGTCGCCCGCCCCTTCGATGGCATGTAAGCGTTTGCCGTCGGGATAGGCCAGATAAAAGGCCGTGCGCACCCCGATTTCCAACTCCAGTTTGACTATTCGAGCGAGTATGTTCAAGGAGTTGACCAAGGGCTCGCCGTTGACGGCCGCCTGAAAGGCCTGGTTCTGGATTCGGGTGCGCTGTGTAGCGGCAGCCTGCAGTGGATCGGGTTGTAATAGGCTGTTCATGGCCGGGCAAAGGCTCTTTGGCAAACCACTAAGTTACCATATGGTTTTAGCCCACCAAGTTAGTCGATAATTGTCCTTATTCAAAAGTATATTAGAGAGCAAAAGATCGTGAACCACTAGCGTCTTTAGAAACACCCGAATTAATGAGCAGGTCATAAACACTTGGTCGGCTCAGGCAGGAGCCTATTCATGAGCATTTCATCGGCTCAAGCAGGATCATTTTTTATAAAGGTGTTACATTATCCCAAAAGGCCGTCTTAGGAATAACTTAATAGTATTCCTTCAACTAATTAACATCGATGAGCTTATCAATAACTGAACTGAAAGGGAGCACAGATGCTCTTATCGACGCATTAAAAGGCCAGGGCATTACCAATAGCGAAGCGCTTCTAGAAGCCAGCCGTACCCCCACTGATCGGAAGAAGCTGGCAGCGCTGGCCAATACAGAGGCAAGTGTAATTTTAGATTTAGCGAACCGGGCAGACCTGGCTCGTATAACAGGTATTGGCGGTGTATACAGCGACTTATTGGAAGAGGCAGGTGTCGATACTGTTAAAGAATTAGCCCGGCGGTCTGCGGAAAATTTACTTGTCAAAATTACTGAAATTAACTCGACTAAAGAATTGACGCTTCGTCCCCCCTCGCTTGAGCAGCTTGCTGACTTTATCGAGCAGGCTAAAACATTACCCACAGGACTGGAATACTGATTGACACTGGTACAGGAAAGTCAGGTTGAGTAGTTCAACAAAACCAGACATGATAATAACCCGTCAATTTAGGTTAATCCAACCACTAGCTGGTGTTCCTTTCAAAGAAAATGAAAGACATTGAGTTCGCAGCACACGTTCATTTCACTGATGACAACTCGGAAGATACCTTTAGTATCCGCTTAACCGGAGCCACAAAAGAGTATGGATTCGACCCGGACTATCTTCAAAAAAGAACTCGGTAGTCTCTTGAGTCAAATGAATGAAAAATCTATTTTCCCCGTCCTGCATACGCCAAGCTATTCGCTCGATTCCGGAGGAATAGCCATATACGAATCCAATTCGTATATGGCTATTCCTTCCGTCGACACGGGTCATTACCAGCAAGTTTGAGACGACTCTGGGTTGAGAACAGCCATCTCTTTACTTCGTTTGTCTTGATCGGTTGCAACTACTTCAGAGAGTTCCTGTAGTACATCGTCGTCTCATTTGGGAGAGTTTTATGAGAATAGGGTAAAACTGCCAAACAGTATGCCAAAGGGGAAGCAGTTGACAATCGATACATATGGCTAGCTTGCTTTCGAAAGCCTGTTAAATTAAGTTAAGGTTGGCTGTCAAGCTTTTACTGATTTCTGGAAGGCCACACTTTTGTGAACAACTTAACAGAGAAGAATGAAGTTTTTTCATGTACTGGCTCGTATATCTGTATTCATTGGCTTAACAGCTTGCAATCAGTTGGGCAATGATCCGGCTGCAACCTATATCTATCAGCTTCCTGAACAGTTCTCAGATGGTTGGTCAATGGCTTCGCTCAAAAGCCAGCAAGTCGATCCCAAGCCCATTGAGGATTTAACCAATCAGATTCTGAGGGAACAATATCATAAGTTTTTTTAGTAACATAAGGGTTGTGGCAATGTAGTAGCTATAAAAGTGGCAGCGTGTAGCTATTTGCTTGTCCAGAATTCACTAAAGCTATTAATTATAGTCTATTTAATAGCTTTATAATATAATTTTCTGTTGGTTAGAATGGATTGTTCAAACGATGACTTTTCTGGATCGGATCAATTTTTTGTCTTCCTAAACGCCCATTTTATGAAGCAACCGTTATTTTACTTCTTGCCAAGCTACGTAGCGATAAACCGTTGCTCGACTTAGGTGAAATAACTAACCAATCTCTAAAATCGTATGGGTCTTAAGAGCGTACATAGACTTCACGGCCCGTGCTTTCGCTTGGGCTTCGGCTGTGAGGTCTTTTGGTCGTCCACCGATGCGTCCCCTGGCTCGAGCCGCAGCTAAACCGGCTTTAGTTCGTTCCCGGATCAGATCACGCCGGGTGGCCGGTGCCATCAAATTCGGCTAGTGACGCAAATAGATTAAATACCAAGCGGCCTTGTGCAGTTGTGGTATCTATGGCCACCGTGGCGCGGCATCATTCAGACTGCGGAAGCCAATCGCTCCGGCGACCCGGTCCTTAAATTTGAAAGTCGTTGACTAGCGTAAATAGTTCTTTTAGTGATCTGCCTAGCCGGTCAAGCTTCCAAACAATGACCGTATCATCTTCTCGCAGAATTTCCAGTAGCTTTCGTAAAGCCGACCAGCGGTGATCAGTTTGGTACAGAATGATTAAATTGCTGATTCAACAATTCACTAGCCACCATACGATTCCCTGCTGAAACGCGGTCAGTATCGCAGGGATTTATATAAAAGACATCATACAAACTTTTTTTTGACTGTATAGGTTACAGTTACGTAAAATGTCAGTAACGTTGCTGACAAATTGTTGCCTATGAAAGCAACTACCGAGAAAGATCGCAAAGACAGGCCGGACGCTAAAGACAGCAGCACACGACAACCTATATTTGAGGCAGCTAATACCATAGTTCGTATTTTACCCGAACGAACCGGCCCCTTCGAACTCATTGCCCAGTCGCGCTCAGGGGTGGCCCATGCCGAGGTGCGACAACTGGCTTCTTTGTTGGAGCTGACGATTCGGGAGTTAGCCATCCTGCTATCGATGAACGAGCGGACGATGGCTCGTCGCTTATTGAGTGGCTCATTAAACAAGGTGGAATCTGAACGACTCCTGTTGCTCAAAGCTGTAGCGGCCCATGGCCTGCGCGTGTTCGAAGATCAAGGTAAGTTCAACCGCTGGTTGCGCCGACCCTTGGAGATCCTGGAAGGTCAATCCCCCCTAGAATTGCTGGATACGGCTACTGGTTTCCAAGTAGTGGATCAGATCTTAGGCCGCATTGAGTACGGCGTTTATAGTTAAGCAATGCCTTTAGTCTATCGTATTCAAAAGAAGCAGTTCATTGAGTCAGTACTAACGGGGGAAGGAGCGCGTTTGAACGGTGGTCGCTGGAATCCACCAGGTACTCCCTTAGTCTACACGTCGATAACACCCGAGTTGGCCTTGCTGGAAACGTTAGTACATTTAGATGGTACACCTGTGCGCGATTTGCCGCCGTTTGTACGAATGAGCATCGAACTACCGGACGCCATTGAGGCAATTCAATTATCTGAGCTGCCCACAGGTTGGGATGCGCTCAAGTATCCCGAAAGCCTACCGTCGTTTTTATTACCCAAGCTAGTGCCTACCTATCCTGCTTTGGCCTTTGCCATCCCGTCGGTGATTGTCAGGAATACGCCTTCGCGCAACATTCTGATCAATCCTTTACACCCGCTGATGAGTCAGGTGAAGGTGGTAGAAGTAGTGGCTCATGAGTTCGATGAACGATTACAGAAACAGGCTGAAAGGCCAGCGGCCTCTACCGCTCGGGTTAAGAAGACTTAAGGACGGTCGGACATGCGAATCTACTTTGTCTCACATTGGAGCCTTTACTGAGACACTAACTTTTTAATTTCTGTTCAAGACTATTCGTGACATACGTTAATGACCGCACTGATCGGGCTAGTCGCCATCAATACCCGTCAAACGCAACAGGCTGCCCAGAACACGTCCAACCTGGCTGAGTAATTTGCCAATAGACGCCTTACCTGTTCCGGAAGGATTATTCTATAAGTCAACCAGCGGGTAAAGTGTAGGCTACGTAAAGGATAAGCGAAACCGGTGGCCTCCCTCCTAACCGGTTGTCTGACCAGTTGCAAGCGTAGGAATAGGAGCGTTTTGTCGTCGTTTTCCGCCATTTCCGCCACTAAACCCAACGCCCTGAAAGTAGTAAGTAATTGCCGCTTGACTCTTTACGATAGTACTAGCGGTCCTATTTTAGTCTTATCTCAAATTTTTATGGTTTCCAAACGTATTGCTTTAGCATTTCTATTATATCTCACCCTAGCGGGCACACAGGCACAGACGCCTAATACCCTGTCCGCTCAAGAAAAGAAAGAGGGTTGGAAGCTTCTCTTCGATGGTCGAGACCTGAAGGGTTGGCATCGCTACAACGGAAAAGGCGTACCTTCGTCCTGGAAAATTGAGAAAGGTGTTTTGCACCTGGATGTTCCACAAACGGCATCTGCTACGCCACGCGACGCAGGCGATTTGGTAACAGATGGTGTGTTTTCCGGTGATTTTGAGTTCAAAGCGGAATTTAAAATTGAGAAGTATACCAATAGCGGTTTCTTTTTCTTCGTGCAGGAAAGTCCACAGAATCCAAAGGTTTATAGTACGGGAATGGAGGTACAAGTGGGCGACGACGTGCTTTATCAGAAGCCAGTCGATCACCCGCACAGCTCGGGCGATCTGTTTGGTATCGCCGACGTACGAATGCAGGAGCCCAAACCGCTGGGCAGTTGGAACCAAATGCAGTTGACCCTAAAGAAGAATAAGCTGACTGTTCTGATTAACGGGTTTACCGTTCAGGAGCACGATCTAACCAGCGCTGACTGGAAACAACGCATGGCCGCCAGCAAGCTCAAAGATGCCCCTGTTGGCAAAGGGAAATTAAGTGGACGAATCGGTTTACAAGACTGGAACACGGGTGTTTGGTTCCGAGACATTAAATTGCGGACGCTGTAATACCAACCCTATCCTAGGGATAGTCGTTAACAGGTACTAAAACAAGTCGTCTCTTTAAATGCCAATAAAGAGGCAGACGTTGGACGTCCTTTCGTCTCGCCTGGGAGCCTATTATGAGATAAGTAACCATCAGCTATAAGCCCTTACTGACCGTAATGAAGTGGCTGGTGATTTGAAATCCATGGACGGGCAGCTGCTGATGCCAACCTGGAACTTCAGACGTGTTTAGCCCATTTTTAGGTGTCCATTTTTGGACAAGATGACCCTAAAATTGAGGCAGATCGTATCCATAAAACCTAGGTTGACCCGTACATTAGCTTGACAAATGATTTGTAGACGATCAAGTAGACTACCCGAAACGACTTTCTAAGAAAGAGTAGTCAGCCAGAAAATCCACAACATTGCTATTGGCAATTCGTAAACATGTGAGACCCGTTTTTTTTCATAGAAGCCTTTACGATCTGGCTGCCCTGGGCTCCTTGTTCTCGGGGCTGACGCTCGCCATACTTGCCGGATTCGCTAACAGGTCTACCCAACGGGCGAACCTGTTTTTAAGTTTGGCCCTTGGCGTCATCGTCCTAAAAACCGGTGGACTTTCAGCGGCTTTTTTACCAGCCCTGGGGCCGCTATTGTATTTTTATACTAAGCACCTGACTCGCTCCCAGTGGCGATTTCAACCCAAAGAGTGGCTGCATTTTGGGCCGCTGCTGGGGGGAGGCTGGATGCCGGGCTGGCTCGTTATTATTTCGGTCACCCCCTATTTGTTTCTCTCACACCGGCTAATTCAGGATTTCTATAAGCGGTTGCAACCCGTGTTGATGGACAGGCCGCGTTATGCTTTCCGCAGGCTGGAAAAAGCGCTGATCCTGATCGGCTGGTCCTGCTTGTTAACGCTAGTGAGTGAGTCGTTCTTTTTGGCTATTGCGGTTGTGCTGATGGGAATGGCCGTTGAGGTGATCCTCCAATCGGATAGCCCGGTCAAGCCAGAAATGTCAATCGCTGATCGATCGGATGCAAAACGGAAAGGCCGAAAGCTGAAGGAAGCCGTGGCGGCAAACCACCTCTATGAGGATGCCGAACTGACCTTGACCGCGCTGGCGGAGAAACTAGCGATTCATCCCCATGAGTTGTCCCGGATCATCAACTTGGGGCTGGAAAAAACTTCAGCGATTTCATTAATGAGTTTCGGGTTCGGGCAATTGCTCGGAAAATGCGTGATCCGGCCTATGACCGGCTCACCCTGCTGGGTATTGCCTACGAGTCGGGATTTAATTCTCAACGAACGTTCAACCGGGTTTTTAAACAGATGACGGGCAAAACCCCGATTGACTACAAAAACAGCCTGAAAAAAGAATGGCCAATTGATAAGTTGGCCACTTCCTCACGCATCAGGCCGGTAGTATTGCGTTCAGAAAGTCTATCCAACTGGGCTCCCGGACCATTAAAACGCAGTGCTATGTTCACGAACTATCTCAAAATAGCTTTTCGGAATCTGACCCGCCAGAAAGGCTATTCCTTTATCAACATTGGTGGCTTGGCAGCAGGCATGGCCATAGCCATGCTGATCGGTTTATGGATCAACGATGAGCTGACCTATGACCGCTCATTTATCAACCATAAACAACTCGCTCAGGTAATGACGACCACGGTTGGCGATAATGGAGCGATGAGTACCAATCCATTAGTTCCCCAGCCCATTGCTGGTGAACTGCGCAGCAAGTACGGCAGCGACTTTAAAAACGTTGCTATGTCGCGCTGGACCATGAGAAGGCCGGGATTTTTCCAGGGAGTTTAGCACGGACAGTTCCGCCATGATCCTGAACGAAGCCGCCGTGAAACAAATCGGCATGAAGAAGGCCATTGTGGGACAGACGATCCAGTACGAGGGTAAAAATTACCAGGTGATTGGTGTAGTGAAAGACATCATCCAAGAATCGCCTTACAAGTCAGTGACGCCGATGGTTTATTTAACGAGTCGTGAATGGATTGGTACGGTAACGGTGGCCATGAAAACAGGCGTGCCGATAAAAGATGCCCTGTCTAAAATCGAACAGGCCTTTAAAAAATACAATCCCAGTCTGCCTTTCAATTATCGGTTTAATGATGACGATTATGCCAAGAAATTTGCCGACGAAGACCGCATCGGCAAGCTGGCCACCTTCTTCACCATCCTGGCCATCTTTATTTCCTGTCTGGGTTTATTTGGCCTGGCCTCGTTTATGGCCGAGCAGCGCAAAAAAGAAATCGGGGTACGTAGGATACTAGGCGCATCCATGTACAATTTATGGCAAATGCTGTCAGGAGAGTTTGCCTGGCTGGTGCTTATTGCCTGCCTGATTGCCGTCCCGGTTGCCTAGTATTATTTAACCAACTGGCTGCAACACTATGAGTACAGAACGGCACTATCCGCCTGGGTATTCGTTGCCTCAGGGGTTGGCGCCTTGCTGACGGTGAGTTTTCAAAGTATCAAAGCGGCTTTAGTGAATCCAGTAAAAAGTTTGCGTAGCGAATAACTCAACGGGTTATTACAAGATCGCTCCAATGCATCGACGAATGCTTGATGCATTGGAGGTTTTCAGTTTTATAAAACGCCCAAATTAGGTACACCTCGTCTCAGGTGGGAGCGTTTAAAGAGAATGCTCTCTTATAGGGATTGGGTGTTTAACGGCAATATATATGTGAACGAAACTGAAAAATCAACTGTGACAGCCAGTTCGATTTCCCCATCTTTACAGAGTTAACAAAACAGTACCTTGGTAAATGAAAATTTTGCCAGCAGGAGAAAACTGAACTTTCAATAGATAAGTGTAAATTCCCGCCTGCCGTTGATCCTTATACATGCCATTCCAAAGTGAATCACCACTCGTAAGCATACGGGAATCACTATGATAGATCACCTCTCCCCACCGGTTGAAAATTGTTAATGCATCCAATTGTAAATTTGGAAACGGGAAGTAGATGGTCCAGCTATCATTAATCCCATCCTGATTCGGAGTGAACGCATCCGGTAGGTAAATCGCATTTTCACAAGGTTCGCCCAAGCTAACCTGTTGCTGACTAATACAATTCTGTTCATCTTTTACCTGAACTTCATAACTTCCACTTGACAGTTGGGTAAACGACGAATCGCCTTGATAAGGCTTTTCATTAAGCCTATACGATAAACTACCCTGACCAGTGGCCGTAATACTGATTTGACCATCAGCAGCGCCACAAGTCGCTGTTTCTGCACGAATATGAGTAATCATAGCCCCTTTACTCGCGTCAATTAGGACCGTTTGCCTTTCGCCACAACCCGTTTCATCCTGCACATACACGGTGTACTTTCCAGCCGTAAGGTTATCAAATGTATTAGAAACCTGATAAGTTAAGCCATCGATTGAATAAGTAATACGTCCATTACCTGTCGGGCTATTTACGCGAATACGACCATTCGACTGTCCACAGCTAGTCGCTATGTTATCAATCTGGTTTATTGAAAGACGCACTGAGTTTTTCAGGGACGTGGATTTAGAAACAGTACACTGATCCTGGTCTTTAATTGTAATGGTGTAAGCTCCGCCGGTCAAGTTCGTAAACTGATTGTTGGACTTAAAATCGACGCCATTCAACGAATAACTTAGGGAACCACTTCCCCCAAACGCCGAAACGGTGATTGTCCCGTCTGCCTGGCCACAATGGGGATCAACCACTGCAATAGTTGAAAGGCTAGGACCTGGGGGACCCGGCACGACCACATTAATGGTTCCCCAACACCCCGCAGCCACCGAATCCATGAGCAGATAAGTACCCGCTGCCAGATTTGTAAATATGGGGGATCGTTGGGCATGCCCCTTATTTAAACTATAATAGAGGGGATTACGGGTCGTTCCACCGGTAGCCGTAACTGAAATAGCACCATCACTTTTTCCACAACTGGCCGGTGTTACAACCGTATTGCGAAGAAAAGCTTCAACCATTTCAATCGTGATGGCAACTGGCGCAGTTTCCACTCCAGAAATAGTTTGGGTCAGATAAAAGGTAGTGGTTTGGTCAAGGGGAGGAGAATGATAGGTGTTCCCTTGATAAAGTAGTTGTTTTTTTCCCGCATCAGCATACCAGTTTACATTGGTCCCGGTAACGGTTAACTCAGGACTTCCTCCTCGGCAATATGAATCGCGGGACAGTAAAACAATACTATCTGTAGCCGTTACTACAAGCTGGCTACGACTAGCCGGATAAGCAACACTTCTTGCTGGTGTCAACTTTAAGGGTTTAAAACTGAACACAAAAAAGAGTGCAATTACCCACATTGTATACCTAGACCACACCATCAGTGGAGATATTTAACATTGAAGTACTCTATGGTAAAAAACTCAATCTATTTATTGGCCAATGGCTCATTACCTAGGTTCAGAACACATACGTTCAAATAAATTGTGTGACTAAAGTAGATTTAGTTAAAGAACAACAGGGAGATTAACCTTTATTGAAAGAGGTCATCTAATTAAACACACAATTCAAGAAGCAGATACCTGAACGATCCTTCGTCTCAACAGGTAGCGATTCGTGAGAATAACTAGCTTACGATGATAGGCTGTATCAAGGTTGAATAGCCATCAAGTGATAGTTAGTTTAGCGAAGGCATCTATAACTTTCTTTAACATACTTTAACTAGTCTTGCCTAGCGTTTACAAGTCACTGTTCATAGGTTTAAACCCATAGATAAACCCCAAACTATGCGGTATCTTCTTGCCCTGCTTCTGCTGTCATCAACCGCACTTGCTCAATCAGTAACGCAGTCCCAGACCTTAGTGGCCATCGGGAAGGTGTGGGGCTTTCTTAAGTACTATCATCCTCAAGTAGCTACCGGAAAAGTCGATTGGGATGGCCAGCTCGTTCAACTCATCAATGAATCCCCTACTATCCACTCCAAAGCTGACTTGTCCGCCCGACTGCTAGGCTGGGTTAACCTATTAGGACCGGTTAAACCTTGTGCACGCTGTTCACCGCCCGACTTGGCTCGCTTTAGCCGAAACCAGGATTTAAGTTGGCTGGCTGATTCGTCCCTGTTTAACCCAGCCCTTTGCCAGCAACTAACCTTTATTGCCGCCAATCGAAACCAGCACACCAATTACTATGTCCACTGGGACCCCTTCCGGAATCGATTAGACTTTTCTGAAGCAGAGTATGCTGCCATGGCTTTGCCAAACGTATCATACCGGCTGTTGGGGCTGTTTCGTTACTGGAATATAATCGAATATTTTCATCCCACTAAATATGCCATGACTCAACCCTGGCATCAGGTGTTGACCCAGTTTGTACCCCGCTTCCAACAGGCTACTGATACGCTGAGCTATCAACAAGAGTTGCAACGGTTAATTAGTGCCACTCACGACGGCCATGCCGAGCTGGTTATTCCCCCAGCGTATCGACTCCCCTGGACCAAACCGTTCCTGCTTCCGCCCTTTGATTACCGACTGCTGATTGATACGTTGCTGGTGACGGGCTACCTCAATGACTCATTAAGCCAACTCGATGATATTCGCCGGGGAGACCGTCTGATTCAAATTGGTGATCGCTCGGTAACTGAACTGATCGATCAACGAGCGCCAGATTTTTCGGGCTCGAATCGATCGGCGCTGATTCGGCAGATCTTGCCGGTCTTGCTCACTGGCTCGCAGCCTGTGGTTGAAATTGATCTGATTCGGGATGGCCAACGGGTCCGAAAAACGATGCATCGATATCGGTTCGAGCGAATGAACTATCGTCCCCCGTTACCCCTTAAGGCCGAAACCATTCCCTCAACCATTGGCTATGTTGACTTGGGTACGCTCCAGGTAAGCGAGGTCAAACAAGTCATGGAGCAGTACCGAAATCGGCAAGGCATTATTTTCGATGTGCGGGCCTACCCCAAAGGGACCTTCCAGCGAATTTGTGAGTATTTAAATCCAGTTCCTAAGGGGTTTGCGCTTTACACCAAACCCGATCCAACTTCTCCCGGACTGTTTACCTGGAGCGAGGTACAGTACGTTGGGCGAAATAACCCAGATTACTACCGGGGTAAAGTCGCCATTCTCTGTAACAGCCGTACACAAAGCGCAGCAGAATCGACGTGCATGGCCCTTCGAACGGCTCCTCAGGCCAAGATTATTGGCACGCCCTCAGCGGGTGCCAACGGTGATGTGAGTTATGTGATGTTTCCGGGTGGTTATCAAACCCGCTTTAGTGGGCGGGGTGTTTATACGCTGGAGAGGCAGTTAATTCTGGGCCCCGGCGTCCCCATTGATATAGACGCAACACCAAGTGCTACTGACTATTTAACAGGCACAGATCGAGCTTTACAAGCGGCCATCGACTGGATTAGTCAATAGGCGGTTCATTGTAATGGCGGCATTAATCCAGTCGAGGGTAGTTTCCTAAACGGCAATTTGGCGTACACGGCTGTCTCGAACAGGCGCGTTTATATAAGACATTACTATTTCTAGTATCTGTCTAATACAATCCATCGCATACGCTAGCTAGTTATGTGGTTACTCCTTGCAAAGGACAAACCATTACATACGGATGACCTATATAGAGCAACTTTGGTTGGAGCCGTCTGGTATCAGTTTGGCCAGCCTTCAGGCTTGGTCGGCGTTCGGGTTTCACCGGGAATACAAGGCGCTGTTATAAACCGACTTGGCCCACCCGCTGTAAACGGTTTTCCGTCGGGACCCGGATTTGGGATACGGCGGGTCTGTACGTAGAATAACTCATCGTTAGCCTCAATGATTTTGCCCAGCTCATCATAGGCCCCAAAGGATAAGACCGTAGCATCGTTCTTATCCAGAAAGCGACGAGTGGTGGCAACCGCGCTAGCGGTGAAAAAGCCGACTACGGCTTCTCGCACATTAGCCCGGTTTGTTACATTCCCAACGATGGCCGTCGGGGGTGTATCAGCGAGTCCCCCCGTTTTTTGGGTTTGCTGCTGTAGAAGATCATAAAACCAATAAGCCGATGCCGTGATGGCGACCTGACGCATTTCAAGCAGGGCGGGTTGACGAGTCAGAAACGGCACCACAGCAACCTGACGACCATTGACAGCCCCACCATTGGTCAGTTGGTCATCAAAAAGAGTGAGGGAATAATTCTGACTAATATCCCAACAGGGAGTTCGGCAGGTATACTCAAACCAGAGATCGCGTTCAGTTTGTCCGAAATCTCGGGGAAACCCCACACAATCTTCAACGGCACTTCGAACCGATATAAGCACCCCGTTTTGTACATAATTCTGCTGAACAGAATCAACATAGTACCCTTGGTAACAACTCCGGCACCAGTGCTGTTTCTCCCATAATTTCCAGTCCCAACGGTAATAGTTATGTTGATCAACGGGGTCTTTTGTGGTAATAAAGCAGTTGTAACCCGCTCGAAAACCATTGGGGTACTGGCCGGGAGCAAACGCGGTTGCATTAAAGCGGATCGACAGGTTATCAATCGGTGGCACAGTAGGCATAACCTGCTGGGTAGATACTAACTGTTTTCCATCGCTGAGCGTGATCCGAAGTTGATAGGCATGACCAACCTGGCCCCGAAAATCGCTGGGCAATTGATAGGTACCATCCGCAATTTCCGTTGCCGAAATAATTTGCGCCGAATCGACCACGACATGAACGTTGGCTTTGGTAATGGGTAATACCCCAAAGCGTCCCGTAAGTGGATCGGCTCGGGAGCGATTAAGCTTAATGAGCTGGGGTTCGGCTAGATTGGTAATTGTACCATCGACTACAATGACATCCACCGTCCCCCTATAGATTAGCTCTTCGGGATCCACGCAGGCGAGTAGCAGCAGACAAAGTAGGCAGCCAAGACTCATCTGCCAAGTAGTGGAGCGCATGATCAGGGATCAACTAAGTAGTAAACTAGAGAAAGCAATGAATACAAGTGATCTACCTTGCAACATGATAACGACCACTTGCGTTGTTGCCCTATCTTAATGACGGCTTTCGCACTTTTCTTCTTAAAGTACGAAAATTGCTAAGTGTTTGATCATCCAAACCACCTTGAAACGCCCGTTTAAAAAACAGACGCTTGAACATTCTTTCGTCTCGAAAGGGAGCGTTTCTTGAGATTGGTCATTTACCACTTCATTCCTGATGAAAACCTTAATACTTAGCTAGCGGGAAGATAGATAATAAATGTAGCCCCTTGACCGGGTTGACTCCGGGCTGTAATAGCGCCCCCATGATTATCCAGCACCCGCTTACAGAGGGCTAGTCCCAGACCGCTGCCCTCATGACGGCTCTTGCCCTGTAATTGCTGAAACAAGCTGAAGATGCGGTCCAGATACTTCTCCTCGAAGCCAGGGCCATTGTCCTGCACGCGTATCTCCCACCAGTTGACCGTTGTCAGGCCCTGCAGGAGCAGGGGAACCTCATGTGGTTCGAGCGAATGAGCCGTTACTGACAGGTCAGGGGTGACCCCGGGGCGGGTAAACGTAAGGGCGTTGCTCAGCAGGTTATAGAACAACTGCTGAAGTTGGTCAGCAGCCCCCACTACCCGGGGTAATTCACCAATGGATAGAATGGCACCCGAGGACGCCACCGGTTGGGCCAACGCACGGGCTACCTGACGGACCACCGCCGATAAGGAAACCGTCCGGAACGCTTCGGTATTCGCCACCACCCCGGAGTAAGTCCGGATGTCGCGGATCAACACTGACATCCGGGCCGCCGACAGTTGTAGACGCTGCAAGTCGGCCTGAGCCGGTTGAGGCAGATAGCTCTGATACCGGACCTGCAGCAGGTCACTAAACGTCTGAATTTTACGCAGGGGTTCCTGCAAATCGTGACTCACTGAGTAGGTCAGTTGGTGCAGATTCTGGTTGGTTTGTTGTAGTTGCCGGTTGGCTTGCTTAAGCTCCTGATTAGCCGCTTCTAGTTGGCTTTGGTAAACGGCCATCTGCTGTTGAGCCGTTTTCTGGGCATGAATATTGGTGGCCGTGACGACTACCCCATCGCCCCGCTTGATGGCCGACACATCGTACCAGTACCCATCGGGAAACAGATGCTCCCCCCGAAAGGGCTGGCCCGTCTGCGCGACCTGTGTGTATAAAGTCAGTAAGTTACTGTCCCGTAAGGAGGGAAATAACGTCAACATGGTTTGCCCTATGACCTCTTCATCGGTCATGCCAATAGCCTGCCGGTGGGCATGGTTCTGGAGCACATACCGCAAGTCCGTCACTACCCCGGTCGGGTCAAGGATCAACTCGTAGGCGACAACAATAGCCGGCGAAGCATCCAGTACGGACAGCAGCAGTTCGGCCTGTTGCCGGGCCTCCAGTTGCTGTTCAATCTTACCCTGCGTTAGATTCTCAAAGCTTACCAGCAGTCCTGTCCCCAAGGGGCGCAGCGACCACCGGGCCCAGTGCCGGGCCGACCCATCGTGATGCTCAAACTGAATGACCGTTTTGGTCAGAAAAACCGTCACGAGCCGGTCGAGCAGCCCATCCTCCAACGCCCCGGGAAAGCCATCTTTCAGGCTGACCCAGGGCTCCCGCCCACTCGTGAGGGCCAGCCAGGCCTGGGCGGGGGTATTAGCCCGCATCAGGTTGAAATCCGTAATGGTTTGGCTGACCCAAATCGGTTCGAAATAGGCTAAGCCGTAGGGAGCGTAGTCGAGAAGTTCAGGAAGGGAAAAGGTCGGCAGCGACAGGTCGTTCATACCAGCAGATAACCTCTATAGTGGATAGAGTGGTGAAAGGTACATAAAAAACTAACCGCTCCCGTAGGGAGAGCCAAACCGGTTGTGTGCTGGGATGGCTAAGCCGAATGATCGCTACATAATTCAGGGGTTTTCAAGGATTACTTGTTTCAAGAGGCCGATACGGAGGGTCCTCATGCTGCCTCGATTAGAGCCTATTTTGAAACGGTTATTTTTTGAATAACTCTAAACTCCAGTAAGTCGCATACGACCTGAAACGTGCTGATAAAAAGGTGCAAACGGTGTTATCTAAAGCGTATCGGACGAGGTCATCTAGCATTTATCCGTAACTAGTACAGATCAGCTCCATCAAGATCAGAACTCCCTATAATTAAGTGATTTATACAAATACGGAAACCACCATCTAGTGGAAAGTAAAATGAAACGGGCCTAGATAATGTCTTTTGCGTCGTATAGTCTACGGTCGGTGAGGCAAATACTACATAGCGGACAACCTCTGGATGAGGTTAAGTTAAGAGGAGTCGTCCTGACCAAATAGCTTCGTCCGCTTCATATAGGGTTAATTGACCTTGTAGGCTAACTATCATTTCAACGGGTTTAGCAGGGGCTTGTCGGATGTATTACCCCAACTGTTGGCTTTAAAGCGCACTAAGCGCCAACGCCCGACTAATAATGAATGGGCTGACACAACGTCATTAACATAATTACATGAATCAAGTTCTGTACCTAACAAGTTATTAGTTGTCGTCTTTCTGCCACAACTCAATCCTAAGATTAGTAACCCCAAAATCAATTTCTTACTACTCATTGAAATGACGTAGGGGCATTGACTAAGAACGAATTAGTAATCAATAATTGCCTTTTTTAGGACGCAGACTTATAAACATTCTACCGTCTCATGTAGGAGCCTTTCAGGATACAGATACCCGACAAGTTGTTAACCTGACGTTTTGTGTTTGGCGTTTCCACCCGGGAGGTGTCAATTACTCTTGTTCAATTGATAACCGAGTATATCCGAATCTGTACTGCCAGTCTGGTTGGAAGCCCTAAACGAGAATTTCTCCAACAGCTTTATGGAACGTTGATTAGTTGGGTGAAGGGTGGCTTCAATGGCTTGAACATTAATGGTAGCAAAGGCATAATCAATCACGGCCCTAACAGCCTCCTGCATGATCCCCTGTCCTTGATAGGCAGGCAACAGTTCATAGCCGATTTCACAATTACCCTGCTTCTCGGAAAAGCCAAAAAGACCAATTGCCCCAATTAAATCTGGGTGGTTACTGACCGTTATGGCCCAATAGATCGAGTCGTTTTTTAGGCTATTCTCATTGATCTGATTGATAAAATTCCTGACCTCATCAATCGTATTGCTTGGTTGTCTACCCAGATATTTATTTACTTCACGATCAGACCGTAGAGCAACTATTTCCTGCTCGTCATTCATTCCTACTTGCCTGAGCGTAAGCCTTTCCGTTTTCAAAATGGGGAAAGGCGTGAACATCCGATTCAACATGGTATAAAAATTTGCTCGATAGACCTCGTGATCATCAGTAGCCTGATCGCTAATTCTCAACTAGGCGAGCGCTTTTATAAAATTGAGGGTTGACCTTACTCTTTATTTGTCATCTCAATCCCATATCGTATGGCTGCTTTAAGTGTATCCAGGTCTATATCGGTTAGCCTCTTAAACTTGATGCAATAGCCGCTCACACTTGCCTTGCCAATCGTTTCGCCAAACCGTTTTGCTAAGTACGTTTTATCATCGATACCCAGGATATAAACTGAGATTCCGGCCGTGTTGGCACTGATACCGATTTGATAAAACTCCCTGGTTTTTCCATCTGCATAGATTATGGTGCGAACGCCATAGCCAATAGCCGGATTAGTCACCAGTTTATTGTTACTGTTTTTACCATCCAGGAACCATAGTTTGCCGGGTGGCATAACCTCTAGCATAAGGTAGTGCAACGCTTGTAGGTCGTTGCGTTTGGGTTCAGGTTGGCTTGCTAGATACGTTTCGATTTGTTCTTGTGTATTCATAGAGACTAGTAGCAGATGAGTGGCTGGTTTTCGTTTATGATCGCCCTGTGTAATGCAATGTCACGACGCCCGAGCCAAGCGTTTTTGATGTCACTAAGGTCAACATACTCATTGGCGTAGAACTGTCAAACAGGGGGATGCCTTGCCCTAAAATGATCGGATGCAGGGTTAATTTGTATTCATCGATGAGTCTCAGTTTCATCAGACTTCTGGCCAGTCCAGGACTTCCGAAAATCACCAGGTCTTTGCCGGATTTCCGTTTAAGTTGGTTTACCTGATCAACCACATTGTCCTTGATCAGGGTGGTGTTAGGCCATTCTGCCCGGGGCAAGGTGGTGGAGAAAACGATTTTGGGGATTTCCTGCACCCATCGGGCATGGTCAAGTTCGGGTTGGCTAGCCGTTGGATCGGTTAAAACAGTTGGCCAGTAGTCTGCCATTAACTGATACGTATTCTTGCCGTATATCGGAGCGCCAACCGTTTTGACCAGTTCGTCGGCGAATTGTTGAAGCTCCTGCGTGTATGATAAAAAGCCCAGGCCATTCTGACCGTCTGCGGCAAACCCATCCAAAGACACATGGGCGAACAACACTAATTTTCTCATGTTGACTGTAGTTTTGTTATGACTGAATCGCGTCACAGTGACTAATGGATCAGACTTATTCTTCGGCTAACTGATGGATTATCAGTACAATCCCCTTATATAGAGTAGAGTACCAGAACTTTAGGGGATACGGAATGTGCTTTCGTCGTGGCTAAACAGGCCTTTATCAATCCAGGTAATCAACTAAATTGGCTTAGTCTTCCTCAATTGGTCAATATTAATTCTATCTAAACGTAATCTATTTACGTTGTTAATTGACTAAGCATAAAAAGGGACAGTTCTGCGAAAAAAACGGGGCCATCCTAGGGGATAATTTAGGGTTGGTCTCGGAGTCGCACACAACCTGCCGTCGCTTGGGGTTGTGTTGGCGTTTTCGGTCCATTATTCACGACCCACCTTTGTGGAAGAAGTAGCAGGATTTGAGGGTTTTAAGAGAATTCGAAATTTTCCTGGCTTACCAACTATTTCTCAAAAAGATTGTTGGCTCATTGGTCATTGTACAGCCATAAAGGAACGATTCTCTGCACATCATGTCAACAAATTGGTTGCTTTTAAAGGGTACTTTTCTTAGTCAAGTTTCTTAGAGAATCTCCTGTTTATCCCGCACGATGGAGTAGCAGGAGCTGGTAAAACAAGCTATCAATATCGAACCGTCGATTGATCGTTTTTTGCTTGATGATTACTTGACTATACAGCCTAATTAGGAGGAACAAATTATAAGCTTGTTAAATTAGAAGTGGGGCTATAACCAACTACACCGTCGCCTGTTTGATAATGAAAACAAAAGCGATGAAAACGGTTGGGGCGCTTCTATTTTTAGGGCTATTGTTTAGTAAGACCCTAACATTCGCTCAACTTACGACGTATCGCCTGACGGTGCTACTCGATTTAGAGAATAGGAGTCAGCTGAATCAGGTCTACTATTTACCTGGAGAAACTATTTCTGGCCAGGCCCACATCGTCGATGCGTCCACGCACCAACCTGATTCACTTGATGCCCCTCTGTATATCGACTGGATCGACCAACAACACGGCATGCTACTGGATCGAGTTATCCTGAAGCCCAACCGGGGGCTGGCTTCCTTCAGGATAACGCTGGCCGATTCATTACCACCAGGTTACTACCAGATCCGAGCTTATACCAATTGGATGCGCAATTTTTCGTCCCAAGCCTTTGGTCAACTGGCTGTACTGGTCATCGATCCAACTAAACATACGCAATCTCGGGCACGAATAGATCTCAGCACCCATGTTCATTCGCTCCAAGTTGGCGCTGAAGGGGGTACACTGGTCGCTCACCTACACAATAAGCTGGTTATTTGTGCCAGCGACACGTTTGGCCGAGGCATCCCTACCAACGGGTTTATTGGTCGGGGCCGTGGTGATACCGTGGCCGTCTTCCAAACCGATAAGACAGGCTTAACTTCCTTTGAATTGACGCCCGATACAGCCAGTACCTACTGGGTCCAGTCTGGGCACTTGCGTATTCCGCTGACGACCATAAAGTCTGCGGGCTCTGTCCTTCGTTGCGATGATAGTACCTACCCGGATCGGCTGCGTATTACGATTGAAAATCGGTATCCAGGCGCTACCGACACGCTCACCTTCATCGCCCAGAATAGAGGAAAGGTGATCGCCTACAGTCGTATTCCCAGGCAGTCTCCCGTGACAGTCATCTACATAGCCCGGAAAGCACTTTCGGAAGGCATCACGAATCTAAGCTTAGTGGATAGTCAGAACATAGCCCTTAACGAGCGAATGGTTTATCAACCTCCTTTAGCCGTTGATTCACTGCATTCGGTGCCATGGCTGAATAACGAATTAGATATGCCTATTTCTTTTCAGGAGGCTCGTCCCATTAGCCAGGCGTTAGTGTTCCGCCATAACATCTTATTTAATTGGCATGATCTGACCCAGCCGCATCGCTATCCGTTTGTTACCGAGTCCGGTATACCGGTTGTAGGTCAGGTTACGAAATGGAATGGAAAATCAATTCTCTCGCCAGTGGCCGTGTCTTTGTTGGTGGTACCCGTGACCGAAGATTCGCTCCATCAACGCCAATTGTTGGTCACCCAAACGGATACATCCGGTCGGTTTAGTTTTAACGGGCTCGAGGTATATGGAACCAATAATGCGTTGCTGACGGCAAAGATCGGGAATACGGCTGCCCGTATTCGCCTGGATTCGCTGACTATACCACCCATCCAAGCCCAGCTCGTTCCCATCGATTGGGCAACCATAGTCGGCAACCTACCACCAACATTGATTGAGGACCGCTTGGAGGCATTGCAGAAGAATCGTTATAAGCTTAGGCAGTTACAGGGTATTACCTTACAAGCAGTAACCGTTAAGGCATCTACTATTCCCACCCGTCAACGGGCTTTCGTTACCCCGCCAACAGTTGCCATTGACCGCCAAAAAATAATCAATGGTGGATTCAGTAACTTAGAAATCGTCCTGAGTCGCTATTTTATACCTCGCTTAAAGCGGTATGAGCCCCATGCTCGTTACACCGTTTTTGTCGACGACATACAAATGTTTGGCTCAGGTCAAGAGCCCCCTCCACCCGGTATTATCGACCATATTGATATTCATGATGGTGACGGGGATGCAAATCGGTATGGCGTAAACATCGTTCTTTCCATTTACACTACTTTCTTCACTGGTTTACAGGCAAAAACTCAATCGGGTAAACTCTTTCAGCTAATTGGCTTCCAGCCAGAATTTGCCGAAAAGAGAAAGTGAACGAATGGTTTTACCTTTTTTTATCCACTCAAAAAGGCCAGTGCCTCTCTGCGGCATGATCTCCCACGCAGTTGGAGAAGTCGATCCCGCTATTGCCTGACTAAACTGGTAGTTTTTTTAGACGGAAGAAGCCCCATACCTGGTTTACTATGCTCACCCTGGTTATGTCCACTTTCATTTAACGACGTACAGTGTTGGTTCAAATAACGCCCCTTTTTGTAAATGATTTCAACGTTAAAGCTATCACTCCAAAAAGCATTCCGGCTTGAACAGTCTCATTCATGAACCAATAGTAATTACGCTTGATATACTTCTTCAACGAAGAGGGAGGACTTTGCCAGCGGCATCCAATAATTCGAATTTTGCTTCCCCCTTCTTATCGACGTACAGCTTGATTCGGGCATTACCCGCTTCATCACGAATGAATACACCGGTTTCTGACCCATACGTTTTCCCTACGAAAAGGCGCTCCTTGCCAAGAAGGCGTTTTGCTTCCAGATCAGCCAGGCCTTTTTTGTACAAGGTTTCGTTATTCAGTTTTTCTAACGAGTCGAGTCGGTTTACAACTTGGCCCAGCGTGAAATGGTCGGGCCGATCCCATAATTTCAACCCATATGACCGGGCTCGCTGCTGATCATCAAGTTTCTCATCATACTGTAACTGCATGAGTTGATCATTTTTATATTGATCAATCGATAAAGCCAGGGACGCCTGCTTTTTAGTGCCTTCATAGACCAACCCGCCACATTCATCTCCTTCCGTATTGAAGAAAATGATTCCTGCAGAACGCTTACGAGGAGCCATAATTTTACCATCCACAATACCGGGATGTTGCTTTGCCTCATTACTAATGACCATTTTAAGGGTTCCATCCTTTTCAACCACGTTAATCCGTTCTACGTCTATTTCTTCAAATCGCTTCGGGGCGTTGCTCGGGTTGAAGGCCGTAAACAAATAAAGGGAGAAGATGGCAGTGGTCGTAAACGTATAAATTTTCAACCACCGGAGTTGGGTCAAGACTTTCTCTTCCATGAGTTTATATGTCGTTAATGTTTTAAGAAGATCTCCTATCAGAGAGGACAGCCCTTGTTATGATTTGACTAGTTAGAAATGCACCTAATCATGCACTCACAAAGCTACGTAGGCTAATGGAAACGATTGACAAAGGCGACCCAGCGAGCAGAAGCCGCTTAGTCTCATAAATGAGCATTATTTGAGATTGAGAACGGACAACTGATAGCTACACTATCTATTTGATTAACCAATTGGGCGACCCTAGGTTGATCGTATTAGTCAGGATTGACTAATTTATACCCAGTAGCAGCTTAGTTCAGCATACCTCGCAAAAGATCTATTTAGATTAAACGCCTTCGCTAAAAGTGCAACATCCTATAAGACGGAGCTTGTACTTACTGCTGTAAAGAAGCGGGATAAATCGACAGCGTTCCCTGCTGGCTCAACTTATTGCAGGTAACTGTTTGTACTGAACGTTTCAGCAAACAAACTTGGACGTTTCAGCAAACCCTCACGAACGGGCCTAGCCTAATTTTGCCTTACAAAACATTCATACTCATGGCAAAAACAGTGTTAGTTACCGGAGCTTCGGCGGGAATTGGAAAAGCAACCGCTATTTTTTTGGCCCAAAACGGTTACCAGGTCTATGGGGCTGCCCGCAGGACGGAAAACATGCAAGACCTTAAAGTGTACGGCATTAAACCGGTCGCATTGGACCTGACCAAAGAGGAAACCATTACGGCTTGTGTCGACCAGATTCTTCACCAAGCCGGACGTATTGACATCCTAATCAACAACGCCGGTTTTGGTTCAGAAGGGGCTATTGAGGACCTGCCTATACAAGACGCCCGTTATCAAATGGAGGTAAACGTGTTCGGGGCCATGCGTTTAACCCAATTGGTTTTACCGAACATGCGACAAAACAGATCGGGTAAAATTGTCAACATTTCTTCGGTGGGCGGCAAAATTGCGTTACCCCTTGGCGGCTGGTATCACGCCAGTAAGTTTGCCATGGAGGCCTTAAGTGATTCGATGCGGATGGAAGTCAAACCATTTGGTATCGATGTAATTGTCATTGAACCCGGTGGCATAAATTCAGAATGGGGTGAGATTGCTATGGAAAGTTTAGTTCGGGTATCGGGAAGCTCGGCCTACCAAGACATGGTTAAGGGAGCCCAAAAAAGTTATCAACGAACAGAAAACAATAACTCCGAACCGATTGTGATTGCCAAATTGATTAAGAGAGCTATTGAAGCCAATCAGCCAAAAACACGCTACGCAGGTGGTTCGATGGCAAAACTGTTGTTGTTTTTCCGAAGCACATTACCGGATAGAATGATGGATCGGTTAATACTGAGCCAAACAAAATGACAAAGTATAAAAGCCCCCCCCTCGCTAAGCACGTATCATAGGCAGAATCCTATTGATACGTGTTGTCGAAGCAGCAAGCAGTTAAGTAAGGATATTGACGATTCACTAAAACTATGTATACGACACTTTTGGCCATTCATTCATTAACTCGATGGCTCGTTCTGCCAAGTTTACTTTTTGCCATTCAACGTGCTTTTAGGGGCTGGTATTCAGGCAAAGCGTTTTCAACGTTTGACGAAGCGGTCAGGCTTGCTGTGGTAACAATTACCAATATCCAGGTTAGTCTCGGCCTTGTTTTATACGCAATTAGCCCAATTACTACCTATTTTTCGCACCACTACCAAGTGGCAGTCCACGTGGGCGAAATGCGCTTTTTTGGCATTGAACATGCCTTTATGATGATCATGGCCACCCTACTTATTTCAATTGGTTCTGTCAGAGTGAAAAACAAACGCCATGACCAGGAGAAATTTAAGACAATGGCCATTTGGTTTACCCTAGGACTATTGGTCATCCTGATCGCTATTCCGTGGCCATTTTCACCGCTAGCAAAAAGACCATTTTTCAGACTAGTTTACTGATTAAACGAATCATGACTCCCCTAAAATGACCGATTATGGAAAACACCATCCGCCTTCAACACAACATTATGTATTCCCACAGCGACCAAAAAATAAGGAGTACTGAACATTACTTTCCGGAGCACGCTTTAGGCATCATGCTATCAGGCGAATCGCAGTATTTCACCAACGAGGGAACATTTGTGATGAACCAAGGGGCCATTTGTTTGATGCGTAGACATCAGTTATTTAAAAAATTGAAGAATCTGGGTCCCCATGGGGAGCCCATTGCGTTAATCAGCCTGTTTCTCGACCAGGAATCGTTACACGAGTATGCCACCGAACATAAGATCGTCAAGCAAAGTACCTATAAAGGTCCACCCATGGTCAACTTAAGCGAAAATGTGTTTCTGAAAGGTTTTTTTGACTCCTTGGTGCCCTATATCAACAATCCCCAAAAACTTACCGTAAACGTAGCGACGCTTAAAACTAAGGAAGCCATTGAATTATTGCTCCAGGCAGGTGATCTGTTTCAGGGATTTTTGTTTGATTTCCAAGAACCTTACAAGATTGATTTGGAGGCCTATATGAACCATAATTATCAGTATAACATCCCGCTGATGTCCTTTGCCAAACTGACGGGACGTAGCCTGTCCACCTTTAAGCGCGATTTTACGAAACTATTTGAAACGACGCCGGAAAAATGGTTACAGCAGAAACGGTTGGAGCAAGCCTACTATTTGATTTCTCAGAAACACCTACGTCCCTCCGAGGTGTATCTGGAAGTTGGTTTTGAAAATCTATCGCATTTTTCGGCTTCTTTCAACAGGAAGTTTGGCATAAATGCTTCGGATTTACAAACGAAGTCAAGCCTATCGATCTAAAACACGGGTAGGAAGATCAAGCGATCCATTTGAGTTGATTAACGAGAAGTAGTTCGATATGAGAATTAGCTAAAAATTGGTATGCCATTTCCTTGCTTTAAATAACCGAATCATAAAGCGCCCGAATTATAAAGCAGATTTATAAGCGCTTACTCCTCTCACTTTGGGGAGCGATTTGTGAGAATCCATAAAACAAGGATTACGAACTAGAAACGCCCGTTGCAGATCGATATAAGACATTCTTTAGCTACTTTTCTTATTGTTATAAGCAGAAAAGGAACGACTAGTTTTAGCCGTTCCTTTGGGAATGCCTAAAATTAACCATTCCCTGTTATCCCGTAATTTTCAATGACTGGATCAATTCATCAACTATCTCTAAATGATAAGTTAATACAATAGGGCTGCCTTCAAAATTTCCTGAAGTTTCTGCCTTCAAAAGGCTTTCCGTTTCTTTTTCTTCAAAGCCAACAGGCTTCATTGTAGCCTTGTATCGCTCGTTCGAATCGGCGATCCAATGTTCTATTTCTTTTCTTCCATGGTGCGTTTTTCCTTCATCAAAAACTAGGGCTGTTTCAGAGAAGCAATTGGCATAAGCAACGCTATCAAAGCGGTTTTGCGCTTCGACTAAATCGGCTACTACTTTCGGTAAGTTCATTCTTTTTCTTTGTTAGGTTGTTAAATAGTGGGTACAGTTCCACCGTCAATGACATATTCTGCCCCTGTGAGGTAACTTGCTCTTGGCGAAACCAAAAAGCCTACAAATTCTGCAACTTCTTCGGGTTCTGCCGGTCTGCCAAATGGTATTCCACCCAAGGCATCCATGACACTTTGTTGCGCTTCCTCTACAGTACTATTTGCGTTTCTTGCAATTTCGCCCAGCCAGGCTCCCGATGCTGTCGTATTGATCCATCCTGGCGAAACAGTCAACACCCGAACACCCTTAGGGGAAACTTCATTAGATAAACTTTTACTGTAGTTTCTCAATCCGGCTTTGGCCGCTGCATATGGCAACGTAGAATCGTAAAGCGGCAATAGGCCCTGGATCGAAGCAATGTGAATGATGACACCACTTTTTCGATCGATCATCTGTGGCAGAAATCCTCTGTCCAATCGGACAGGAGCCAGTAGATTAGCCTGTAGCGTCGATTCCCAATCGTCATCCGTTAAGGCGACAAAACCGCCAGCAGGCGTAGATGATCCACCGAGGTTGTTGACCAGGATGTCTAGCCTCCCATAGGTTGATAGCACCTCGCTGATTACTTTTTGTGATCCTTCTGCCTTACTTAAATCGGAGGGAATGAAATGGAACTTGCTGTTTTCTTTTTCCGGTGCGTTTCTGGCGGTAATAATAACCGTTGCATCCGCTTGTAAAAGCCTTTCTGCAATGGCTCTTCCGGCTCCTTTTGTCCCTCCTGTTACCAGGGCAATCTTGCCTGATAATTCATTATTGAAATTAAACTGGTCCATTTTATAGCCCTACTTTTGAGAATTAACTATAGGGCAAAAGTGGCGTATAAAAGAAGTTTGGACAAGTACGGTATTACGATTCATATAGGGATAAATTTATCCCCTATTGTCCCAACTGGGACATACGTATAATTTTGCAATATGTATGAAAGAAAAACAATACCGAACTTAAATTGTGGACTTGACCTGATCGGTGAAGTCCTTTACGGGAAATGGAAAATCCGTTTGCTGTGGTTTATCCATATCGGTCATAAACGCCCAAGCGAACTGCAACGCAAAATCCCCGATGCTTCCCGCCGGGTATTGACTATGCAGTTGAACGAATTAGAAGAACACGAACTGGTTACGAGAAAAATTTATCCCGTTTTACCGCCAAAAGTAGAATACAGCCTTACCGAATTTGGTAAGACGTTGATCCCAGTGATTACTGCATTAGGGCAATGGGGTGATGAACACGAAGACCGTTTGCGGGATGTGATTTTGAAACAAGCTGTAGGTTCTGATTTGGATGTACCCCTAATTAGTTAGTCTGTTTATCAACGGTAACATACCAAAGCACAAAAATTTAAGCTATATAGTCGTGTATTAATTGTTTCAAGAAACGCCCCATATACGAACATGAGGAGCCCATACGTCTCAGGTGGGAGCATTTTGTGAGAATTTTGGGGGCTTACTAATCTACTATCTAGTCCATTCAATTTTTAGCCTACTCGGTAAAGGCTACCCAAGAAATAGGGCTATCTTGGAACATGCCTTGATTGGATAAACCCAGACAAAGTATTAATTTGCTTCGATATAACGTATCCTTTTTGAGCACGCCTTGAACGCATCGATCGATACCAAATTGCGCTTAATTGGGCCGCTCGTATTGTTTGTATGTGGGACGCTCTTTTTTCGATTAAACACCGTACTTGATTTTAACTACGCCGATTTATACCGCTATGATCTGGTCGGCATAGTCGCGGGGTTTATTAACTGGCACATTGCTCGGTGGGTGCTCTTGAGGCTACAGGTTCGCTATCCCGGCATCGAGCGGACTCGACGTCGTTCGACTATTTACGGCTTGCTGTTGCCAATATTGATCGTCATCGGCACCCTTCTGCGGACTGAACCGCTCGGCTGGCTTGGCCTTGAATCCACTTCGAACGCCGGATTCGAATGGTTTGAGTTGGATTCAGCCGGAACTACATCGTTTCGGCAGTATGTATTGACGGCCGGAATTCAACTTTTCTATCATAGTATTTATTGGGGTATTTACGAAGGCATCTATCTGTTCCGGCAGTGGCAACAGCTTTATCAAGAAAAAGAACGCCTGATAAAGGCTGAATGGCAGGCTCGTTTTGATGCCTTGAAAAGCCAGGTCAACCCACATTTTCTGTTCAACGCCCTGAACGCCTTGTCCTCCCTGATCGACGAATCGCCTGCTCAGGCAGGGCAGTATGTAGACCAACTCGCCAAAGTATATCGGTATCTGCTTCAGGCCAACGAACGGGAGTTGACTAGTCTAAAAGCCGAGTTGACGTTTATTGAATCCTATGCCCATCTTCTGCGCACGCGCTATGGAGCTGGCTTTTCGCTCCAGGTTGAGGTACCTGCCCACGATCAAACGTATTTAGTACCACCGCTGACGCTTCAATTGCTGGTTGAAAATGCCGTAAAGCATAATGTGGTGCAGGTTAAGTACCCGCTACTGGTAGAAATTAAAACGACTCGGGCTGGCCAGTTGATGGTTCGTAACAATTTGCAACGTAAAAGTGGTCGAGTGCTCAGTCATGGTGTAGGTCTGAGTAGTATTGCGATCAAATTTCAAATGATGGAACAGCCTGACATTGCTATTCAGGAAGCAGACGGCTATTTTACAGTCTTGCTTCCCCTGGTTCAAGCCTAAACACTGCCACTCCGACCAACTGGATTCTGCTTGCTTACTTGTAAGATCACCATATACCCGAATCAGGTAAAGCCTTTATAGGCGAAACAATCATCGTATTCTACGGATAGTACCGCGGTAGCGGGCCACTTGACAGTTATTAAAACAAACCAGCCACCTAAGCGCCCGAATCATAACCACTCCCTCGTCTCAATTTGGAGCCTTTTTTGAGAATGGACATAACGTACAGAGAGCTGTCTGATGATGGCTACCCCGTTCCAATTTTACAGTATTTATTCCCTTCTACTTGGCTGGGTGATTGTTAGGCCGAGGCTCCCATAATTTGCTCCCGGTGCTGTGCGCCCCAGTTCTTCAACGCTTCAATCACACTCCCCAGGGTTTCCGCATAAGGCAGCGTGGTATAAGTGATCAGAACCGGGTAGCCATCGTCAACCGTCCGTTTAATCAAGCCATTTTCTTCCAAGTCTTTTAACTCCTTGGCCAGCACCTTCGTACTTAGGTCGGGAATACTGCGCTGGATTTCGCGAAACCGATGATTGCCTACCCCGATGGACACTAAGATTAACAGTTTCCACTTGCCGTTCACTACTTCTAACGCATCTCTAATGGGGATCAAAGCGGATAAACAATCTCTGTAATTAGGCATAGCTTTCTTAATTGATTACCAAAAGGTAACTGATTACCTATGGGTAACTGATAACTTTAGGTAATCAAATGTAGCTACTTTTGTTAAGAAACAAACGGACGCCCCCTACCAATTAGCACATGTAAGTAATGTTCAGTGCAATACAATTTCTAATTATCAATCCATCATGAATACCAAGCACGTACGACTCATCTATTGGACATCCACGCTATTGCTGGCCCTGGTTGGCTTAGCGGGTATCTTCAACATCCTGATGGTTGACCAGTTGGTGCAGGTCAACCGATCGCTGGGACTACCCGATTATTTCATGCCCTTTTTGGGTTTCGTCAAAGTGGTTGGCGCCATTACAATTTTGGTCCCTGCGCTTCGAGGCTTCCAACAAGCCGCCTATTTCGGATTTATCTTTCATGGGGGCAACTTACACCCTGATGGCTACCCATGGCGGCCCTGAAAAATGGGGTGTTACCCTATTGATTCTTGCCGCTGCAGGAGTTTCGTATTGGGCCTGGCAGCGACTGTTTCAGCCTAAAGCCACCCGCCAGATTTCGTAGTTCTCACGTCCAACAATCGTCTTTAGTTATGGCACAAACACTCGCCATTATCGGTGCTGGCCCTGGTGTCGGGTTGGCAATCGCTGAAAAATTTGGTTTGCAGGGCTACAACGTAGCCCTCTTATCCAGAAATACCCAGAAGCTTGCCCCGCTCCAAAGCAAGCTGCAAGCCAAGGGCATTGAGGCAGGCATTTTCCGAGTCGATATTTTGGACCGGGATAGCCTTACTCAGGCGCTCAATCAAGTAATCGATGCCTATGGCTCGATTGATGTACTGGAGTTCAGTCCTTCGCCTGCCTGGCAGACCCTGCGAACTCCGCGAAACATTGATGTGGAGAATGGACAATATCATTTAGATTTTCAGGTGCTCTCGGCCATCACGGCCGTTCAAACCGTGCTCCCGCAGATGGTCGAGCGTCAGGCAGGCAGTATCCTGTTCACTACGGCCTCAGCCGCGCAGCGTCCTAACGTGGCTACAGCTAGTTTTGGCGTGGCGGCTGGGGCCTTACTCAATTATGCGCGTTTACTTCACGAGGATCTCCGTCAGGACCATATTTACGTGGGTATCGTATCGATTGGGGCCATCGTGGTTGGTGAGGGCCTAGGCTCAAAAGGTGATTTCCCGGCTCATATGCCAACTATCCATGTTGACGAAGTGGCCCAAACGCATTGGAATCTTCACACGAAACGTGAGGTAGTTGAAATCATTATTGGTGCGAACTAGTTCACACATTCATGTTTAGGGAGCACCTTGAAAAGGACTATTTCGAGGTGCTCTTTTGCATTTAGACAAGCCGTGTGGTTCATAGACAATGCTTTCTTTGATGCTTAGCATTTCGCGAAACACTCGAAATACGGGTACGTCAATCTCTCTTCGTCTCAGTTGGGAGCGTATTCTGAGACAGTGATTTTTAATACCTGTCCAATACTATCAGTCGCATACGCCATAAAACTAGCCGATTTATTTTAGCCACTTTTGCAACGATTTGAACCGATTCCAGTCCCGGATAGCGCCATCCTGATCATTCAAATCATATTTGGCTAGAGCCCGAATCTGGTAAGCCAGTTGACAGGTAGGGTGGAACTGCAGGATTTTATTGCATTCGAATATAGCCAGCTCATAGTGTTTATTCAGACGTAATTCAGTAGCATGCTTTAAGCGCGTAGCTACTTCTTTAGCAAGGGCGGGGTCCAGTTCGGTTGGCTGGGGTTCTTCTTGTTGAAATAGCTTTTTCAGGAAATTCATCATGGGTAAGGTATTGATTAGCGGCTGGTGCCGTCAGTGCACATGTAGCGAATGATTTGGTTTTAAACGAAAAAAACAATCAGTTAACCGACTGGCTGCATAAGGGATGGAGATTAGTTAAATGGTTGCTTTGCCGTAGGTTTACGCGAGTGGCTAGTTAAAAAGAAGAGGGTAATGAGTTGACATCGGCATTAATCAGGGCTCGTGAGCTAGGGCGTTTAGTTGAGCGTTGTAAAGGGGAATTGGTTGGCGTGAGATTTATGGGATCACTGGTGTAGCCCATTGCACGGACAGCCAGATAAGCCAGCGGATGTACAGTACATAGCGAATCAAAATGCCCCATTTATCGCTGGGACAAGATTATGCGTTTCGCCAGCAAAGCAGTCGGAGATTTCACCCAAAAACTCGGAGAATTGTCCCAATCGGGGGTGAAAGCGATTATTTATTGTGCACATCCCGGTATTGACTGGGCGAGAGGCCAAATTCCTCGGCAAAGACCTGGCCGAAGTAACTGGGCTCCTAGGAGCCCACCGCATCGGCGAGTGGGACACTGCCCAAAGCTGGGTCGTGGCTGGTTAACTAGTCCAGTTAGCCTGATAGCTGCCAGGGCTGATCCGCGCCAGGCTGGGTAGGCTGATGAATGATGAGCGGAGGTTGGCTTATTTGTATTATTAAACGCCCGATTTGTACGACAATTGTCGTACAAATGCTTATTTGGTTCACTAAATTATAGCCCGGATTCTTCCACTAATTACCCTGTATGGCAACGCTAGATCCGGGTTACTTCGGCCGGGTCTTGGCCGAGGAGTCCGGGTCAATTTCGGGATTTAACCAAAAAATAGTCGCTTTCACGCCCGGTCGGGACAATTCTCCGAGTTTTTGGGTGAAATCTCCGACTGCTTTGCTGGCGTAAACCGTAATCTTGCCCCAGCGTTGAACAGAGCCTTTTGCGCTGCTACGCCCTGGTCAACAAAATCAATCAATATGCTTTCAGGACTACAACTTATCTCTGCTGCCTTCAACCCTCTATCAATCGGGTGGCTACTGTTTCTGCTGATGGGCGTAGCTCGCCTAACTCAGGCCCAGTGCCCGAAAGATAATCAAGAGGGTGGCTTGCAAGCGATGCAATCGTCGATTAAAGCCTGATTTATCACCGCGCGGGCGGCCCCGTCATCTTCATTTTGTGAAGTTCCTGCATATAGGCACAGGCAGAAGCTTTGATTAAGTAATTTTCCAATTATTCACATATAATCCTTTATTTCTATGATTCCTCAACGACCGAAAACTATCCAAAGGAGAAATGCTATCATTCAATCTCCTCCCAAAGACTCAGTTGAAAGGGCCTCAATGCCAGCCGTGAGTGGTAATCCACAGCAAATTGCTCAGGCGAGAGCTGCAGCGAGTGGTGGCCCACGGCGAGTAGCCCCAGCTAGACCCGTTGCTAGTGCGCCAGTGAGTCAGTCATCGCCATCACCACTATCAGAATATTTAAAAGCGAAGCTAAAAGGCACCAGAGAAAATATCTCAGCTATGCTTAAACGCTAAAATTGAATCAGTAGATTAGATAGAAAATTCAAAGCCTGGCACATACATCTATGCCTTTAGGGTCTACACTACACGTGTGATCCTAAAGGCATAGTTTTTATCAGTAATACAAGTTGCGAGATTAGTCTGGACGGACTTACCCCCAATTCAGATTAATCTCGCAACTTGTATTGTAATAGGTAAAGTAAACCTAAATTGTGGGCTAATTATAGGCAAACAAATGGCTACTTATAATCGGTTCGAGGAGCCAACTAACAACAGTACCGACTTTTGCAACAGCTACCTGAATTATGTTAAGTACTACAGAATGTATGACAAAAACAAGCCCTGTCTTACAGCTGTAAGACAAAAGTCGAGGCAAGTAAGTTGACTGTTTTATCCGCAATTATAAGAGGTAGTGTTTTAATAAATGCCCGTTTCTGCGAGACGTTGAACTATCGGTCTGTAATCGCTCCTAGCTTTGATCGATGGTCTTAAAAACCCATCTCACAAATCAACATACCTTTTTCAGCATTACAGATGAGTTTGTGCGACAGTTTTACAAACGTATGGTGTTGGTCATACGTTTGTAAAACTGTCGCGTTTTGCCTGTGTTCAGGCTATGAAACGAGGCACTGCCCCGCTCCCCGTAGCATGAGATCTATTGATCAACGTCAGGCCGTAAAGAATAACCATAACCGCCCGGCCAGCGCCACGATAAAGCAGCAAGGTTATCATTGGTCAACGATTGGCCGATAGCTGAATACAAATGGCTTTAAAACGCCAAGAGCTTGTTCGAAATGGCAAAATTACCCGTCTGTGAAACGTAGATGTTACTGGCCACTTTAGTTAGTTCATGGGTAAGTATACCAGAAATGTAGCGCCCTTACCCGGCTGGCTACGCGCCGTCAGGTAACCGCCATGATTGTCGACAACTTTCTTGCAAATAGCCAGCCCGATACCCGTACCAGCGTATTCACTACGGCCGTGCAGGCGTTGAAACAGATTAAAAATCCGATCGACGTATTTGTCGTCGAAGCCAATTCCATTATCAACCACACTCACCTCAAGATAGCTGGTCGATTTTCCGGCAATTGGTATAGGCAATTGATCGGCGGGAACCGTTCGGGTGTTGACCCGAACAATGGGTGAACGGTCGGATGGGGTAAACTTCAACGCGTTACTCAGCAGATTCTGAAACAGTTGCCTTAGCTGCAACGTGTTTCCCTGAATAACGGGCAAGGCATCAACCTGAATCTGCGCATTTCGATCCCGAATGGCCGTTTCCAGATCGCCCTGCACCTCGGCTACCAGGGCCGAAAGAGACACCACATGAAAGGAATGCTTTTCGGTATTAAGCCGCGAATACGCCAGAAGTCCCCGAATCAACTCCTGCATACGACCCGTAGCCATCTGCATTCGGCGAATGATATCCTGTGCGTTTGAATCGAGCGCCGGGCCATACTGTTCCGTCAGCATGCTGCTAAACGCCTGAATTTTACGCAGTGGTTCCTGCAAATCATGGCTGGCAACATAGGCGAACTGCGATAGTTCGGTATTGCTCCGGCTCAATTCGCCGATATCGTCGGCCAGTTGTTGCTGGCTAGTTTCCAACTGACTCTTGTTTTGCCGTAACTCTTCGTTATCCCGTAGTGTCTGTTCAATACCCTTCTGCACATCAATATCGGCCAGAAACCCGGTCCAGTGAATCACTTCCTGACTGGCATCCCGGAGTGGCGTAGCGGAAACCAGATGCCAGACATAACTCCCAGTTAGACGATTACGCAGGCGCCCTTCCCCTTTAAAGGGCAAACCAGCAGCAATACTATCCGCCCAAATCCGCGTTAGGTCGATGTAGTCTTCGTCGTGAAAATGACGAAGCCAGCTTTCTTCATTCAGTTCTTCCATCGATTTACCCAAGAAATTGGTAAATCCCTGGTTTACATACGTTAACCGCCCAGTTGACGTCATTGAAAAAATCAGCAACGGCAATGAATTGGTTACCTGTTTGTACTGCTGTTCACTCTGACCAAGCCGCTCAGCCAGTTCTTGGAGCTGGCTGTTTTTGCGTTTGATGTCATCGTAGGGAGAGGCAGGAGGCTCCCGTAGGAATGTTTTTTTCCACCCATGGATGCGGTCTGAATTAACCGATTTCGAATCCTGAACGGCGCAGTACAGCTGAATCTCGGTCCCCTTTCCATTTACCTGAATGCTAAGGTCATCGACCAGCCGTCGGGCGTGTGCCAGAGCTGCTTCAAAGGTCCCCGCTGAATACTCCCGACGGTCGTGTAAGTAAGCAAAAATGCGCCAGCCTTTTGTGTCGTTGCTCTTCACGCCCAACCGTAATGATGCCTGCTCGCCACTGATTACGGCCAGTCGGGCAACCTCCGAGACAGCCGTTGCAAAGGTTGTTTGAGCGGCTAATGAAAGCCCTGCCAACTCGGCTAGTTTCATGCTGCGCTTATGAACCAGAATCAGGTCCATTTCATTATCCAGCATTAATTTTGTCAACTCATGCATAACGTTAGTAAAGCTTACTCACCAACACCGACATGTCATCAGTATGGCGAGCACATTCTTTGTAAATCAGGGCCGCTAAAACAGACGGATCATAATTTACAATACCCGGATAACGCGCAGGATTCCACCGCGTGTATAACCCGTCAGAGGTCATCACCAGCAATTGATTTCGCTCATAAGGCATCTCCTGCACCAGGAGTCTTCCGGGGATATTGTGCCCCAGAATACCATTCTGAGACATGTATCCTTTCACACCCAATGAGCCGCTAAGCCTGGTCATGATATTACCAACTCCA